>NZ_AP028664.1:0-300000 GCF_041154455.1 Variovorax sp. V213
GCCCGATTTCGAGAGCATTCCCAGCCCCGAAACCCCCTTCGTGAGCTTTCACGACATCACCGTCGGCCAGACCCTGCAACTCGGCAGCGCCACGCCCAAGCGCATCGAAGTGCTGCCCGCCGTGCACACTGTGCCCGCCTGCGGCTTTGCCGTCAGCCGCGCCGAAGGCGGCGCCCACTGGGTCTTTTCAGGCGACACCGAACGCAACGCCCCCTTCTGGGACCGCGTCAACGCCCTCGACGTGGCCATGCTCGTCATCGAAACTGCCTTCAGCAACCGCGAGCAGGCCCTGGCGGACCGCAGCCTGCACCTGTCGCCCAGAGTGCTGGCCGACGAACTGGCGCACATCGAGCCGGGCAGGCAATACCCGATCTACATCACCCACACCAAGCCGGCCGAAACCGAAGAAATCATGGGCCAGATCGATGCGCTCGCGGCGCATCAGGTGGCCGGGCTGGCGCAGCGGGACATTCGGTGGCTTAAGGCGGACGGGGTATTGACTTTTTGAGTCTGCCGGAAGGCTGGGCATGACAAAATTGTCACGTTCTGTAGCATCTTGGGGCGGAATGTGTCACCTGATGTAAATTTAATGTGGACAAAAGTGTTCAATTCACCGGCGGAGTGGCCTCCCGGACGGGTGGCACAGATGCTGCGGAAGGAACTGCGCTCCGGGCTGGTTCCCGGGCTCTACCAACCAACCTGGAGTTTTTGAATGAACCGTCGTTCCATCGCACGCAACGTGCAAAAGGGTTTCACCCTGATCGAATTGATGATCGTTGTGGCGATCATTGGTATCTTGGCTGCTGTGGCTCTGCCGGCGTACCAAGACTACACCGTGCGCGCACGCGTGTCGGAAGCCATGGTGCTTGCGTCGGCGGCTAAGACGCTGGTCGGTGAAAACGCGGCTGCTGCGGCCTCCAGTCTCACCCTCGGCTTTGACTCTGCTTCCGTTTCATCCACCAAGAACGTCGCCAGCATGGACATTAGCAGTGCAGGTGCCATTTCCGTGGTTACGACTGCGGCTGCAGGTGGCGTTACGTTGGTTTTGACCCCGACTTCCGACGGGAGTGCGCTGTCCGCCAATACGCCTCCGACCAAGCAGATCGTATGGAAATGCACGGTTGCGGATACCACCAAGTTCAAGTACGTTCCGAGCGAGTGCCGCCAAGCCTCCTAATTCACAGGCATTGACGACTAATCATAGGGCCCGCGTTCGCGCGGGCTTTTTTTGTCTCGCGCAAAAATGATGATCGCAGGGAGAAAAGGTCAATGGGCGATT
The DNA here is from genome assembly GCF_041154455.1 of Variovorax sp. V213. NCBI lineage: Bacteria > Pseudomonadati > Pseudomonadota > Betaproteobacteria > Burkholderiales > Comamonadaceae > Variovorax > Variovorax sp. V213. The sequence continues at coordinate 1,280 of NZ_AP028664.1, forward strand.
GCCGTGGTTGCGGTGTTGCTTTTTGCCTGGATGCACCCCTACAACGGGATTCGCCATGACGGCATGCTGTACATGGCCCAGGCCCTCAAGCACGTCGACCCTGCGGTCTTCAATGGTGACCTGTTCTTCAAATACGGTTCGCAGGACTCTTTCAGCATCTTTGGACGGGCGTATGCGTTTGCTGTCGTCACCTTGGGTGTCGCTTGGTCCTCTCTGGCCGGGGTGCTCATAGGACAGATTCTGTTCGTCATTGCGGTTGGGCTTCTTGTTTGGCGTGTATTGCCGGAAAACTCGCGGGCCTTGGCGTGCTGCATCCTGGCTGTCACCGCCGGCACCTACGGCAGCTTGTCTCTCATCCATTTTGCGGAGCCTTTTTTCACGGCTCGCACTTATGCGGAAGTTCTGGTGGTCTTCGGGCTGACACTGATGTGTCGTAGACAACTGGCCACCGCTGCCATGGTTTGCGCGGCCGCGGCACTGCTCCATCCTTTGATGGCGCTGGCAGGGATACTTTTGTGCTGGGCGCTCGCGGTGCAAAGACATCGTGGCTGGCTTTGGCTGCTCGCGCTTGGGATTCCGGCGTTTGTCTTGGGCTATTCGGCCGTTGCGCCATTTGATCGTGCGTTCCTCTTCTACGACGCTGAATGGCGGCAACTTGTCGACAGGTACAACTTCGTCTTCATGACGAGCTGGCCGCTGGCCAGTTGGCTGGCGCTGCTCGCCGATCTTGCATTGCTAGGGGCCCTGGCTCTTCGCCAGCGCGATGCATATTTCTCAATGTTGCTCAAGGCACTCTTCGTAGTGGGCATCCTTTGCGTGGGGATGGCCTTGTTGGGCAGCGATCTTCTCTCCAATGTGCTCGTTACTTCGCTGCAACTCTGGCGCGTGCAGTGGCTCGTCCATCTTGTAGCCTTGGTATTCTTGGCGCCGGAGCTTCTGCGCGCCTGGCGTGGCACTCGGCTGGAGCAGTTGGCTGCGGCCCTGCTGGCCTACGCCGTACTGTTCCAGGACCTCACCACGGGAAGCTTGGCCATGCTGATGGGCCTCCTGCTCCTCTACGTCGGAGCCCCCCGCGGATGGCACCTGTCTCGGTTCACCCTGTGGCTCTCGGCCGCCTGCCTGATGTTGGCGGTGGGCTATAACTGGTGGAGTCAGGCCGGACTCACCATTCGCATGGGCGAATACTTGCTCGGCGTTTCAGCCCTAGATGCCGCCGACAAAGCCCGTATCTTGCTGCAGCAGGCGCCGGTGGGACCGCTGCTCCTTGGAATGAGCGCTATCGGACTGATCTGGTGCGTAAGGCGTTCACGGACCCTCGTTGGCGTGATCCTGATCGGGCTCGTTGCCTTCACTGCTGCGAACTGGGATCGTCGTTTTGAAATCACCAAGCTCGTTGAGAACACCCCTGTGCAAGGGCCGCATGTTTTCTCCGACATCGTGCCGCCTGATGCCGAGGTTTACTGGCAAGGCGACGCATTGGCACCGTGGCTGTTGATGCATCGGCGCAGCTACGCAAGCGGCGTGCAAGCTGCGGGGCTTGTGTTCAACCGGGGCACCGCGATTGAACTCGACCGTCGCAGAGACGTTACTTCCACGTTCGACATGCAGCGGGAGATCTGCGGTCTCCTGAACGCATTGCGAAGTGACAAGGGGTCGTGCGAGCCCGATGTATCGAGCCTGGCGCTGACATGCGAAGCCGATCCGCTGCTCGGATACATCGTGATGCCCAACAGGTTCGAGGGCTGGGCCCTTGCTTCCTGGACGCCGGGCGTCCCAGAAGTCGGACGCGAGAGCACCCTGAAGACGTATTACCTGTACAGCTGCGCACAACTCATAGCGAAATCGAAAACCATCAATCACAAGGCTGTAGATGCAAGCTAATTCCTCCTACGGTATTTCCTCCGCGACAAGCTCTTCGGCACTGTCGGTCGCAAAGGAGTTTGTTGGCTATTTTGCCGTATCGCTCGTGGGGCTTGCAGTGGATGCGTCGGTGCTCCTGATCCTCGTTTCCGGGTGCGGACTGCCGGTTGTGCACTCATCCGTTGCAGCATTCATGGCCGGTCTTGTCGTGGTCTATCTGTGTTCCGTGAAGTTCGTATTTGCGAGCCGGCGCGTCGCACAACCTGTCGCGGAGTTCTTCACATTTGCCATGTTGGGAGTTGCGGGCCTTCTCTTGACGATGCTCATCATGCAAGTCGGCACCCAGCAACTGCATCTTGACTACCGCTGGACCAAGATTGGAGCGGCGGGCGCCAGCTTTGTCTGCAACTTTGCACTGCGCAAGCTGGTGCTTTTCTCGAGGGCGTGAGGAGATAAAGATATGAATGAGATCAATGTTGTGGTGATCGGCGCGGGTCCTGCGGGGCTGACGGCCGCGTATGAGCTTCAGCGCGCGGGCGTTCAGCGAATTTGTGTGGTCGAGGCGGATGCCCAGGTGGGCGGAATTTCTAAGACCGTTGAGTACCGAGGTAACCGGATCGACATCGGAGGCCATCGGTTCTTCTCCAAATCCGACTGGGTGATGCAATGGTGGGCATCCATACTCCCGGTAGAGAAGGCAGAAGAAGGCGCGTCGCTCAGTTTCAAGTACCAAGGCCAGCAGAGAGACGCATTACCCGAAAATCTTGCGGAGGTGAATCCGTCGACAAGAGATGACGTGATGATGGTCCGGAGTCGCCTTTCTCGGATCTACTTCAACGAGCGCTTCTTCGATTACCCCTTAAAGCTCAACGCTGGGAATCTGCGGAAGCTTGGGTGGGCGAAGACTGTCACCTTCGGGTTCAGCTACATCGCGGCCAAGGCGAATCCGATCAAGCAGGAAGCTTCTTTGCAGGACTTCTTTATCAATCGCTTCGGCGAGAAGCTGTATCGGCAATTCTTCAAGGAATACACCGAAAAGGTCTGGGGCGTGCCCTGCAGCGAAATCAGCGCAGCTTGGGGCGCCCAGCGTGTAAAGAGCCTTTCCGTCAGCAAAGCGTTGTGGCATGCGGCGAAATCTGCACTTGGGATGAACAATGGCCAAGCCGAACAGACGTCGCTGATCGAATCGTTTGTCTACCCGAAGCTCGGCCCGGGACAGATGTGGGAAGAGGTCGCCAAGCGATTCATGAGCAATGGCGGTGTGCTGCTGATGAAGCATCGGGCGCAACACATCGAAATCTCCGAAGGGGCTGTGCGATCGGTGGACGTGGTCTCGCATGACGGACAGCGCCAGCGGCTACAGTGCACGCATGTCATATCTACCATGCCCGTCAAGGATCTCGTTGCCGCTTCGAAAGATGCTTGGCCGGTTGAAGTCACGGACATCGCAAGTCGTCTCGAATATCGTGATTTCATGACAGTGGGACTTCTATATCGGCGCGAGGATCTGCCAGTCGCTTTGAGCGATAACTGGATCTATATTCAAGAACCCGGCGTCAAAGTAGGCCGAGTGCAGGTCTTCAACAATTGGAGCCCTTACATGGTGAGCGATCCAGACACTGTGTGGCTTGGCCTCGAATTCTTCTGCAAAGAGGGGGATGATTTGTGGTCGATGAGCGATGAGTCGCTCAAGCAACTCGCACAATCGGAAATGAAGCAGATCAAACTGGTCAGCGCTTCGCAGGCTATCGACGCCACGGTGCTCCGTGTACCGAAAGCATATCCGGGCTATTTTGGCGAGGCCTACGAGCAGTTCGATCGAGTTCAGTCTGCACTGGATGCCATCCCCAACTTGTTCTTGGTCGGGCGCAACGGAATGCACCGATACAACAATCAAGATCACTCAATGTTGACGGCAAAAGAGGCCGCGCATCAAATCATCACGGGCGTCGTCGACAAGAGTCGGCTGTGGGCTATCAACGTGGATGACGAGTATCACGAAGAGAAAGTCGCGCCGGACGATAAATCGATTCCCGTGGAGCCTGAACTGGTTGGTGGAACGCCAGCTTTGGGCGTGCAGTCCTGAAAATTCGGAGTTCGGCCAAGTGCCCTGGGGCGAAGGCCTGGGCTTCGGTCAGGCAACGAACTTCGTGTTGCCCGCGGGTCTGGGAGCCTGAGGGCTCGTGCTGCCGAGGCAAACGCCGATGAAGTCGATTGCAGTTGGTTTTTTGGCATCCATAGCGCTGCTGGTGCTGTGGCGCCACTTGATTCCGGGTGGCTTCATTTTTTATCAAGGCATGTCCGTCGCAATCATCGGGGCGGTTGTTCAAGGCGTAGTGCAATACAGAAGACGGCCGCTGTCGTCCTATACGAAGGATGCGCTGCTGACTTTGCTGCTTGTGTACGCCTTCGTATTCACGATTCCGACAACAGTGGATCGCTCCTATTCCGTCAGAATGGTCGAGCACCTAGCAGCAGCCGATGGTGTTGTCTCCAGGGACGAGATCTCTTTGATGTTTCGGCGCTATTTCAGTGATGGTGGTGGCGTGGAGCGCAGGCTGGAAGAGCAACTTGCGACAGGTACCGTGCGACGAGAAGGCGACGGCTACGCGGCATCCCCTGCTGGAAGATTTGTGGCTGGAGCCTTTCGTGCAGTTGCGATTATTTTTGCTTGTGGTTCGTCAAAGTGACCGCGCATTTACAAGCGGCGACGCTGAGTTCCGACGCCCATGAGATTCGCCATCTCTACGCACCTAGAGCGACCACTCGGCGCCTTGAAATTGCCTATCTGGCGTTGCCGGCGCTCATATTCGCCCTTGGCTTTTTAGAGTGGTGGATGGCGATTGTCGTCTCAATTTTGCTGAGCATCGCATGCACTCTTGTGTTAACCGAACAATCCGAGCGTTCAAGCAATACCTCGGCTGCATATGTTGGTGTATGCGCGGCAGCAATCGTTCTTTTTCTGGCTGGTTTTCCAAATGGACCCTTCGCCTGGGATTGGATTAAGCACTGGGCCCTCGTTCACGCGCTGGGTAATGAGCCATGGCCGGTGGTGCTCGAATTGGGCGGTGTCGAGCGCCATCTTCGCTTTTATCTGGGCGCTTATTTGGCGCCCGCCTTCTCGCACAAGCTGCTCCCGGCTATAGATCTACACTTTGCATTGGGCGCATGGTTCTTCGGTGGGTTTGCACTTGTCTTCCGAACAGTATGTGCACTTGGTGTTTCAAGATGGCAGTCCGTCGCGGCGGCAATGCTTTTGGTTGTTTGGGGTGGCGCGGACACTTTTGCTGAACACATTGCCCGAGAATTTCAGGGACTTCCTGCCGCACCTTGGTTCGGAATTCACTATGAAGCATGGGCGGTACACGCTTTCGGACTGCCTATCGAGTTTTCGTCTTTCCTCACGGCGCTAGTCTGGGTCCCGCACCAAAGTATCGCCACCTTTCTGGTGGCAGGGCTAATTATTTTCAATGATCGGAAGGGTGGCTTCGGTGCGGCAGCGTTAGGTTTCGGGCTTCTTTCCCTGTGGTCGCCATACGGAATGATCGGCTTGCTGCCATTGATGTTGTTACTGGCTTGGGAGAAGCGCTGCGAACTGCCGGAATGGCGCACTGCGATCAAAGTGTTGGCTGGAGCTTCGATCGCACTTTGCATGGTTGCCTATCTGTCAACCGAGCTACCTTCCGGTGGCGCATGCTTTTCTTGTCTTCCGAATCGATTTCATCTTCTTCCGGATCTGCTCCTCTTCTGGCTGGTAGAACTTGCAGCGTTTGCGTTGATTCTCCGTAGGCGCATCGTTCAAGACATTACCTGCTTGATCTCTTTTGCCATATTGCTTGTCTTACCGCTATTGCATGGGCAAACCCCGGACTTAGTCATGCGCGCGTCGATGGGACCATTGTTTGTGCTGGGCGCCCGTTCTATCCAGACGATCTTTCAGGAAGGTGTGGCTCCACTGCCCGCCTTGTCCCTCGCGCTCGCGCTAGGTCTCTGCACGCCCGCGGCCGTGAGCGAAGCAATATATATACGTACCGGTGCGCGGGCGCATGAGGCTTTTGATTCGCGTGACCCACTTGGAGAGAAGTGGATTCGCACGGCCGCCGCTGCAAAGAAACCTTACAGCGTGCAGGAATTCTTTGAGCTATGTGGTTGGGGATATTTGCCTCAGTACTTCTCAAAAGGACAGCCTTGGCCGCTGCGTGGTCCTCAAGAATAGCGTTCGATCGCCTTCGGAAAGATTAGGTGCCCAGGTCGTGTCCATTGAAGCGGGCCGTCTGCACCAGACCATCGCGACGGTGGCGCGCGGGCCGGTCTATTCGCTTCTGTCGAACAGCCATGCTCGGTGCAACGCCCACGACGGGATTCGATTTTCGAGGTGGTTGTCGTCCATGGGCACGTCGCCATCAAGCAAGTGCGGCGTCAACGCTCCCATGCGTTCAAGCTGTAGCTCAAGACTTGGCCGTCGCGCGCCATCGGGCACTCTGACTGGAACTGCAGCTCCGCATTTGGTGGGCTGGTCACCGTCTGTCGCATTGATCTGCCCCCGCCGTGCCATTCATAATGAGGAAGTCCGGGGTTGCAAGATTAATTGATCTCTGTGATGGTTGAAGTGGTTTGCGCTGCATCGCCAGCGCGCTAGCGATGCAGCTCGACGAACTTCGGCGGTGACATTCGCTGGCAACTGCTGTGCGGCCTGAACCTCGTTGTAGTTCATCCGGAGCTCACGGAGAAATCACGCGACAGTCTGAATTTACTCTTCGGCAGTCGCCGTGCACGTGCTGTCTATTGCTGGGTTACAAGCTCGGGCGCGCCCAGACCTGGCAATGACGACGCGCCGGGTCTGCTCGGTGCGTGCCGTACCGCTCAGGTCGTTGCGTGCGATGGTCATCGTGAGGGCGCCGAAGCCAGCCGTTTTGGTTTTCGCGTACCCAGAGGCGTCGAACATGATGTAGGCCGGGGTTTCGCTCGCGGTGCCTTGCCCTGAAGCGCTGAAATAACTCGGCAATGCGGGTTGCTGGACCACGGTGGTGTCACCCGTATTCAGCCCGCCGCTCCGGTCTTGGTCTACGAATACTGTCCAGCCCGAACCCCAGTCAGCGCCGGTGGTGGGCACCAGCATGGCGTTCATACCGCGCTTCATCGCCTCGCCTCGCGCTGTATTGACGGCTGCAACAAATGAATTGGTTGCCGAAGTCAGCTCGGAGTTTCTCTGGAAGCTCACGAAGCTCGGAACCGCCACGACGAGCAGAACTGCCGCAATGGCGACAGTGACCATCAACTCGATCAAAGTAAAGCCAGCAATGCGGCTCAAAGGAGAGGCGTTCATGGCCAGCACAGCTTTGTGTTGGTTGTGTTGCCGGTGCAGCCTTTGACGCCTGTACTGGTGACGCTCAGCACATTCACCGCAGCGTCGGCCCGGACAGGCGTTGCGTTCACTCGGATGCAATCGCGCTCCGTGATGCCGACGGGGGTTGGACATCTTTCCGCCCACAGACGATATGGGGGCGCGGCCGAATTGTCTCCGCTAAAAGTCTTGAATGTCGTCGCAGCATCGGCCGGAACAGTCACGCCATTCGTGTTGCTGAACACCAGATATGTGCCTCGCTGCGTCATGTAGCGTTCCTGCTGCTGCATCAACTCCAGCAGCGCGGTCCTGGCTTCCGCGCGGCGCCCTTTCAGAACCGAGTCTTGGTAGGCCGGATAGGCGATTGATGCGAGGATGCCGACGATGGCAACCACGATCATCAATTCGATGAGGGTGAAGCCTCTTTGGGTGAGCGCTCTTTTTTTCATGGTGCGTTCTTCAAGTCCTGATAGTTGTTGATCTGCCGCCAGCTCAAGCGGCCGGCGACGATCGTCTTGGTGGTCTTGTCGCCCGAGCCTGTGGCGGTGTCGATACCACCGGAGCCTTGCTTCACTACTTGGCTCGTGATGGTCCGGGTGCGGCGGCCAGTGCTGTTGCTGATAGTGTCGATTGAGTTCGCAAGCTCGATCACCAGCGGCTGGCCGAGGATGCCCACGGTCGATACCCGGAAGTCCCCGTCTCCAGTGTCCACATCCAGCCGATACTCGTTGCCGCTTCCGCCGCTTACGCCGCAGGTGTTGGCTCCACTGCTCGATCCGGGTATGAGGCTGCCGAAAATCAGGGTCTCGCCGTTCAACAAGGCATTGCTGATCTGCTTCTCGCCGCTGGTCGAATAGTCGAAGTACCAACCGGACCGCTGCGTTGCGTCCGTGTCAGACATCGCGCGGCCCCACACAAAAGATGCAATCGCCACGGTCCGCGCAGTTGCATCGACGGTTCCTGCCTGCAGTCGACCGCGCCCGCTGATCACGCTTGCTCCGGCCGGCGTCGCATCAGGCGTCGTCGATCCGTTGTCGTGCACCGCATAAAACGAGTTCTGCGGTGCCGATGAACGGTCGCCGGCTTCCAGGTACTTGCCGGTTCCGAATGCCACATAGGTGCTGCTGCCGCGCTGCCCGGCGATCAGGGCAGGTGCCATGGAAATAGGTTGGACCTTGCCCGTTCCATCCTTGGCAATGAAGAGTGGGTAGGGAACGGGACTGGTGGACGTGCCCTTGTTGAAAGCAGAAAGCTTGTCGATGTTCCAATTGGTGGTGCCGAACGGCCGGAAGTCGAGCTTCCAGACATTGCCGTGCAGATCGCCGGCGAACACTTGGGTGACCTCGCGCTGCGTGCCTGGAACGGCAGAGAAATTGATCAATCCGGGCGCCACAGTCTGCGCCAGCGTCGCGTCGACCGGCAGCGATACCTTGTAATAGTTGGAGCCGAGCGTCCAGGCCGTGCCTGCGGGCTTGGCCAGGTCAAGCAAGAAGAGGGCGGGGCGGCCCGTCGAACTGAACACGCCTGCGCTGTCTCGCACGTAGTTGTTGACGCCACCCGCAACCAAGGCGAACCACTTGTATGCCGCCGTTGCGCCAGCTGCGCTGGTGCGCATTTTGAGGATCTGAGGTTTGCCCACCACAAAGCCCAGGTCGGCATCGTCCGCGTTCGTGAACTCCCACATCACCTTCGATGCGTCGAACGCCGCCGGGTTGGTCACGTCGAGCGCGAAGACACCACGCCCGCCTGCACCGGTGCCTGAGACAAGCACAGTCTTCCAGTCTGCCTTGGTGCCGGTTGAACCCACTTCCGCTTCAGCCACTGCGGGCGAAGCATCGACGTAGCTTTGGTGGTCCGACACATACGTGGAGGAGGTGAGCGCCGACAGTTTGGGCCCCAGCCAGCTTGGGATGTAGCCAAACAGTTCGTCACCGGTCCCCGCGTTGAAGGCATGCAGCATGCCGTCGTTGGCGCCCACGAACACGGCGGGCGTCCGGTTCAGGTTGTCTGTACGAAAACCTGCGTAGCTCGCCGAACTGATGGTCGTGGGTGGCGCACCGGAATACGCAACCCCGGAGTTGATGATGTCGCCAAGAAACTTGTTGTTGCGGCGGCGGAAGGTGGTGCCTTCGTTGCGGAACTGCCTCGGAGATAGTTCAGGCGGTTTTCGCCTTGTGCGTCGGCTGCGGCGCTGGGCGAAGGCTTGTTGAGATGCGCTTTCAGGACATCGGATATTGCGGCCCAGGTGAATGCCGTGGCCGTTGGGGACGTCGTTGCCCCTGCGTTACCTACCACGATGTTCCGCGAGGTGGCCGGCGCGGGGAGCGCCGCAAGGCGGTCGCTTGCGCTCCAGGCGGCCGTCGAACTGATCGAGACATTGTTGTTCGCGTCCACACTGAGGTTGAACGCCTGCAAGTCCCCGGACCAGTTGGAAGTATCGAAAGAACCTTGGTAGATCTGGTTGCCCGCCGTGAGCTTCTGCGACGCCACGGCGCTGCCGGCAATGCTTCGCGCCGTGGTTGATGCCCGGCTGAAGATGCTGTCGAAAGCGCTCAGTACGCCGCGTGCACTGCTTTGCAGGTAATAAGTACCGGCTTCGCCCGGGTTCTCCGGGTCTTGCCACACGTCGTTGTCGGCAGTTCCGTCTTCCTTCCGGAACGGATTGCCGTAGGTGTTGAATGGCTTGCTACCGAGGTTGCCGCTGTCCGACTCGAAGCCGCCGTACTTTGCGGCCGTGAAGAACTGGTTTCGGGTGCGCCGTGTTGTGACGTTGTTCTGGTCGCCATACTCGTTGACGTCGAAGATGAACGTTTTGACTCGCAAGCCCGGGCGCTGCTTGGCAGGCTCGCTGGTCCAACCGGTGCCCCGAATGTCGTGCGTGTGAGCCCAATACGAGTAGCCGATGATGGCGTCTCCCTTAGGATTGGCGTTGACCGTGTTGGGATTGCTCGTTTGACGCGTGGTGCCCGCGCCATCGGTGTAGCTCCGAACCACGCCCTTCTCGAAGTCCTGAACAATCCCTGTCCAAGTGCCGAGGTTGGGAATGTTGTTGGCGGTGTTGACCGCAGGAAAGCGGCTTCCGTCATGGGTATTGATGTCGCCGATGACCACGATGTTGTTCTTCAGGCAGGCGTAGTTGCCGGTGCTGGTGCGTCCGCCGCCAAAGGGGTCGAGGTTGCTCCAGTCGGTGTAAACCGGAAAGCCGTCTTTCAACTCATCAGTGATGCCGCTGATGGCGTCCGGACTCGGCGTCAGGCCCTGCATGTACCGCAGAGATTCGTAGTAGAGCTCGCTCACAGGGTCGTACTTCTTGTACTTGCCCGGAGTGCCTGTGCGGCCGAATTTGTTGAGGTAGTTCACAACCCCGCTGATGCCCATGGCATTGGAGTCCGGGTTGGCCTTGAACACGCCGGTGGTCGCGTCCCATTCGGCATTGGAATTGCCTCCAGACGGTGTGCTGTCCTGGCCGTTGATGTCGAAGGTTTTCGCACCCACGTATTTCATGGGCGCGCGCAGCACACCGCCATAGCGGCCGTTGTTGTAGCTGGCCGTCTGCTCGAGTAGGTACCCGAAGGCCGCAAGCCGTAGCTGGTCGCTGTATTTCTGCACCACGCCGCCCGGCTTGAAATTGCCGCTCGGGTATTTAGTGCAGAAGGGATAGTCCCGGTTGTCTAGGAGGTTGCCGGCGCTGTCCTTCTGGCAAACCTGCACACGGGTGTAGAAGAAACCATCGGTCGAAAGGCCAGAGCCGCTGGACGGAGGGGTCCAAGAACCGGTGTAGGGCCGCGTGTAGCACGCTTTGGTCGTGCCGTTGATCGGGTCGCCGAAGACGCCGTTGGTGCACGCCGTACTGACGCTGACCGGAGCGACATTCCATTTCTTGTTTGCGCCGTACCAGACCTCCTTGATGCCGGTGAAGGTGCAAGTTCCGCCCTCGTTTGCGCAGGCAGTCGGGGAAGCATCGTTAGGAAGTTTGGTTTCGCTTCTGATGGGTCCGATCGCAGATGTAGCGGACGAACCGGCCAGTGAGTAGCTTGATGGGTCGGTACAACTGCCGCCTCTTGCCGTCCCAAAGTACATGCGGTTCAGCGTGTTGCCTACATAGATATCGTTGCTTCCCGCGGCGGTGATCATCGCGGCCGGAACGGCGCCCCAGAACGCCTTTCCGCTCGCGCCACCGCCACGCAAAAGCCGCTTGGCTGGGAAGTTGGTGCTATTCCACATGCACACGGGGTCTCCGTTCGGAATCACCGCGCGCTGGAGAATGGTCAGGTCGGTCGTGTCAATGTAACGGTCTCCACCGGACAGCGCCAGCCGAAGCATGTCGATGGCCGAGTTGCCGGCCCAGTTCAGGAAGTTGCCACTGAATGCATTCGGGTATGCGTCTGCGCAGGTGCGATTGGTGGCCGGCCCCACACGATCGAAGCGCTTGTAATCGGCAGCGGTCAGGCCGGTTGCAGGCGTCTCGGTGGGGGCGTTGTTGTACGAGTAGCAAGCCTCTGCGTCGTAGTAGCCAAGGTACTCGTTCGTATTGCTGTAGGTGTTGTCGTCGGCGCCGCCCGGCGTGTATTGAGCACCCACGGTAGGGTACTCCACCGAAAGAGCGAGCGCGAGCGTCGGCTTGTCACCGGAGGTCGTTGCGTAGAGAGGGTCGCTCGAAAGGCTGATGGCCTTGAATGCCGGTGCGGTGGTCTGGCTGTAGACCACAAAGGATGTTGCCAGCACCGCCAGGGGCAACGCGAACCACGCGACCGAGCGCTGGCGGGGCGACCACAAATGCGGACGGGTTGCGAGCTCCCATGTGCGCGCAACTTGCGAAGCAAAGGCGCGCCGCGGAGATTTCTGGTGTTTGTTCATGTGCACTGCCGCCTCAATCGCGGTAAAGAATTTGCGCGACGGCCTGGATGTCGTCGCGCGGACCAAAGCCCATTGCTGTCACCCGGTAGACATAGGTGGGTGGTTTGTCGAAGGTCTTGTCGCGGTTCAGCGGATCGGAGATCGGCTCGATGATGTAGCGCGGTACCTTGGCGGGTTGAACGCCTGTTTCGCCTGCGGCAAAGGTGCGGCCGGTGAACAGGCCGAACGGGACGGTTCTTGCGCCGGTCGCCTCACTGGTGAAGTCGGCGACCAGCCAGGCAGGCTTGCCGCTTTCCACCAGCGCGCACAGGCCCTTGCTGTTACCGGAGGAGCCACATCCCGCAACGAAGTCGTTGGTGTTGTGCATGTCGGTGAACAGCGCCTTGCGGCTGGCCGTGCCTGGCCCATGGATGTCGAACTCCGCATCCATCAGGGCAGATTCAGCCGCTTGCCACGCGACCTGCATGTCGCGATCGTTTCGCGACCCTCGTTCGGCCATCATGGCGATCTGAGCGCCACCGACGCCGAGGATCGAGACGATGATCAGGATCAGCATCACGACAATGAGCGATGCGCCGCGCTCTCGCCTGCGCAGTGCGGAAGAAGAGATCGAGGAACTGTGGGCGAGGTATGTCATAGGCCCTGGTCGTTGCGCAGGTGGATCGTGAAAGAGACGGTCTGGCGCAGCCGGCCATCCGGCGTGGGTTGGAACGAGGTGCCCACGTCGGCCGAGTTGGCAAATGCCGACCCGGCTCCGCCGGTCGCGGTACCCTTGGCTGCGCCGAAGGGAAAGAAGGTTTGCGCCGCCGTGTCCTGGCTGGACCCGGGTGCACTGCGAAGCACCATGCCAATGCGGATACTTCGCACGCGGCGCCAATTGGCTTTGGTGTTGTTGGCAGAACCGGCGACCGTCATCTGGTCGGCCCGCAGGTAGCTGTCGGGCACATCCGGCACTGCTGTCGGCGCGGCTGGAGCGGCATTGGCCGTTACGCCATCCACGCCGTAAAGCACCTGGAAATTTTCCACGCCTTGAATCACCGGCACGGTGGTCCAGGGGGCTGCGCCGGTGCTGGAATATGTGCACATCAGCGCCGGCTCTCCCTGGCTGATCGCCACGTGGAAGATGCTGACGATGCGGCGGTCATAGGCTTGGGCGACCTGGGCCGGATCGGTGTCCTTCGGATTCGGAACACTTGCGACAGTGTTGCCCGCGCAATCGATCATGGTCTGGTCGGCGACTGCGGCCTTCGTGCTGTCCTCCGAGTTGGTGTAGAGCTGCGAAGCCTGATAGCGCAGGATAAGAATGTCGCTTCCGTAGCCCACCACGCTTGCCGTGCGCGCGGTCGATGCAGTCGTGGGATTGGTTGCGTCCAGCAGGGCATTGTTGAAGCCGCCAATGTTTGCTTCGCGCGCGGCATCTTCCGACGCCAATCCGGCGGCAATGAAAACATCGCGATAGCCTGTCTGCGCGCCCACGCGCTGGATCAGGTCGGCTGCAAAACGGCCGCTGTCGCGCAACTGCGAAGCGGCGTCCACGGTGTTGAAACCGCGGCGCGCGACAGTGAGGGCGGCAACGGCAGCCAGGACGATCACCAGGCCGATGACCATTGCCACCAGCAACTCGATCAGCGTCAAGCCGCGCACGTGTTGTTGCGAGCGGCGCATTACAGCGTGCTCCCGGCGGTCACGGGCAGCACCACAGAAGGCGCGCTGGCCTGGTCGAGGGCCGTATCTCCACGGCGGGTGCTGGCGCGCGTCCAGCCAATCTTGACGACCACGACGTCGGTCGTTGAACCGCTCGTGCAGGTCCAGGTCGGAAGGCCTGTCGTGCCGTAAGGGGCCGAGTCGTGGCAGATGCTGACGCGGGCGCCGGGAAGCTCGGCATCGACACGGGCCAGCCATTCGGTCAGTTCCGCCTGTGCCGTGGCTTCGGCCGTCGCGCATGTCGACCCCACTGTCAAGCAGTAGCTCGGCGTGGCCGGAGCCAGCGGACTCGAAAAATCGCCGATGTACGGATTGCCGGTGCCAAGCAGTGCGACCGCCTTGTTGCCTCGCATCATTTCGGCAAATTCGCGTGCAAGAACGGTTGCAGCGGATTGCAGCCGGGCATCGCGGTTGGCCTGGAGCGATGCCGCTTGCAGGCCCACCATCCCAAGCAAACCGAAAGACAACACCACGATTGCAATCAGCACTTCAATGAGGCTGAAGCCGGCGTGGCGTGCGCGGCGGCGAGAAACAAGGAGGGTTTTCATCGGCACAATACTTTGCAAACGTGTCTAAATGTGACGCTGGATGGTAGGTTTTGGTGGGCGATCTGGTCCTACCGCTCGTCTCCCGCCCGCAGCCATTCGTCGGCCCGGCCGGCACAATCGACCGGATGACGTCCCGTGCAGCGCCTCTCGAGGTGGCCGTCCTCCCTTCGAAAGCCTTTGGCGCCCTGCGTGCCGGCCTGGTCGCGTTCCCCTTTCTCTGCCCACTCGTGGCGGGCCCTTCGGTCCAGGCTTGGCAGTTGTTCGCAACCTGGGCCTGCCTCGCGGCGATGGTTCTGGTGATTCGTCCTGGCGCGCCGGCGCGGAGCGTCTGGCTCTGGCTGGCGGCCGGAATGGCGGCGATCGTGCTTTCTTCTTCTTTCTTCTCCCCGCACTCCGCAGCCACCTGGCTGCCGGCGGTCGTGGTGCTGGGCGCCACGGCGGCTGCGGCCTGCGTTGGAGTGGGCATGGCGCGCGGCGGGCCTTCGGCTTCGGCGGCGCTGGCGGTGGGAACCCTGGTGGCCGGGCTGGTCAGCGCGGTGCTGGGCCTGCTCCAGTACTACGGCCTGGCCGAGCCGCTGGTGCCATGGACCACCACGCCGGCGCTGGGCCAGGCCTACGGCAACCTGCGCCAGCGCAACCAGTTCGCCACGCTGATCAGCATGGCGCTGGTAGCGGCGCTGTGGATTCACGCCACGCAGCCTTCGGTGCGTGCGCGGCGTTGGCTGGTGGCGGCGGCCATGCTGTTGCTGGTGGCCGCGGCGGCGTCTACCTCGCGCACGGGCTTGCTCCAGTTGCTGTCGATCGTGGGCGTTTCTGCCTTCATTGCGCGGCGGGAGCGCCGTGGCGTGGCCTCCGATAGCACTGCCACGCACTTCAGCCTGCCACCGCCGCTTGTACTGCTGGCCCTGGTCCCGGTCTATTTCGCCATTGCCTGGGTGCTGCCGCAGCTGGCGGCGGGCGAGGTCGAGGGCATGATGCGGCGCTTGCAGGAGGGCGCGCCCGGCGACCACACGCGGCTCATCCTGTGGCGCAACGTGCTCACGCTGATCGCCCAGCATCCTTTGACGGGGTGGGGCTGGGGCGAACTGAGCTTCGCGCACTACAGCACGCTGTACGAGGGATCGCGATTCCCCGAGATCCTGGACAACGCGCACAACCTGCCGCTGCACCTCGCCGTGGAGCTGGGCATCCCGGTGTCGGTGCTGATCTGCGGCGGCTTCGTCTGGATGGTGCTTGCGGCCAGGCCCTGGCGCGAGCGCGATCCGGCGCGGCTCATGGCGTGGGGCATGCTGGGGGCCATTGCATTGCACAGCCTGCTGGAATACCCGCTCTGGTACGGGCCGTTCCAGCTGGCGTTCGGGCTGTGCCTGGGAATGCTGTGGCCCGCCGGGCGCAACGCTTCATCGCCCCTGCGGCAGCAGCGCTTCGACAAAGGCCGGTGGGTGGAGCCGGCCGTGTTGTCTTCCGCCTCAGCCGCTGTGCTGATGGCGGTGGTCGGCTATGCCACGTGGGACTACATCCGCATCAGCCAGATCTATCTGCCGCGCGACGAGCGCTTGCCGGCCTATGAAGAAAACACGTTGGCCAAGGCCAAGGGATCGTGGCTTTTCGCAAGGCAGGTGGGTTTTGCGGAACTGACGCTCACCAAGGTGACCCCCGCCAACGCGGCCACACTGCATGCGCTGGCCGAGCGCACGCTGCATTTTTCACCCGAGCCGCGCGTGATCGTCAAGCTGATCGAAAGCGCCGAACTGATGGGCCGAAGCCAGGAAGCCCGGGATCAGGCGGAACGCTTCCGCATTGCCTTTCCGAATGAGTACGAGCGCTGGCTGAAGGGCCAGCCGGTCGAGGCCGATGCGCCCTGACCCCGGTGGGACTGCCCTCTCGCCTTCAACCCGCCACGTAGCTGCCCGACTTGCCGCCATGCTTCTCCAGCACATGCACATCGGTGATCCGCATTCCGCGGTCCACGGCCTTGCACATGTCGTAGATGGTGAGCAGTGCGACCTGTACCGCGGTCAGCGCTTCCATCTCGACACCGGTGGGCCCGACGGTCTCGACCGTCGCGGTGCAGACCACCTGCGGGGCATTGCCTTTTTCGGCCAGCGCAAAGGCCAGGGCCACGCGCGTGAGCGCCAGCGGGTGGCACAGCGGAATCAGGTCGCTGGTTTTCTTGGCCGCCTGGATGCCCGCGATGCGGGCGATGCCGAGCACGTCGCCCTTCTTTGCGGTTCCCGATTCGATCAGCGCCAGCGTCGCAGGCTGCATCTCGATGCGGCCGGTGGCCACGGCCACGCGGTGGGTGGCGGGCTTGGCCGCAACGTCGACCATGTGGGCCTGGCCCTGCGCGTCAAAATGGGTGAGGGAACTCATGTGTGAACGATCGGTGTGGAGATGCATCATACGAGCCCGAGCCATGGACGAGGAATGCCGCGCTTGACTCCTTTAGCCACGAAAAAAAGTTCTGCCGCGCCCGCATTGCGGGCGCTGTGCGCTACGGTTCTCATAGCGTCCCAGATCTTGCTGCCGGTGCCCGCCCGCGCGCAGCTGCAAGCGCTGCCGGGCCTGGGCGATGGCGGCGAAATGACCGCCAGTGCCGAGCGCAATCTGGGCGACCAGATTGCGCGCGAGCTCTATCGCGACACCGACTACATCGACGACCCCGTCATCGCAGCCTACGTGCAGGAAATCTGGCAGCGGCTGCTGACCGCCGCACGGCAGCGCGGCGAACTCACGCCCGAACTGGACGAACGCTTTGCGTGGACCATCCTGCTGGGGCGCGACCGCAACGTCAACGCCTTTGCGTTGCCCGGCGGATACCTGGGCCTGAACATGGGCCTGATCGCTACCGTGGGCAGCCGCGACGAACTGGCGACCGTGCTCGGCCACGAACTGTCGCACGTCACGCAGCGCCACATCTCGCGCATCATGAGCCGGCAGGGCAAGCAGATGCCCTTGATGCTGGCCGGCCTGATCCTCGGCATGATCGCGGCCAGCAAGAGCCGCAACGCCGACGCGGGGCAGGCCGTGATCATGGGCAGCCAGGCGCTCTTCATGCAGAACCAGCTGAGCTTCTCGCGCGACATGGAGCGCGAGGCCGACCGCGTGGGCTTCGGCGTGATGACGCAGGCCGGCTTTGCGCCGCAGGGCGCGGCCGCCATGTTCGAGAAGCTGCAGTACGCCTCGCGCCTCAACGACAACGGCTCCTACCCCTACCTGCGCAGCCACCCGCTCACGTCAGAGCGCATCTCCGACATGCAGGGCCGGTTCCAGTTCCGACTGGATGCCGCGCCGGCCATGCCGCTGGCCATGGACCACGCCATGATTGCCGCGCGTGCGCGCGTGCTCACGCGGCCGGGTGTCGACGTGCTGCGGCTCTGGGTCGACGCGGCTTCCAGCGGCGAGTTCGCCAGGAGCGGCCCGGCCCAGCAGGCCGGCACGCTCTACGCGGCGGCGCTGTCGGCCAAGGATTTGCGCGATTTCAAGGCGGCGCGCGCACTGGCCGAGCGGCTGACGGCACGTACCGCGGAAGACCCGTCGGCCGCCAAGTTGGCGCGCTGGCTCAATGCCGAGATCGAGCTCGCCGGCGGCGGCGCTTCCAAGGCTGCGGCTTTGCTGGATGTGAAGTCCAGGGAACGGCCCGAGATGCTGCTGGCCGCCGACGCGGCCGTAGCCACGCGCCAGCCCGCGCCCATGGTGCCGGTTCTGCGCGATTGGGTCGCCACCCATCCGCGCGACGCCACCGTCTGGCGGTCCCTGGCCAATCTGTATGGCGCGCAGAACGACACGCTGCGCGCGGTGCGTGCCGATGCCGAAGCGAACGTGGCCATCCTCGACTACCCCGCCGCGCGGGACCGCTTCAAGGCCGCGCAGGAACTGATGCGGAAGTCCGGCGCGCCCATCGACCACTACGAGGCGTCGATCATCGACACCCGCGCGCGGGACGTGGAAGCGCTGGTGAAGCGGCAGGCCGAAGAGCCGCCGCTCAGGCAGTGACGAACGGCTCGGCCGCTCAGCGCCTGGAAAGAAGCCCGCCCAGCGCGGCTTCGATGAGCAGGCCCAGCAGCGAATAGATCAGCGAGCCGATCAGCGCAGCCACGAAGCCGCTGACCTGGAAGCCCGCGAGCAGGCCCGACGCGGCCCAGAACAGCAGTGCATTGATCACGAACAGGAACAGCCCCAGCGTGACGATGGTGACCGGCAGCGTGAGCACCACCAGTACCGGCCGGACGATCATGTTGAGCAAGCCGATGACCGCCGCGGCGATCAGCGCGGAGCCGAAGCTGTTGACCTGGACGCCGCTGTAGAGATAGGCCACCGCCAGCAGCGCGACGGCGCTGAGCAGCCATTTGAGGATGATGCGCATGCGCCGCAGGATACCCCACCGGCCCGCAAAAAGACGAAAGCCCCGGCGCGTTGCCGCACCGGGGCTCTCGTGAAGCAGTCCGTGCTTATTCGGCCAGTTCGTTCGCAAGCACCAGCAACGCGCCCATGCCCATCACGGCGCCGGGAAAGGCCCAGCCCGATTGATGCGCGGGCGTCTGGTCGAGCGTGACCGGTTCCAGGTCGACGCCGATCTTGGGACGGCGCGCATCGACCACGTGGGTGGCCGAATGCTCGCGCTTCAGTTGCTGCGTGAGTTCGGTCAGCGGGCCCTTGGCAAGCACCGGCGTCACCTGTCCGCCATTGCGTTCGAGCACCGGCAGCAACTGCGCCTGCACCTTGCTGAACCACTTGGCGCGCCAGTTCTCGCGCGCGCTGTGGCTCACCCACTTGCTGATGCGGTGCGTCATGCGCGGTGCACAGGCCACGAGTACCCAATGGCGCGCCACGACGCTGTTCGCGTCCGGAGCGAGTTCGGCGAACTGCTCGCAGGCGTAGCCGGCGTCGTCGACATAGAGAATGATCGTTTCCACGTAGCGCTCCTTCAAGTCGTTAGAGTGGCAGAGACTGGCCGATAGGGGAAGAGCATTTTTGCCGATGCCTGCGGGCCGTCAGCTCGTGCTGGCAGCGGTGGCGGGCCGTTGGCGCGCCTGGCGCACCGCCACCCACTTGCCGATGACCAGCACCAGCAGCGCACCGCCCACGCCGGCTGCATACCTGATGAGGTCGGTCTGCGGCACCTTCGGCACCCAGGTCCAGGCCGCGGTGTTCGACAGCGCGGGGTCGGACACGGCCATGGTACCGGCGATCCAGCCCAGCAGCATGCCGCCCAGCGTGATGATGATCGGGAACCGGTCCATCAGCTTGATGACCAGCTGGCTGCCCCAGACGATGATCGGAATGCTCACCAGCAGGCCGAAGATCACCAGCGGCATCTGGTGGTTCTGGCCCGCGCCTTGCGCGGCGCCGGCAATGGCGATCACGTTGTCCACGCTCATCACCAGGTCGGCCACGATCACGGTCTTGACCGCGCCCCACAGCTTGTCGCTGGCGGCAATGTTGCCGTGCGCGTCGTCGTGCTCGGGGGCCAGCAGCTTCACGCCGATCCACAGCAGCAGCACCGCACCTGCAAGCTTCAGGAATGGAATGGCCAGGAGCGTGAGCGCGAAGAAGATCAATATCACGCGCAGCACGATGGCGCCGGCCGTGCCCCAGAGAATGCCCTTGGTGCGCTGCGCGGGTGGCAGCTTGCGGCAGGCCAGGGCGATGACGACGGCGTTGTCGCCGCCGAGCAGGATGTCGATCATGATGATCTGACCGACCGCGACCCAGAATTCCGGGGTCATGAACTGTTCCATAGCTTCCTCTTGTCTTCGTGCGCGGCCTGTTCATCTTCGGTGATGGCGACAGTCCGGCGCATGTACGCGTTTTCGATTCATCCCATGCAGGAATGGTCGAAGCGATGACGAAGACCGGGGTGACGACCGGGGACTCAGGAACGCTTCGATCAAACCTGCGCGGGTTCAAATCGAAGGTCTTGCTCGACAACGCGCACCCAGGGGCACGTGGTGTCCGACAGGCCGGAAGTGTTGTGCTTCGTATTGACGACCTGTCGATTTCCGCTGCCATGGACAGCGGTCGGGAGCTACTCCCCTTCGTGGGTGGGATTAGAGCATCCGGACAGGGGCTCTGGCAACCTGAAATTTGCGGCACTTTAAAAGGAATGCCTTCAAAAGCCTCATCACTAAAGGGCGTGAAGCTACGGATCTTGTAGCGCCTATAACCTTCTGCGGCGGCGGGACATTGCCGGACTATGATCGCCGCTCGCTGTTTTCTCTCTCTTCATGGCCGCCATTCACATCATCGACATCGAGGCCGCCATCAACCATTGGCGCGAGAAGAGCCCCTCGCCCGACGGCATCACCCTGGCGCCCGAATTGCGCGCGCTCGCCGAGGTCTACGCGCTCATGGTGTTCCACCACGAAGACGAGGTCGACGAGTTCGGTTTTCCCCCTGACGCCTGGGCCGCATGGCTCGACTGGTATCACAGCACGCCCGACACTCCCTGCATCGCGATCTGCTCCACCAGCCAGGGCGACGACGAGTGCAAGGGCTGCGGCCGCAGCTTCGACGAGGTCCAGCATTGGCCCGCCATGACGCCGGCCGAAAAGCGCGTGACCTGGCGCCGCATCACCATGGAAGACACCGCCTGGCGTTTCAACAAGTACGCCGAGCGCGCGCGCGAGGCCGAGCCGCCGCAATGGCCCGACGATCCGGCCGAGCCCCTCGGCCCCGACGACACGCCCTGAAAGGGGCCGCCGAATGCGCCGCCTCGCCCAAGCACCGAACCTCGCGATCGCGACCCTGTGGGTACACGCGTTGCGAGAGGAGGGTGTCGAGGCGACGGTGCAGCGTGAATTTCTCGGCGCCGTGATGGGCCAGTTGCCGCCCGACCAGTGCCTGCCTGAAATCTGGATCGACGACGAAGCGCAGTTCGAGCGCGCGCAGCAAGTGCTGCACGCGGCGCAGCACAGGCCGCAGCGCAACTGGCAGTGCGTGTGCGGCGAGCGGATCGAAGGCGGCTTCGAGCAGTGCTGGCACTGCGGCGCGCTGATGCCGGCGGTTTAGGGCTACTTCCAGCGCAGCAGTTCGACGTCGATGCTGTGGGTGCCGTCGCCCAGCGTCAGCGTGTTCTCCTGGATCGTCGCCTGCAGCTGCATGCTGCGTTGCGCCAGCGCGGCCAGCGCTTGCGAGGCCTCCGTCGGCACGCGGTACACCTGCAGGTTCTGCGGCCGCGTGAGCTTGGTCTCGATGCCGCGCCACCAGATCTCGGCGGCGTGATTGAAGCAGTAGACGATCACTTCGTCCGACTTGCCGCAGGCCTTGATGATGGGCTTGTCTTCCGGCTGGCCGACCTCGATCCACAGCTTGGTCTCGCCCGTGAAATCGCGCAGCCACACATCGGGCTCGTCGACGTTCGACAAGCCCGCGCCAAAGGCCAGCGTACCGTCGCCCTGGCACACGTCCTGCAGCTTGTGCGCGTTGAGCGCGAGCGCGACGAGCCGGATCATCATCCGCTCGTCGGTCTCGCTCGGGTGGCGCGCGAGGGTCAGCGCATGGTCGGCGTAGTAGCCGTGGTCGATGTCGGCCACCGCGAGGGCGGCCTTGAAGATGGTGGATTTGAGGGCCATGGGTGCGCGAGTGTATGCGCCCCCGCGGCCTTCCTCAGAACGCCACCGAGGCTTGCAGGTACAGCGTGCGCGGCTGGCCCACGTACTTGCCGCCGTTGTTGTCGACCGAGCGGTTGTAGTAGCGGCGGTCGAACAGGTTCTTGACGCCGACGGCTAGCTTCAGGTTGCTCATCGAAGGGCCGAAGTCGTACGCGGCGCGCAGGTTCATGGTGGCGTAGCCCGGAATGTTGCCGAGCCGGCCGGTCGAGTCTTCCATCGTGACGTAGTTCGCGCCGTCGTCCGGCGACCCCGGCGAACGCTGCTTCGATTGCGCGTACACGTCGGCATTGAAGGTCCACGGCCCGCGCTCGTAGCGTGCGCCGAGCGTCGCCACCTGGCGCGAGTAGAACGGCAGGTCTCGGCCGGCAAAAGCCCCGGCCTTGGCAATGGCCTGGGTGTACGTGTACGTCGCGGACACCGACACGCCCTTGAGCGATTCGCTCAGCGTGCCAAGGTCGTAGCGCAGCGCTGACTCGATGCCGCGGTGCCGCGTGGCGCCCAGGTCGGTCCACTGGCCGACGTCGCCGGTGATGGAGCGGGCCAACTGCAGTTCCTTGTCGAAATCAATGTTGAACAGCGTCAGCTCGCCGCTCCAGGCTTCGCCCTTGTAGTGCGTGCCGATCTCGTACGTCTTGGCTTTCTCGGGGTGCAGGCCGGTGGTCGACTGCGCGAGCTGGGCGTACTGCTGCGGGCCGAACGACACGCCGGCATTCGCGAACACCGACCAGCGCTCGTTCATGCGGTAGAGCACCGACAGCGTCGGCAGCACCTCGTTGGAGTCGATCTTCGGATAGTTCGCGCCCGTGACCCGGTTGTTGGCCAGGGTGTAGACGTCGTTGTGCGAGCGGATGGATTCGTAGCGCACGCCGGGCGTGATGGTCCAGTTGCCGAAGTCGATCCGGTCATCGATGTAGAACGCGTGCGCGGTCGTGCCGCCCTTGCTGGTCTGGTACGCGGGCTGGGCGAGCGTGTAGGCATCGAAGCCGGGGCGCGGCAGGTAGTAGGCGCTGCGCGTCGCCACCTCGGAGGCCTCTTCCTTCAGATAGCGCAAGCCCACGCTGACTTCCTGCACCACGCTGCCCGAATCGATCAGGCGCGAGTAGCGGGGCTCGAAGGCATAGGTCTTGTAGCTGCGCGGCGCGCTGGTAAGGCGCCGCCTGTTGGCGTTGGCGCCCGTGCCTTCCTGCTCGAGGTAGCTGCTGCGAAACGAGTCCGTGTAGTAGCTCAGCATCTCAAACTTGTTCACGCCGTCGTTGTGCGTGTACTTGATCGAGCCGTCGGTCCGCCGCCCCGTGAATTCGTCGAAAGGGCGGTCGGACTGGAACGGATTCGCGGCAAACTGCGCCGTCGTCAGGCCGCCCGGCATGCGGCCCTTGCCTTCGAAGTGATGCAGCGAGACGGCGATGTCGTCGGTGTTCGAAATTCGCAAGGCGCCCTTCAGCATCAGGTCGTCGATGCTGGTGTGGTCGTTGCTCTGGCGGAAGCCGTCGCCGTGCGTGCCCGAATACAGCAGCGCAAGCCCGAGGCCGTTCTCGTTGGTGCCGCCCATGAAGAGGGTGGGCATCGTCTTGAGGCCGCCGCCGTGGCTGGCGCTTTCGACGCCCACGCCCACTTCGCCCGCGAACTGCTTCGGAATCGCCCGTGTCACGAAGTTGATGATGCCGCCCACGTTCTGTGGACCGTAGCGCACCGAGCCCGCGCCGCGCACCACGTCGACCGCCTCCAGGCTGCCGAGCGACAAGGGTGCGAGCGAGAGCTGCGGCTGGCCGTAGGGCGCATAAGCCAGCGGCACGCCGTCCAGCAGGATGGTCGAGCGGGGCGACAGGCGCGACGTCAGCCCGCGCACGCCCACGTTGAGCGAGATGTCGCTGCCGCCGGTGCCGTTGCTCTCCTGCACCTGCACGCCGGGAACCTGGCGCAGCACGTCGCGCACGCTGGTGGAGCCGCTTTCCTGGATCTGCTTGCGCTCGATGATGCTGCGCGCGCCCGGGTGCTCGAGCACCTTGGTTTCATTGGGCGTGCCGAGCCAGTCGCCCGTGACGGTCACCGCCTCCAGCGACTTCGTGCCATCTGTCGCTGGCTCGGCCTCGGCCGCAAAGCTCTGGAAACTGAAGGGAAACAGCGCCATCACCAGGGCGGCGCATTTCTTTTGCTTGAACACGGGTTCTCCTCGGAAATCAAAAAAATCGACCGCAGCAAACGCCCGGTTCAGGACGTCGTGCGGTTGCTGTCGGAAAGCGCGGTGCCGCGGGCCGCGGCGGCCACGGCGCGCCGCCGCCACCAGAGCCAGATGCCGCTCAGCCCCAGGCCGCTGAGTGCCAGGCCCAGCAGCGCGACGACCGCCTGGTGGACCGGCCCGCCCAATACGCCGGTGTGCAGCGGATAGATCACCACCACCGCGCCGTTGCCGGCGTCGAGGTCTTGCCAGCGGCGCACGGCCAGCACCTCGCCGGTCAGCGGATGCAGCCACACCGAGCTGATGCCGTTCGGATGCGGATCGTCGGCCAGCCGGAAGCGCACCCGCATGGGACGGTTCGGCCTGGCGGGCACCTGCACATAGCCGATCGGCTGGCCCGGGAACACGTTTTGCGCGCGGGCGACCAGTTCGTCGAGCGAAAGCCGGGGCCCTGCCGCCGTGCCCTTGGGAACCGTGGGCGGCTTGATGGGCTCCTGGCCCATGGCGGCGGAAATGAAGTTGCCCAATGGCCGCCATGCCATGTAGGCGCCCGTGAAGACCGACACCGCAATCAGCAGCCCGAGCACGGCGCCGCCGGTGCGGTGCAGGTCGAACAGCCCGCGCAGCAGGCCGCGGTCGAGCGAAATGCGCAGCGACGGCGGCCAGCGCGTGGGCCACCAGAGCACCACGCCGGTGAGCAGCAGGAACAGGTAGGCCAGCGCCACGAAGGCCAGGATGCCCTTGCCCGTGTCGTCCAGCAGCAGGCTGCTGTGCAGCTCGAAAAGCAGGTTGTAGGCGCCCTCGTGCGACCCGCGCCGGCCTTGCTCCGCGCCGTTGGCGGGGTCGAGGTAAAGCGTGCCTTCCCAAGGCCCGCGTACATACACCCACAGCGTCTCGCCGGGGTTGCGCGGCGGTCGCAGCGTGAAGTTGGTGTCGGGGCCGAACTCGGCCACGATGCGCTGGCGCAGCGGCTCGAGCGGCAACGCGGGCGCCGCATCGGCCGCGCTGCGGGCGACGAAGAGCGCGGGATGCGCGTAGCGGTCGATCGGCAAGGCCACCACCAGCACCGCGCCGAGCAGCGCCGTGAGGGCAAGTACCGGCCCGAGCGAGAGGCCGATCCAGCGGTGAACCTTGAGCCAGAGGCGTCGGAGGGGCGCGCGCAGCATGAACAACAGGGACTTGGGAGCCCCGTCAGGTTGTTGGCTGGCGCGCCGGGGACGGCGCGTTGGCTGAAGAGGGGCGTGAAGCGACGCAGGCAGCCGCCTTCAGGCGGCCGGCACGTCGGTGCGGGAAGCCTCAGATTCTACTGGCGAGCTCCGCGGCCTTGCCCACGTAGCTCGCGGGCGTCATGGCGAGGAGCCTTTCTTTTTCCGCCTGGGGAATCTCGAGCGAGCGGATCAGCCCGTGCAGCGCCTCGGCTGTCACCGTCTTGCCGCGCGTCACTTCCTTGAGTTGCTCGTAGGCGCCCTGCACGCCAAAGCGGCGCATCACGGTCTGGATCGGCTCGGCCAGCACTTCCCACGAAGCGTCGAGGTCTTCGGCCAGCGCTTCCTCGTTGAGCTCCAGCTTGCCCAGGCCAGTGGCCAGGCTCGCGTAGGCCAGCGTGGCATAGCCGAAGGCCACGCCGATGTTGCGCAGCACCGTGCTGTCGGTCAGGTCGCGCTGCCAGCGGCTGATCGGCAGCTTCTCGCTCAGGTGGCGCAGCACCGCGTTGGCGAGGCCCAGGTTGCCTTCGGCGTTCTCGAAGTCGATGGGGTTGACCTTGTGCGGCATCGTCGAGGAGCCGATCTCGCCCTTCTTGAGCCGCTGCTTGAAGTAGCCCAGGCTCACGTAGCCCCAGATGTCGCGCGAGAAGTCGATCAGGATGGTGTTGGTGCGCGCCACGGCGTCGAACAGCTCGGCCATGTAGTCGTGCGGCTCGATCTGGATGCTGTAGGGCTGGAAGGCGAGGCCCAGGCCGAGGGGCGCGGGCGTTTCGATCACCTTGCGGCTGAACGCCTCCCAGTCGAAATCGGGCCAGGCCGCGAGGTGGGCGTTGTAGTTGCCCACGGCGCCGTTCATCTTGCCGAGCAGCTGCACCGAGGCAATCTGCGCGCGCGCCTTCGAGAGCCGCACCGCCACGTTGGCGATTTCCTTGCCCACGGTGGTGGGGCTGGCGGTCTGGCCGTGCGTGCGCGACAGCATCGACACGCCTGCGAACTGGTGCGACATCTCGCGCAGCTTGGCAATCAGCCCGTCGATCGCCGGCAGCATCACTTTTTCGCGCGCGGCCTGGATCTGCAGCGCATGGCTGGTGTTGTTGATGTCTTCGCTGGTGCAGGCGAAGTGAACGAATTCGGCGGCGGCCAGCAGTTCCGGCCGGGCGTCGAACTTGGACTTGATCCAGTATTCGACGGCTTTCACGTCGTGGTTGGTGGTCTTCTCGATTTCCTTGATGGCCAGCGCGTCGGCCTCCGAAAAGTGGGCCACCAGGCCCAGCAGGTATTTGCGGGCGCCGCCCGTGAGCGGCTTGAATTCGGCAAAGCCGCAGTCGGACAGCGCAATGAACCACGCCACTTCGACCTGCACGCGCCGGTGCATATAGCCCTGTTCGCTCATCAGCGGGCGCAGTGCCGCAAGTTTGGCCGCATAGCGGCCGTCAAGTGGGGAGAGGGCGGAGACGGTGGAGAAGCTCATGCCCGAATTTTAGGCGGCCCGCGCCGACGTGCGTTCGCGACAGATCGAAGCCGCCCTTTTGGCGTTCCCCTAAAATGAAGTTGAATAAACGTAAATCAAAGCCTAGGGAGAGAGCTTTCATGAAACTGATCGGATCGGCCGCCAGCCCTTATGTGCGCAAGGTGCGCGTGGTGCTGGCCGAAAAGCGGCTCGACTACCAGTTCGTGATCGAAGATGTCTGGGCTGCCGACACCACCATCGCCCACTCCAACCCGCTCGGGAAGGTGCCCTGCCTCATCATGGAAGGCGGCGATGCGATGTTCGATTCGCGCGTCATCGTCGAATACCTCGACACCCTGTCGCCCGTGGGCAAGCTCATTCCGCAGCAGGGCCGCGAGCGTGCCGAAGTCAAGACCTGGGAGGCCTTGGCCGACGGTGTCATGGATGCCGGCGTGCTCTGGCGCCTGGAGTCCACGTGGACCGGCCGCAGCGATGGCGAGCGCAGCACGGCCTGGATCGAACGCCAGCGCGCCAAGGTCGAAGGCGGCATCGCCGCCATGGCCAAGGGGCTGAGCGACAAGCCCTTTTGCAGCGGTATCCACCTGAGCCTGTCCGATATCGCCGTGGGCTGCGCGCTGGGCTGGGTCGGGCTGCGCTTCCCCGAGATCGACTGGCGCGGCCAGCACTCCAACCTGGCAAAGCTGTACGACAAGCTGATGCTTCGGCCCAGCTTCGTCGACACCCAACCATGAAAAAAGGCGCCTCTGGCGCCTTTTTCGTTTCAGGGCGCCTGTGTTGCCGCGCCGCGCCCCGCCCCTGAGGGAAATACAAAAATGCTGCGAGGCGCCCCGACGCGAAGGAGGGAGGGAGGGAGGAGGAGAAGAATCGCCTCGGGATTTCAACCAGACAAGACGCCCAGAAGACCTCGCAACATGAAACCGGAGGGCATTGGCTGCCCACGCTCGATATGAGCACAGTGTGCCAGCCCGGTTCCCGCCCCAGTGGTAAACGTTTGTGACGACTGGTTTGCGCGCCCGGTGGGCTCAATGCGACGCGGCCAGCTGGCTCTCGATGACCTTCACGAAGGCCGCCTCGTCCGGCGCCGTCATGCTCGACCAGGCCTGGACCACCTTGCCGTCCCGCCCGATGAGGTATTTGTAGAAGTTCCACTTCGGCGTGGTGCCGGAG
The DNA here is from genome assembly GCF_041154455.1 of Variovorax sp. V213. Classification (NCBI taxonomy): domain Bacteria; kingdom Pseudomonadati; phylum Pseudomonadota; class Betaproteobacteria; order Burkholderiales; family Comamonadaceae; genus Variovorax; species Variovorax sp. V213. The sequence goes on from NZ_AP028664.1 coordinate 29,225, forward strand.
GCCAGCGCCAGCTGCTTGAACAGCGGGTTGGCGTTGGCGCCGCGCACCGAGGATTTGGCGAACATCGGAAACTTCACGCCGAAGGTGCTTTCGCAAAATTCGGCAATTTCCTTGTTGGAGCCCGATTCCTGCGAGAAATCGTTCGAGGGAAAGCCCAGCACCACCAGGCCGCGCGAGCGATATTTGCTGTCCAGCGCTTCCAGGCCCTTGTATTGCGGGGTAAAGCCGCAGAAGCTCGCGGTATTCACCACCAGCACCACTTTTCCGGAGTACTGGCACAAATCCTGGGGTTTTTCGTCCTGCAGCCGCGGAAAGGTGTGTTGCAGGGTTGCGGGGCAGGCGGTGGCAACGCCGTCGGCAGGGGCGGCGGACGCCGCTGCGGCAGGGGCTGCGGATGGGGTCTGCGCACCCGCCGTCCCGAGGGCAAACAGGCATGCGGCCAGTGCGGCGGCCGGAGTGCAGCGCCTGGGCGCCGACAATCGGGAGGGGGTTCGCATGGGGGCTCCTGATACAAAAATGGGGGGTGTGAATCCGTGCCGCAAGGCAGCGCATATTCGCATCATCGCGCGTCTGTCACCGGCGCGCCAAACGGGCCGACTAAAATCGGCGGCCTTAGAAAGATTTTGATGCTTTATCCGGAACTCTTCAGACAACTCGAATCTGTCCGCTGGGACATGGACAAGGACATTCCCTGGCAGTCGTTCGATGCTTCGCTGCTGTCCGAAGAACAGGCGCAAACCATCAAGATGAACGCCATCACCGAGTGGGCGGCGTTGCCGGCCACCGAGATGTTCCTGCGCGACAACCGTCACGATAGCGACTTTTCGGCTTTCATGTCGATCTGGTTCTTCGAGGAGCAGAAGCACTCGCTGGTGCTGATGGAATACCTCAAGCGCTTCAGCCCCCAGCATGCGCCCACCGAGCAGGAACTGCACGAAGTGCGCTTCGACTTCGACCCGGCCCCCCCGCTCGAAACCCTCATGCTGCATTTCTGCGGCGAAATCCGCCTCAATCACTGGTACCGCCGTGCGGCCCAGTGGCACACCGAGCCGGTCATCAAGCACATCTACACCACGCTGAGCCAGGACGAGGCGCGCCACGGTGGCGCCTACCTGCGCTACATGAAGCGCGCCATGGAAAAGTTCGGCGACGAGGCCCGGGCGGCATTCACCAAGGTCGGCGTGCTGATGGCCAGCGCGCGCCGCACCGCCCAGGCGCTGCACCCGACCAACCTGCACGTCAACAAGGCGCTGTTCCCGAACGACACCATCCAGAGCCGGATGCCCGACCCGGACTGGCTCGAGCACTGGCTCGACAAGCAGATCAAGTTCGATGCCGTCTGGGAAAGCAAGGTCGGCGAGCGCATCCTGCACAACCTGAGCCTCTTGATGAACCGCAGCTTCAAGACCGTGCAGGAGCTCAATCGCTACCGCAAGGAATTGGCCGCATCCCTCGGCCCCCAACCCGAATACCAGGGCGCATAGCAGCGGGTCGTTTCCTGGTGATTCGGCCAAATGACCGGCAGTCGTGTCACAAAGGCACACTGCCAGCCGTCTAGCCGGACATGGACGACGCCACCCTCACTTTCGACAGCCACCGCCGACGCCTTCAGGGCATCGCGTACCGCATGCTCGGCTCCGTGGCGGAGGCCGAAGAGGTGGTGCAGGACGCCTGGCTGCGCTGGCACGAGGCCGACAAGGCCGGTTTCGACAGCGCCGAAGCCTGGCTGGTGACCGTCGTCACGCGCCTTTCGATCGATCGGCTGCGCGCCGCCAAGGTCCAGCGCGAGCACTACATCGGCGCGTGGATGCCCGAACCGACGCTGACCGATGCGCCCGACACTCCGGAGCAGTTGCTCGAACGCGCCGACAACGTGTCGGTCGCTTTTCTGGCCGTGCTGGAGCGGCTGACGCCCGAGGCGCGTGCCGCCTTCCTGCTGCGCGAGGTGTTCGACGCCGACTACGAGGAAGTGGCCCGCACCCTCGGCAAGAGCGAGGCGGCCTGCCGGCAACTGGTGCACCGCGCCAAGGCGCAGGTGCAGGAGGCGCGCCCGCGCTTCCAGGTGCCGCGCGAAACCCACCAGCGCCTGCTGCGCGCCTTTGCCGATGCGGCTGCGCGTGGCAGCCTGCACGAGCTGAAGGCGCTCATGGCGGAAGATGTCGAGCTCATCGGCGACGGCGGTGGCAAGGTACAGAGCTTCAGCAAGATCCTGCGCGGCAGCCAGCGGCTGGCGCAGCTCTACTACGCGCTCTGGCGCCGCATGGGCGCCTCGGTGCGCATGGAGCTGGTGGAGATCAACGGCGAGCCCGGGCTGCTGCGCTTTGTCGACGGGCAACTCGAATCGGCGCAGACCTTCGAGATCGAGGGCGAGCGCATCGTGCGCATCCGCGCACAGCGCAACCCGGACAAGCTCGCGCGCATCGCGCGGCTTTTTTCTTCGAAATAGTTCGCGCGGAGTGTCACAGGGCCGGTGGCTCTCCCGTCTTCAGTGGGTAGGAAGCAGATTCTGACAACCCAATCCACTGGAGCATTTTCATGAACACGACCCCCCGCCTGAACTGGTTCAAGACCATCCCCAAGACCTTCGAAGCCATCCTGGCCGTCAGCGCCAGCATCGACTCGAGCACTGTCGGCAAGACGGTGCTCGATTTCGTCTTCGCCCGCGTCTCGCAGATCAACGGCTGCGCCTACTGCCTGGACATGCACGTGCGCGACCTGCGCAAGCAGGGCGAAGGATGGCAGCGCATCAACAGCCTGGCCACCTGGCGCGAAGTGAGCTTCTTCAACGAGCGCGAACGCGCGGCGCTCGCCTGGGCCGAATCGCTCACGCGGCTGGCCGACGACCACGACGAACGCGAAACCGAGTTCGCCGCCCTGAAGGCGCAGTTCAGCGACGTCGAGATCGCCGAACTCACCGTCGCCGTTGCGCAGATCAACACCTGGAACCGCATCAACGTCGGCATGCGCATGCCTGTCGCCGCCAAGGCGATCGACTGAGATTACTCAGCGCCGTTCCACCACCATCGGCGCGATGCGCAGGCTCTCGCGCAGCTGCGTGACGGCCTCGCCGGCCGCCGTGCGCGAGGGGAAGGGCCCGGCCTGCAGGCGGTGCGTGCCGGCTTCGCTGAACACGCGCAGTTGCGGTGCCAGCGTGGGCAGGCCGCGCGCGGCCTCGCTCAGCAGGTTCTGTGCACCGTCGCGCTCGCGGAACGCGCCAAGCTGCACCCAGAAGCCCGCCGTTGCGCCGTTGGAAGAGGGCGCAGCCGTCGAACGAGCCATGGGTCCGGATGGCGCAGTCGGGGCAATGGGCACCATGGGCGGCAGCTCGGCAACCTCGATCTGCCGGGGCGGTGCGGCCTCCGGTGCGGGTGGCATCGCCCGCGCCGGGGGCTCCGCCGCTGGCATCGGCGCCATCGCGGTCTGCGGCGCGACCGGCATCGTCGACGCAGCCGGTGCATCCATGGCCACCGGCGCGACCCATGCCGAGGGAACCGGCACCGCCGCAGCCGCCGTCGTGCGCGGCGGCTGCGCAGCCGGGGCCGCCGAGGCATACGCCGTCCCGGAATCGCGCCGCCACGCCCCGGTGCGGATGTCTTCGTTCGTGATGCGTTCGATCTCCACCGGCGCCACGCCGCGCAGCAGGTCGAGCTTGAGCGCCGCCGTGTAGCTCAGGTCGATGATGCGGCCGTCGACGAACGGCCCGCGGTCGTTCACTCGGACGATCGCCTCTCGCCCGTTGGCCGGGTTGCGCACGCGCACATAGCTGGGCAGCGGCAATGTCTTGTGCGCGGCCGTCATGGCGTACATGTCATAGGGCTCGCCGCTCGCGGTCGATGCGCTGTGGAACTTGCGGCCGTACCACGAGGCGATGCCCGATTCTCGGAACGGCCGGTCGTCGGTGATCGGCTGATAGGCTCGGCCCAGCACCGTGTAGGGTTTGCTGGTGCCGCCGCTGTTGCGGATGGCTTCGACGCGGGGCTCGGCATCGGGCACGCGGTCCAGGTCCGGGGGAATGCTGGTGCCGGGGCCGTCGCGGCCGCCGAAAGCGCCGCCACCGCTGCGCGGGCCGCTCGCGCAGCCGGCGAGAAGAACGGCGACAGCCACCGCGCAGGCGGCCATCGCCGATGCGGCGCGGGTGCGGGCGCTGTCAGCCAAATACCGCCTTCCACAGCGCCAGCATGGCGTCGCGCTCCTGGGCCAATGCGGGCGGGGTGACCTGCGTCGGCTCTTCGTTGAGCCGCGCGCGATGCTGCACGCGGCGCAGCTCGCGATAGGCCGCGGCCGCATTGCGGCCCACGGTGGTGGGCAGCAGGCCGGCTTCTTCCGCGCGCACCAACAGTGCGATGTTGCCTACGTTGGGAATGAGTTCCCGGTGCCCGGCCGACTCCGACAGCACCAGGAACTGCACCGCGAACTCGGCGTCCACCATGCCGCCCGGGCTGTGCTTGACGTCGAAGCGGTCGGCCTTCACCGGCCGTGCACCGCTCACCTTCTCGCGCATCGCGATGATCTCGGCCTTCAGCGCCTCGCGGTCGCGCGGCGACACGATCACGGCCTCTCGCACCCGGTCGAAGCGCGCGCCCAGTTCGGCGCTGCCGAGCACAAAACGAGCGCGCGTCATGGCCTGGTGCTCCCAGGTCCACGCCGTGTTGCTGCCGCGCCCGAGCTGGTAGCGCTCGTAGGCTTCGAAGGTGGTCGTCAGCAGGCCCGAGTTGCCGTTCGGCCGCAGGGCGGTGTCGATCTCGAACAGGTCGCCCTCGCGCGTCTTCACGGTGAGCCAGTTGATCAGCTTGCGCACATAGGCCGCATAGACCTCGCCCGCGCGCTCGTCGTCGTCCTCGTAGACGAACACGATGTCCAGGTCGCTGCCGTAGCCCAGCTCTTTGCCGCCGAGCTTGCCGTAGCCGATGATCGCGAACTGCGGCATCTCGCGGTGGCGGTTGCGCACGTGCGGCCAGCACCAGCGGGCGGTCACGCGCAGCGTGGTGTCGGCCAGCGCGCTCAGGTCGTCGGCCACCTGCTCCACGGTGAGCCGGCCGTCCACGTCGCGCGCCAGCGTGCGGAACACCTCGGCATGGTGGGCGTGGCGCAGCAGGTTGAGCAGGCGTTCCTCGTCGGCTTCGCCGGTCCGGCTGAGCGAGGCATGGCGCGCTTCGAGCTCGCGCTCGAATTCCGCCGCCACGAAGCGGCCCGACAGCATTTCGTCGCTCGCGAGCTCGTCGATGACACCCGGGTGCTGCATCAGATAGCGCGCCGGCCACTTCGCGGCGCCCAGGAGCCGCAGCAGCCGCTCCTGCACGGCCGGACGCTCGACCAGCAGCGCCACATAGCTCTCGCGCCGCAGCAGCGGCTCGATCCAATCGGCCCAGCGCAAGGCGGCGTCCACGTGGCGCGGCGTTTGTCCGGGGCCGTCGCCATCGGGTTCCTTCAGCCATTGGCCGGTGCGCTGCACCAGCTGGCGCAGCCGCGCCCGCGTTTCTTCGCGCAGCGCCAGGACACGGGGCTGCTCGCACCAGTTGCCGATGCGCGCGGCAAAGGCGGGCGGCAGCTCGTCCAGCAGATCGGCCAGGTCGGCGGGCGCGGCCGCCTTCTTGCCGTTGCACTTGCCGTTGCAGGGCTTTACGCCGCCGAGCAGCTTGTCGAATTCCTGCGCGACCAGCTCGCGGTGCGTGTCGAGCTGCTCGAGAAAGGGGCAGCAGTCGGCATAGCCCATGGTCTGCGCGATCCAGCGCAGATCGTCGTCGGCCACCGGCAGCACGTGGGTCTGCTGGTCGTCCAGGTACTGGATGCGGTGCTCCACGCGGCGCAGGAATTCATAGGCCGCGGCCAACGCATCGGCGGTTTCCTGCGGCATCAGGCCGGCACGCGCAACGCGCTGCAAGGCATCGAGCGTCGGACGGGTGCGCAGCTCGGGAAACTGCCCGCCGCGCACCACCTGCAGCAGCTGCACCGTGAATTCGATTTCGCGGATGCCCCCGCGCGACAGCTTGACGTCGTTGGCGCGCTCGGGCCGTCCCGCGCTGCGCCGTGCCGACTGCTCGCGGATCTGCCGGTGCAGCGTGCGCAGCGAGTCGAACACGCTGTAGTCGAGGTAGCGGCGGAACACGAACGGCAGCACCGTGGCGCGCAGGCTCTGCGCGAGCCCTTCCGAAATGACGTCGCGCGGCGCCACCACCCGGCTCTTCATCCAGGCAAAGCGCTCCCACTCGCGGCCCTGCACCTGAAAATACTCGTCGAGGGCGTCGAGCGACACCACGCTCGGCCCCGAATTGCCGTTCGGCCGCAGCGCCAGGTCGACTCGGAACACGAAGCCGTGCTCGGTGATGTCGCCCACCAGCGCATAGATGCGCTTCACGGCGCGGGAAAAGTACTCCTGGTTCGAGAGGCGGCCGCGGCCGTCGGCGTCGCCGCGGGTTTCGCCGTCCAGGTCGTACAGGTAGATCAGGTCGATGTCGCTCGACACATTGAGCTCGCGCGCGCCAAGCTTGCCCATGCCCACCACCCAGAGCTGCGCGCGCTGGCCTTCGGGGCCGAGCGGTGCGCCATGGGTGGCGTCGAGCTCCTGGCAGGCGTCGCGGCAGGCGACATCGAGCGCGAATTCGGCGAGCTCGGTCACGGCGGTGGTCACCACGGCCAGCGGCGCCTGGGCATCGCAATCGAGCGTTACAAGCCGCTCCATCACCAGCTGTCGCACAATTCGCAGCGCATCGCCGACGCCGTCCCCGCGTTCGCGCAATGCCTCGTAGGCCTTTGACATCGACTCGCGCAGCGGCGCGCCAGGAGGAAGCAATGCAAGCTCCGCCGCATACCTGCGGCGCAGGCGCTGAACGAAGCGCGAGTAAGAAGAAAACGCGACCTCGATCGCGGTCGGCGGCGTGGCTGGCAACTGGTTCACGCTGATATCGGTTTCCGTGGAACCCCTCTGAGTGCTGGCGGTCATAATTCCTGACACAGCGCGATCCTCAATGAACGACACGGCGTCTTCCCCTTCACGTCTGCTCAAGATCACCGCTGCGACGGCGCGCTGGCTGTTGGGTTTACTGATCGCTGCATGGCTTCTGCTGGCACTGTCAGTGGTTGTCCTACACGCGTGGATTGTGCCGCGAATCGGCGATTACCGTGGCGCGCTCGAGGCGCAAGCCAGCAAGGCCATCGGGGTACCCGTGCGCATCGGGTCGATCACCGCCCGTTCGGACAGCCTCTTTCCCGTCTTCGAATTGCGCGACGTGGTCCTGCACGATGCCCAGAAGCGGGAAGCCCTGCGCCTCGTGCGGGTGGTGGCGAGCGTCTCGCCGCGTTCTTTGTGGCGCCTCAACTTCGAGCAGCTCTACATCGAGGGGCCGCAGGTCGACGTGCGCCGCGACGTGTTCGGCAAGCTGCACGTGGCCGGCCTCCACATGGACACCGACACCACCGGAGAGACCCGCGCCGCCGACTGGTTTTTTGCCCAGCGCGAGCTGGTCGTCGAAGGCGGGACGGTGCGCTGGACCGACGAGCAGCGCCAGACCGAGCCCCTGCTGCTGAGCGACGTGCGCTTCGTGGCGCGCAATACCGCCCGGCGCCATGGCCTCAGGCTCGACGCCACGCCGCCGGCTGGATGGGGCGAGCGTTTCACCCTGCGCGGCCAGTTCCGCCAGCCGCTGCTGTCGGTGCGCTCCGGCCGCTGGCAGACGTGGGACGGCCAGATCTACGCCGACCTACCGTACATGGACGTCACCCGCCTCGGCCGCTATATCTCCATCGACGCGCGCATCCGCGAAGGCAACGGCGCACTGCGCCTTTGGGCCGACATGAAGAAAGGCCAGATCGTGGGCGGCGCGGCGGACCTGGGCCTCAACCGCATCGACGCCTCGCTGGGCGGCGGCCTCCAGCCGCTGGTGCTGCGTTCGGTGACCGGGCGGCTCGCCGGCCAGCTGAACGAAGAAACCTTCGAGTTCTCGACCGCCGCGCTGCAGTTCGACACCGCCGACGGCATGCGCTGGCCCGGCGGCAACCTGTGGCTGCAGCACTCGCCCGCGCAGGGCCGCACGCCCGAGCACGGCGCATTGCGCGCCGACCGGCTCGACCTGGCCGCGCTGGCCCTCATTGCCGACCGCCTGCCGCTGGGCGATGCCACGCACCGCGTACTCGATGCCTATGCGCCGCGCGGGCTGGTCGAGCGCATCGACCTGAATTGGCAGGGCTCGCTGGGCGCGCCGGAGCGCTACCAGGCCAAGGGGCGGGTCAGCGGCCTGCGCGTCGCCTCGCAGCCGGGGGCGCCGCAAACCGCCGCAGCCGCAGCCGCACCCGCTGCCGGCAACACAGCGGGCGGCACGGCCGCGGCCCCGCAACGCCCGCATGCCGGCTCGCCCGGCGTGAGCGGCGCCACGGTCGAGTTCGAGGCCACCCACGCCGGCGGCACCGCGGCACTGTCGCTGGCCCAGGGCACGCTCGAATTTCCTGGCGTATTCGAAGAGCCGGTGATTCCGATCGACCGGCTCGCCGCCCAGCTCCAGTGGAAGCTCGACAAGGGCAACGCGCAGCTGCAGGTCTCCAAGCTGCGCTTCGCCAACACCGATGCCGAGGGAGAGGCCGAAGCCAGCTGGCGCACCAGCGACCCGGCCGTGTCGTCCGGGCGCGCGCGCTACCCTGGCGTGCTCGACCTGCAGGGCAAGTTGACGCGCGCCGACGGAACGCGCGTGTTCCGCTACCTGCCGCTCGAAATCCCCCAGCACACGCGCGACTACGTGCGCAATGCGGTCACCAAGGGCACGGCCAGCAGCGTCGATTTCCGCGTGCGCGGGGACCTGCACGACATGCCTTTCATGGACCCCAAGAAGGGCGAGTTCCGCATCGTGGCCAAGGTGGCCGACGTCAACTACGCCTACGTGCCGCCCACGTCGGCCATTGCCGCGTCGACGGCATCGAAGGCTGCGGCCTCCGCTGTCCGCACCGGTGCGCCGACGCCGGTCTGGCCGCCGCTCACCGGGCTCTCGGGTGAGCTGGTGTTCGAGCGCGCGGGCATGCTGGTGCGCAATGCGCGCGGGCGGCTGGCCGGCGCATCCGGCATCGAGGTGACCAAGGCCGAGGCCCAGATCGCCGACATGTCGCACCATGCCTCGCTGCTGCGCGTCGATGCCCAGGCCAAGGGCTCGCTCGGTGAACTGCTGCGCGTGGGGGCCCCGCTGGCCGGCGAAACCGGCGAGGCGCTGTCCCGCGCGCGCGCCACCGGCGTGGCCGACTACCGCCTGCACCTCGAACTGCCGCTTGCCGCCTTGGACGCGGCCAAGGTCCAGGCCAGCATCGTGCTGTCCGACAACGAACTGCAATTCGCGCCCGAAGCGCCGTCATTCACCCAGGCCAAGGGCACGGTCAGCTTTACCGAAACAGGTTTTTCGCTGGCCGGCGTCCAGGCCCGGCTGCTGGGCGGCGACGTCCGCCTCGAGGGCCGCGGCCGCTTCGCCGGTGCCAACCGCGAAGTGGCACTGAAGGCGCAGGGCACGGCCACGGCCGAGGGCCTGCGCGGCGCGCGCGAGGCCGAGTGGCTCACCCGGATCGCGGCCAAGGCCAGCGGCAGCACGCCCTACGCGGCCACCTTCTCGATGCGCGACGGCGCACCCGAGTTTTCTCTCACCAGCACGCTGCAAGGCATGGCCCTGCAGTTGCCCGCGCCCCTGGTGAAGACGGCCGACGAGCAGATGCCCCTGCGCATCGAGAAGAAGGTGTTGCAGCGCGAAACCCGCGCGGGTGTTGCCGTCGCGGTGCAGGACCAGCTCTCGATGGAACTCGGCCGCATTGGCGCGGTCCAGTATGTGCGCGACATTTCGGGCGCCGATGCGCGGGTGCTGCGCGGAAGCGTCGCCATCGGCCTGGCACCGGGCGAAACCGCCAGCGTGCCCGACAGGGGCGTGCTGGCCAACGTGAACGTTGCCAAGCTCGACATGCCCGCATGGCAAGCCCTGGTGGGCGAGACGGGCACCAGCGCCGGTGCGGCGGAGGCGCCGGGCGGCACCGAGGACGCGGCCATGGGCTACGTGCCCACGCGCCTCGCGGTGCGCGCGCAGCAACTCGGCATTGCGGGCCGCACGTTGCACAACGTGGTGCTCGGCGGCACGCGCGAAGGCACGCTCTGGCGTGCCAACATCGACGCCACAGAACTCAGCGGCTACGCCGAGTACCGCCACGCGCAGGCCGGCCGGCTCTATGCGCGGCTCGCGCGGCTCAAGATCGCGCCGGCCGAGGCCACGCAGGTCGAAGCGCTGCTCGACGAGGAGCCGGGCACGCTGCCCGCGCTCGACATCGTCGTCGATGATTTCGAGCTGCTGGGCAAGCGCCTGGGCCGCGCCGAAATCGACGCCGTCAACCGCGGCGGCGCGGGCCGCGAGTGGCTGCTCAACAAACTGAGCTTCACCATGCCCGAGGCGAACTTCACGGCCAAGGGCACCTGGGCCGCGAGCTCGGTCACCACGCCTGGGCGGTCCGAGCGGCGGCGCACGGCCATGACCTTCACGCTCGACATCGCGGACGCCGGCAACCTGCTCACGCGCTTTGGCATGCCCGGGGTCCTGCGGCGCGGCAGCGGACGGCTCGAGGGCGACGTCCACTGGCGCGGCTCGCCGTTCTCGCTCGACTACCCGAGCCTGGGCGGCCAGATCCAGGTCAACGTCGAATCGGGCCAGTTCCTCAAGGCCGACCCGGGCCTTGCCAAGCTGCTCGGGGTGCTGAGCCTGCAGGCGCTGCCGCGCCGGCTCACGCTGGATTTCCGCGATGTGTTCAGCCAGGGCTTCGCCTTCGACTTCATCCGCGGCGACGCGAGAATCACCAACGGCATCGCGAGCACCAACAACCTGCAGATGAAGGGCGTCAACGCCGCTGCGCTGATGGATGGCTCGGCCGACATCGTGCGCGAGACGCAAGACCTGCGCGTGGTGGTGGTGCCCGAAATCAATGCCGGCACCGCCGCGCTGGTGGCCACCGCCATCAACCCGGCGATCGGGCTGGGCACCTTCCTCGCGCAGTGGGTGCTGAGCAAGCCGCTCGCCACCGCCGCCACGCAGGAGTTCCACATCGAAGGCACCTGGGCCGACCCCAAGATCGCCAAGGTGCCACGATCCATCCTGCCGAACGCCTCGGCCCTTCCCGCGCCGGCCGCGGGCGGCGCAGGCAAGAAAACGGAGACCACGCAATGAAAGTCGCAGCCATCCAGATGGTCTCGGCCATCGCCCGCGAAGCCAACCTCGCGCGCGCCCACGGCCTGCTCGCCCAAGCCGCCGAGACCGGCGCCGAGCTGGCGGTGCTGCCCGAGTATTTCTGCATGATGGGCGCGCGCGACACCGACAAGCTGGGCCTGCGCGAAACCGCCGGCGCCGGCGCCGTGCAGGGCTTTCTTGCCGATGCGGCGCGCGAGTTCGGGCTCTGGATCGTCGGCGGCACGCTGCCCATCGAGACTGCCGATGCCGAGCACGTCTTCAACAGCTCGCTGTGCTATTCGCCCGACGGCCAGTGCGTGGCGCGCTACGACAAGATCCACCTGTTCTATTTCGACAACGGCACCGAGCGCTACGACGAGCGCCGCGTGATCGCACCGGGCGCCACGCCCGTGGTGTTCGACCTGCCTTCCCGCGACGGGCACCGCTGGCGGGTGGGCATGAGCGTCTGCTACGACCTGCGCTTTCCCGAGCTCTACCGCGCGCTGGCCAGGCAGGGCGCCGAGCTGCTGCTGGTGCCCAGTGCCTTCACCCGCACCACGGGCGCCGCGCACTGGGAGGTGCTGCTGCGTGCCCGCGCCATCGAGAACCTGGCCTGGGTAGTGGCGCCCGCGCAGGGCGGCACGCACGAGAACGGCCGCCAGACCTGGGGCCAGTCGATGGTGGTCGACCCCTGGGGCACGGTGGTGGCGCAGCAGGCCAGCGACGAAGGCGTGGTGCTGTTCGACCTGGATGCCGGGCAGATCGAGCGCATGCGCGCCCAGCTGCCGGTTCTCTCGCACCGCGTACTCTAGCGATGGAGGATGTCTTGCAAGTCGCACCGCCGCGGTGGGCGCTGTCCGCCTTCGCGCGCATGCGTTCGCTGTGGCAGCGCTGGTTTCTCTGGCTGATCCTGGCCGTCCTGGTGTCGGCCTTGCTGATCACCGTGGTGTGGCTCGCGGGGCGGCACGAGGTCGAACAGGTGCAGGCGGCACTCGACCGCGACACTGCCGATGCGGTTTCCGACCTGCGCAACGGCCTGCAGCGCAATGCCCAGAGCCTGCGTGCCACGCAGGCCTCCGGGCTGGACCGCACGCACTGGCCCGAAGCCGCGGCCGGCCTGCTGCGCGAGCACCGCGAATGGCTGCGGCTCGAGTGGCGCGACGCCGCGCTGCGTCCGCTGGAGGCCGTCAACACGCCCTACCGCATGCGGCTGATCGGCGAGGAGAGCCGCGGGCCCGACCAGTCGGACGTGGCGCTGGCCTGCGCGGCCGCGCGCAAGCTCGGCGCGCCGGCCTATTCGCCGAGCCACTACGTGCCGATCCTCGGCGGGGGTGGTGTCGAGGTGATGGAGCTCTGCCTGCCCATCGACGCGGGCGGTTTCCTCGTGGCCAGCTACTCGCTGCGCGACACGCTCATCGAGCTGGTCGGCCCCACGCTCACGCGCGGCCAGGAAGTGGCATTCACCGAAGCCGACGGCACGCGCCTGGTGGCGCTCGGCACTTCGCGCCGAACGGGGACGCGCGTCTTCACCTCGCAGCAGCTGATCGACCTGCCCGGTGCCGCGCTGATGCTGCGCGTCGACGGCTGGCGCGCCGCGCCCGATCTTTTCCCCAACGTGCTGACCGCGCTGGTCACGGCCATTTCCATCGCGCTGGTGTCCGTGCTGGTGCTGCTGGCACGCGATACGCGCCGCCGGCTGCGCGCCGAGCGCGACCTGGCCGATGCGCTCGCCTTCCGCAAGGCGATGGAAGATTCGGTCATCACCGGCCTGCGCGCACGCGACCTGCAGGGGCGCATCACCTACGTGAATCCCGCGTTCTGCGAAATGGTCGGCTTCAGTCCCGAGGAGCTGATGGCCGGGAGCGGCGAATCGATCGAGGCTCCCTACTGGCCGACCGAGCTGGCGCACGAATACCAGCAGCGGCAGGCCCGGCGCCTGGCGGGTGGCATGCCGCCGCGCGAAGGCTTCGAGTCGGTCTTCATGCGCAAGGACGGCACGCGATTTCCGGTGCTCATCTTCGAAGCTCCGCTGATCAACGCGCAGCGCGTGCAAACCGGCTGGATGAGCGCCTTCATCGACATCAGCGAGCAGCGCCGCGTCGAAGAACTTTCACGGGCCAGCCAGGAGCGCCTGCAGGCCAGCGCGCGGCTCGCCACCGTCGGCGAAATGGCCTCGCTGCTGAGCCATGAGCTCACGCAGCCGCTGGCTGCCATTGCCAGCTATGCGACCGGGTCGCTCAACATGCTGGGCCCGCACGCCAAGGGCGAGCAGGCCGAGGTGGCCATGGCGGTGCGGCGCATTGCCGAGCAGGCCGACCGTGCCGGCCAGGTGATCCGCAGCGTGCACGACTTCGTGCGCCGGCGCGACCGTACGCGCGAGGCCGCGGCACCGCAGGCGCTGATCGACGCGGTGCTGCCGCTGGTGCGGCTGCAGGCGCGCAAGCTGGGCGTGAGCATCGAGGTAGCGCTCGAAGACGGCTTGCCCAAGGCCATGTGCGACCGCACGCTGGTCGAACAGGTGCTGCTGAACCTGGCGCGCAATGCGATGCAGGCGATGGACACCGCGGACAATGCCGGCGAGCGCATCCTGCGGCTGCGCGTGGCGCGCGTGGTGGCCGTCGGCGGCCCGGGCGCTGAGGACGCGCGGCGCTGGCTCGAGTTTTCGGTGGCCGACTTCGGCAGCGGCATCAGCGAAGAGGTGGCGGGCCGCCTCTTCACGCCTTTTTTCACCACGCGGGCCGACGGCATGGGGCTCGGCCTCAGCCTGTGCCGCACGGTGGTGGAGCAGCATGGCGGCGTGCTCATGTTCGAGCCCAACAGCCCCCGGGGCACCGTGTTCCGGTTTACCCTGCCGAGTACATGACTCACCCCCAGGCTTCGCGCTCGTTTTTGGAATTGATATGCAACCGCTGATCGACGGTCTCATCTTCATCGTGGACGACGACGCCAGCGTGCGCGAGGCGCTGGCCTGGCTGCTGCGCTCGCGCCGCCTCGAGAGCGAGCACTTCGCGAGCGCCGAAGCTTTCGAGCAGCGCCTGGCCGACGGTCCGCTGCCCGAGCAGCCGCTGTGCCTGTTGCTGGATGTGCGGATGCCCGGCACCAGCGGCCTGGTGCTTTTCGACCGGCTCGCGGAACGCGGCCTCCTGGACGCCATGCCGGTGATCTTCCTGACGGGCCATGCCGACGTGCCGACCGCGGTGGACGCGGTGAAGCGCGGGGCCTTCGATTTTTGCGAGAAGCCGTTTTCCGACAACGCGCTGGTCGACCGCATCGAGCAGGCGCTGAGTGCCTCGCTCCGGGCGCTGGAAATCCAGCGTGCGCAGCGCAGCCTGGCCGGCCGGATCGCCGAACTGACCGAGCGCGAGCGCGACGTGATGCGGCTCGTGGTCGAGGGATTGCCCAACAAGCTGATTGCCGATCAGCTGGCGATCAGCGTGCGCACGGTGGAGGTCCACCGCGCGCGCGTGTTCGACAAGATGGAAGTGAAATCGGCGGTCGAGCTGGCCAACCGCCTGCGGGATCTCTAGGCATCCCGAGCTTCGGTCTTGCGTGTGAACACCGCGGAACCGGCTTTGCCGGGCCGCTGGTGTTGCCCCCTGGAAGGGGGCTGGCAAAGCGACACGAAGTGCGCGAAGACTGGGGGGTCAGCCTTTTTCCGCGACGAAGATCTCGACGCGGCGGTTCTGGGCACGGCCGGCCGGCGTGCTGTTGTCGGCCAGGGGTTCGCGCGAGCCGCGGCCGTCGGTGGTGATGGCCGTCGTCGAGACGCCACGGCCCACCAGGTGGTTGCGCACGCTGTCGGCGCGGCTCACCGAGAGGCGCTCGTTGCCTTCTTCGCTGCCGGTGTTGTCGGTGTGGCCGACCACGCGCACGCTGGCTGCGGTGGCGCTGCGCAGGCCTTCGGCCGCCTTGTCCAGCACCTGGGCGAGGTTGCGCTTCACGTTGGCACGGCCCACGTCGAAAGAGAGTTCATTGGGAATCACGAGGTGCAGCTGGTTGTCCGTGGTCTGCTCGATCACCACGCCCGTGCCCTTGGTCGAGTTTTCGAGCTCGGTCTTGAGCGAGGCCAGGCGCGCGGTCCAGCTGTTGGCTGGTGCGGCCGCCTGTGCAGCCGGCGCGGCGGCCGACCCCGGCGCGGGGGATTGCGAGGCGCACCCCACAACGAACAATGCGGCCGCAGCCGCACCCGAAACAACAAACTTCCTCATGAGTTTTCCCTCTGAATTGACATTGAAACGATGGCGATGAGCGCCGGCCGCTCCCACCCCGGCCGGCTTGTTCTTTTTTGATCTGTCTTTTTATCTGTCGATGTCCGGTCAGCCTCGTGGCGCGCGCTCGCCCACGTAGATTTCGACGCGGCGGTTCTGCGCCCGGCCGCCGTCGCTGTTGTTGTCGGCAATCGGTTCGTGCGAGCCGCGGCCTTCGATGCGGAAAGCCGCCGCGCTCACGCCGCGCGCCACCAGGTAGTCGCGCGTGCTCGCGGCGCGGTCGACCGACAGCGGGTTGTTGATCGCGTCCGAGCCAGTGCTGTCGGTGTGGCCGATGATGCGCACCTCGGCATTCGGGTTGTTGCGCAGGCCGCTCGCGAACTGGTCGAGCACCGGCGCGAAGTTGGACTTGATGTTCGAACGGCCGACGTCGAAGGACACGTCACTCGGGATCTGGAGCTTGAGCTCGTTGTTCGGGGTTTGCGTCACGGCCACGCCGGTGCCCTGGGTGGCGGCTTCCATCTGGCGCTTCTGGTTTTCCATGCGCTGCGACCACAGGTAGCCGCCCAGCGCGCCGGCTGCGGCCCCGACCACCGCACCGGTGCCGATGGCACCGCGGTTGCCGCCGGTGGCAGAACCGATGGCCGCGCCGCCCAGTGCGCCAATGCCGGCGCCGATGCCGGTGTTGCGTTGGGTGTCGGTCATGCCGCCGGCACATCCGGACAGGACGAGAGCAGCGGCGGTGGTGGCGAGTACGAACTTTTTCATGGCAATCCCTTTCAAGGTTGAATCAGGCGGGACAGCTTAGCGTCGGCGAGCACGCGATGGTACGGCCTTCCTGTCTTGGAGGAAAGAGCAAAACATTCTGCAAAGTCCCGTGAATACTGCGATGATTGCTACTAAAGTAATAGCTAATAGCCTGTTTTCCGACACCCCGCGCCGACTTTGGGCTACGCAAGGAATTCACGGTTTCGGCGGCGGATTCTTTTCCGCGGGGCCGTTGCCGTCATCGGGGGCCTCGTCCTCATCGTGCAGCTCGCCCTTCCTTCGACCCGAAAACATGGTCCACCAGACGATCAATATGAACACGAGCCCGGCCCCGAGGGCTTCAAGCAAAATCAAACCCATGAGAAATGGACTCCAGTGGCTGGTTGGGCTCGCGATCGTAGCAACGCTGGCCGGCTGCTCGGTCGGGCCGCGCGTGCCTGACACACCGGCACGCCCCGCCGCCACGCCCCCGCGCGACCTCGGTCCGCTGACCGGCTCGCTCGCGCATCCCAAGAGCCGATGGGTGCCGGTGGGCTGGTCGGAACTGCCGGGTTTCGGCGACGACCCGCTGCACGAAGCCTGGATTGCGCTGCTCGCCAACTGCGCCCGGCCCAACGCCGCCTTTGCGCCGCTGTGCCGCGACGTGCGCCAGCTGGCCATTGCCACGCCCGAAGAACAGAGGCAGTGGATGACGGAGAGGCTCCAGCCCTACCGGATCGAGTCGCTCGCGGGTTCGAGCGAAGGCAAACTCACGAGCTACTACGAACCGGTGTACGAGGCCTCGCGCGTGCCCACGGCCACCTTCAGCGTTCCGATCTACCAGGCGCCCGAAGGACTGGTGCCGCGCCGCCCCTGGTACACCCGCCAGGAAATCGAAACCCTGCCCGAGGCGCAGGCGGCCTTGCGCGGCCGCGAGATCGCGTGGATGGCCGACCCCATCGACGCGCTCATGCTGCACATCCAGGGTTCCGGGCGGCTTCGCATCACCGAAGCCAACGGCGTGCAGCGCACCGTGCGCGTGGCGTTCTCGGCCACCAACGAGCAGCCCTACAAGAGCGTTCAGCAATGGCTGATCTCGCAGGGCGTGGCCAAGGTCGGCAAGTGGCCCGACGACACCAAGGCGTGGGCGGCGCAGAACCCGCAGCGCGTGTCTCAGCTGTTGTGGAGCAATCCGCGCTACGTGTTCTTCCGCGAAGAGACCATGAGCGAGGTCGATGCGGCCTTCGGCCCGCGCGGCGCGCAAGGCGTGCCGCTGACGGCGGGGCGCTCCATCGCGGTCGACCGCGAGAGCATCCCGTACGGCACGCCGGTATGGCTCGCGTCGAGCGGGCCCGCGGCGCAATTGCAGAAACTGGTGGTGGCGCAGGACACCGGCAGCGCCATCCTCGGTGCCGTGCGCGCCGACTACTTCGCCGGCACCGGCGCCGACGCCGGCCGCCTTGCCGCGAGCATGAACCAGTCCCTGCGCCTCTGGGCCCTCTGGCCAAGGCAGTTGCCCGCGCCCTGAAGGGAGAGGAGGACGGTATTCCTTTCCAGGAACACCGCGGAACCGGCTCTGCCGGGCCGCTGGTGTCGCCCCCGGCAGGGGGTTGGCGTAGCGACACGAAGTGCGCGAAGACTGGGGGAGCCAAATCTGACTGGAAGCTGAGCGTTTCACGCGGGTGTCATGCGAAGTACCTACCTTCGCGGGTTGATTTCTTGTTCAACCCACGAAAGACATTGCGCATGACCGCAAACTCCCGCAGCGACGATCCTTCGATCGATCTCGACGACATCGGCACCAACCCCACGGCGAACCCGTCCTTCAATGACCTGGTCGCGTCGCGCCTGAGCCGGCGTCAGCTGTTCGGCCTGGGTGTGGGCACAGCCAGCACGGCGCTGCTGCAAGCGTGCGGCGGCGGCGGTGGAGGCGGCGCCGCCTTCCCCGTGCTGCCCCCCGCACCGGCTCCCGCTCCACCGGCCCCGCCGCCCCCCGCGCCCGCACCGGCTCCGACACCCCTGAAGCTCAACTTCAGTGCCGTGGCCAAGAGCCTGGACGACGTGGTGAGCGTGCCCGCCGGCTACACCGCCAGCGTGCTCTACCGCCTGGGCGACCCGATTGCCGCCGGCGTGCCGGCCTATGCCAACGACGGTACCGACGCCCCCGCCACCTATGACCGCCGTGCCGGCGACCACCACGACGGCATGACCTTCTTCGGCATGGGCGCCTCGAACAAGTGGGAGCCGGCCAGCGCCACGCGCGGCCTGCTCGCGATGAACCACGAAGCCATCACGCCGCTGTTCCTGCATCCCACCGGCCAGACCATCGTCGGCACGGGCAATGCGGCGGTCCGCACCGTGGCAGACGAAGTGCTGCGCGAGTTCTACCTGCACGGCGTGAGCGTGATCGAGGTCAACAAGAGCGGCAACAGCTGGAGCTACAAGCAGGACTCGAGCTTCAACCGCCGCGTTCACACGCTCACCGAAATGACGTTCTCGGGTCCGGCCGCCAAGACCGACTACCTGAAGACCAAGTACTCGACGGACGGCAGCAAGACCCGCGGAACGCTCAACAACTGCGCCAACGGCACCACGCCCTGGGGCACCTACCTGACCTGCGAGGAGAACTGGGCCGGGTATTTCCGCCGCATTGCCGCCACCGACAACCCCAACCGCAGTGCGAAGGAAATCACTTCGTTCACCCGCTACGGCGTTTCGAGCACCGGCCGCGAACTGTGGGCCACCGTCACGCCCGACACGGCCGACAGCATCTATGGCCGCTGGAACACCCAGGTGGTCGGCGCCACCGCCACCGACGATTTCCGCAACGGTGCCAACACCTACGGCTGGGTGGTCGAGATCGATCCCTTCAACCCGGCCAGCACGCCCAAGAAGCGCACTGCGCTCGGCCGCTTCGGCCACGAAGGCGCCTGCCTCGGCCCGGTCGTGGTCGGCAAGCCGCTGGTCTGGTACATGGGCGACGACTCGCGCAACGAGTACATCTACAAGTTCGTCTCCACCAAGGCCTGGGACGCGGCCGACATCGGCGGTGGCATCGCGGCCGGCGACAAGTACATGGACGACGGCAAGCTCTACGTGGCGCGCTTCAACGCCGACGGCAGCGGCAACTGGCTGGAACTTTCCCTGGGCGTGAACGGCATCACCTCCGGCAACGCAACCTACCCCTTTGCCGACGCGGCCGATGTCGTGGTCAACGTGCGCCTCGCGGCCGACGTTGCCGGCGCGACCAAGATGGACCGCCCCGAGTGGACCGCCGTCAACCCGAAGACGGGCGACGTGTACGTCACGCTCACCAACACCAACGCCAGTTCGCGCCCGATCACCGCGACCGACGGTGCCAATCCGCGCTACTACAACGACCCCAAGGGACCGTCCGCCACCGCGCAGACCGGCAACCCGAACGGCCACATCGTGCGCTTTGCGGACGACGGCGCCAACCCTGCCGCGCTCACCTTCAAGTGGGACGTGTACCTGTTCGGCGCGCGCTCCACGGCCTCGGCCGACATCAACGTGTCGCAACTGAGCGCCGACAACGACTTCTCCAGCCCGGACGGCATGTGGTTCAGCCACGCCACGGCTGGCCTGCTCTGGCTGGAGACGGACGACGGCGCCTACACCGACGTGACCAACTGCATGCTGCTGGCCGCGCTGCCGGGCAAGCTCGGCGACGGTGGCGCGAAGACGATCACCAACGTCGACGGCGCCACCACCCGCACCCAAGCCACCTTCGTCGGCAAGGCGCCCGGCACCGACGGCCTGCGCCGCTTCCTCGTCGGCCCGAAGGACTGCGAAATCACCGGCATCGCCGAATCGGGCGACGGCCGCGCGCTGTTCGTCAACATCCAGCACCCGGGCGAAACAACCGCCGCAGCGAACATCAGCGATCCGACCAAGTTCGGCAGCCACTGGCCGCAGGGCGGCAGCGCCCGTCCGCGCTCGGCCACGGTCGTCATCACCAAGGATGACGGCGGGCTGATCGGCCTCTAAGAGAAAGCCCTCAGCGCAGGGACTCCCGGGTTGCGTGCAATCCGGGAGTCCCTACCGGGGCAGCGGCAGCGCCGTCTTGTACCTGACCTGCTTGAGCGCAAAGCTCGAGCGGATCTTCTCGATGCCTGGAATCGGCGTGAGCTGTTCCAGGATGAATTTCTCCAGCGCCGCCATGTCGGCCACCGCGATGCGGATCAGGTAGTCGCTGTCGCCCGTCATCAGGTAGCACTCCATCACCTCGTCGTGCTCGGCGATGCGCTCTTCGAAGTCGGCGAGCGACTGCTTGCTTTGCGTCGTGAGGCTGATCGAGATGAACACGTTGAGCCCCAGGCCCAGCGCCTTCGCGCTCGCGAGCGCCACATAGCGATCGATCACGCCATTCGCCTCGAGCATCTTCACGCGCGCGAGGCACGGCGACGGCGAGAGGTGCACGCGGCGCGCCAGCTCCACGTTCGACAGCGCGCCGTCGCGCTGCAGTTCGTCGAGAATGCGCAGGTCGATGGCGTCGAGTTGCATGAAATGCCGCAAAAGCTGAAGTTGTCGGAATTTTATGCTGCGAAGCCTGCATGGGATTGACCGCGCCGGTAGCTAATTTGCCGCATGGCGGCCTAAAGTGCCGGCATGAATGCCCCGATTTCCAACGACCAGATGCGTGCGCTGCTGCTCGACACGCCGCTCTCGCACGACCCCGATCCTGCAGAGACCGCCGAGTGGCGCGACGCCTTCCTGGCGCTGGCGCAAACGCATGGCCCTCAGCGCGCACGGCAGATGCTCGTGGAGCTTGCCCGTCTCGCGCGGCAGCAACGCATCGGCTGGCAGCCCGAACTCGCCACGCCCTACGTCAACACCATTGCAGTGGAAGACCAGCCGCCGTTTCCCGGCGACCTGGCCATCGAGGAACGCCTGGCTTCGCTGATGCGGTGGAATGCACTCGCCATGGTCGCGCGCGCCAACCAGGCGTATGGCGAACTCGGCGGCCACATCGCCAGCTATGCGAGCGCGGCCGATCTGTTCGAGACGGGCTTCAACCATTTCTTCCATGCGCGCAAGGACTCGGGCGAAGGTGCGCACCGCGGCGATCTCGTGTTCTTCCAGCCGCACAGCGCACCCGGCGTCTATGCGCGCGCGTACCTCGAAGG
Source organism: Variovorax sp. V213 (assembly GCF_041154455.1). Lineage (NCBI taxonomy): Bacteria > Pseudomonadati > Pseudomonadota > Betaproteobacteria > Burkholderiales > Comamonadaceae > Variovorax > Variovorax sp. V213. The sequence continues at coordinate 50,495 of NZ_AP028664.1, forward strand.
CCGCCTCGGCGAAGAAGACCTCAAGCACTACCGGCAGGAACTGACCGCGCCCGCCTTCACCGAAGGCAGCGGCGCGCGCGGCCTCAGCAGCTACCCGCATCCGTACCTGATGCCGGACTTCTGGCAGTTTCCCACCGGCTCGATGGGCATCGGCCCCATCAGCTCGATCTATCACGCGCGCTTCATGCGCTATCTCACGCACCGCAACCTGCTCGACTGCGAGGGTCGCAAAGTGTGGGGCGTGTTCGGCGACGGCGAGATGGACGAGCCCGAATCGATGAGCGCCCTGACGCTGGCCGCGCGCGAGAAGCTCGACAACCTCGTGTGGGTCGTCAACTGCAATCTGCAGCGCCTGGACGGCCCGGTGCGCGGCAACGGCCGCATCATCGACGAGCTCGAGAAGCTCTTTGCGGGCGCGGGCTGGAACGTCGTCAAGCTGGTCTGGGGCAGCGACTGGGACGGCCTCTTCGCGCAAGACACGAGCGGCGCCCTGGCCCGCGTATTCGCCAACACCGTCGACGGCCAGATGCAGACCTTCGCCGCGAAAGACGGCCGCTTCAACCGCGACAACTTCTTCGGCCAGAACCCCGAACTCGCGCGCCTGGCCGAAGGCATGACCGACGAGCAGATCGACCGCCTGAAGCGCGGCGGCCACGACCTCGTGAAGATCCATGCGGCTTATGCCGCCGCGGCCGCGCACAAGGGCCAGCCCACCGTGATCCTCGCCCACACCAAGAAGGGCTACGGCATGGGCAGCGCGGCGCAGGGCAAGATGACCACGCACTCGCACAAGAAGATGGGCGATGTCGACCTCATCGAGTTTCGCGACCGCTTCAGCCTGCCGCTGACCGACGCGCAGGCCATTGCGATGGATTTTTACCGCCCACCCGAAGACAGCGCCGAGATGCAGTACCTGCGCTCGCATCGCGAAGCGCTCGGCGGCGCCATGCCGCGCCGCGAGACCGCGTGCGAGGTGGTGCCCAAACCCGACATCGCAAGCTACGCGCAGTTCGCGACAGCGGCGGCCGGCAAGGAAATGAGCACCACCATGGCCTTCGTGCGCATGCTGGGCAACCTGCTGAAGGACAAGGCCCTGGGCCCGCGCATCGTGCCCATTGTGGCCGACGAGGCGCGCACATTCGGCATGGCCAACCTGTTCAAGCAGGTCGGCATCTATTCGAGCGTGGGCCAGCGCTATGCGCCCGAAGACATCGGCTCCGTGTTGAGCTACCGCGAAGCCACCGACGGCCAGATCCTCGAAGAAGGCATCAGCGAAGCCGGCGCCATCGCCAGCTGGACGGCCGCGGCCACCAGCTACAGCGTGCACGGCCTGGCGATGCTGCCGTTCTACATCTACTACTCGATGTTCGGCTTCCAGCGCGTGGGCGACGCCATCTGGGCCGCGGCCGACCAGCGTGCGCGCGGCTTCCTGCTGGGCGCCACCTCGGGCCGCACCACGCTCGGCGGCGAAGGCCTGCAGCACCAGGACGGCAGCAGCCACCTGGTGGCGGCCACCATTCCCAACTGCAAGGCCTACGACCCCGCCTTTGCGGGCGAGATGGCGGTGATCGTCGATGCCGGCATCCGCGAAATGATGGTCGAGCAGAAGGACGTCTTCTATTACGTCACGCTCATGAACGAGAACTACGCGCAGCCCGACGTGCCGCAAGGCGCGGAGGCGGACATCCTGCGCGGGTGCTACCGCTTCGGTGCGTACGGTCCAGCCTCGGGCAAGGCGAAGAAGAAGGTCACGCTCATGGGATCGGGCGCGATCCTCACCGAGGTCGTCAAGGCCGCGCAGCGGCTGGCCGACGAAGGCATCGAGGCCGAGGTGTTCAGCGTCACCAGCTGGAGCGAACTCGCGCGCGACGGCCTGGCTTGCGAGCAGCGTGCGCTGGCGGGCGAGAAGGAAGCCGGCGTGCCGTTCATCGCGAGGCAGCTCGGCGCCGGTACCGGACCGATCGTCGCTGCCACCGACTACGTGCGCGCCGTGCCCGAGAGCGTGCGCGCCTTCCTGCCCGAAGGCCGCCGCTACCGCACGCTGGGCACCGACGGCTTCGGCCGCAGCGATACGCGCGCGGCGCTGCGCAAGTTCTTTGGGGTGGATGCGGCGAGCATTGCGAACGCGGCGCGCCACGCACTGAGCTGAGCTGAGCTGAGTCTGCGCCGGCAGAGGGGATGGCCATCTTGTGGGCCTGCGTTAGAGTCGCAGACCCCGTCCCTCTCGCGCCCATGACCGCCCGCTTTCAATCCATCGCTCCCGGTGCCCGCCTTGCCGACCAGGTGGCCGACGCGCTGGCCGCCGAGGTGCGCAGCGGACGCCTGTCGGAAGGCGACCGCCTGCCGACCGAGGCTGCGCTGGCCGAGCAATTCGGCGTGAGCCGCACCGTGGTGCGCGAGGCGGTCTCGCGGCTCAAATCGCTGGGGCTGCTCGATTCGCGCCAGGGCAGCGGCGTGTACGTGCGCCCCGCCGGTGTCGAGCCGCTGCGCTTCGAGATGCCGCATGTGGCCTCGCGCGAAGCGGTGATCCAGATGGTCGAGCTGCGCCGCGCGCTCGAAGCCGAGGTGGCTGCGTTGGCTGCCGAGCGGCGCACCCCCGAAGACGTGCAGCGCATCCGCGAGGCCATCGAGGCGTTGCATGCCGCGGTGGCGGCCGGCGGCAACGGGGCGGACGAAGACGTGCGCTTTCACCGCGCCATTGCCGAGGCGGCGCGCAATCCGTTCCTGATCGGCACGCTCCAGTACCTGCGGCAGTTCCTGCATGGCGCCACGCGCGTCACGCGCGCCAACGAGGCGCGCCGGGCCGATTTTGCGCGCGAGGTGGCACGGGAGCACGCGCAGATCGTCGAAGCCATCGAGGCCGGCGATCCGCTGCGCGCCCGCGAGGCCGCCAAGTCCCACATGGACAACGCCATCCGCCGCATCGAGCAGGCCGACCCTGCCTTCTGGCAGCAGGAAGGCGCGCAGCTCGCGCGGCCGCTGGTCGAGGGCTGGCCCGTCGGCAAGTAAGGGAAAAAGAAACGAGGTGTAGCTTGCGGGTTTACCCGGATCGGGCAACTTGCATCAGATTTGTATGATGACCTGACAAATAAGAGGCGGGCTCAGCTCATGGGCAATCCGCACGGCTCAGTTCCTCATTCCAACGGACATCCCAATGACTTCAACACTCCAGGCGCCTCTGGTCGCCACTGCAGGCATGCAGGCCGATGTCGCGCTCGAGAAGCGCGCCTACGCCAAAGTGTTCTGGCGCCTCGTTCCCTTTCTGATGCTCTGCTACGTGGTCGCGTACCTCGATCGCGTGAACGTGGGCTTTGCCAAGCTCCAGATGGGGCAGGACCTGGGCTTCAGCGAAACCGTGTTCGGCCTGGGCGCGGGCATCTTCTTTCTCGGCTACTTCTTGTTCGAGGTGCCGAGCAACCTGCTGCTCAACCGGGTCGGCGCGCGTATCTGGATCGCGCGGATCATGATCACCTGGGGCGTGCTGTCGGCCTGCTTCGTTTTCGTGGAAACGTCGACCAGCTTCTACATCCTGCGTTTTCTGCTTGGCGTGGCGGAGGCAGGCTTCTACCCGGGCGTGATCCTGTACCTGACCCACTGGTATCCGGCCCACCGGCGCGCGCGGATCATCGCGGTCTTCATGTCGGCCATTCCGGTCGCGGGCATCTTCGGCAATCCGCTCTCGGGCTGGATCATGGACAGCTTCCATGGCATCTCGTCGATGCAGGGCTGGCAATGGATGTTCATCATCGAAGCCATCCCGGCCGTGCTCGTGGGCGTGATGGTGCTGCTCTACCTGGACAACGGCATCCAGCATGCGCGCTGGCTCGACCCCGACGAAAAGCGCCTGCTGCAGCGCGAGGTCGAGCGCGACCAGGCGCATGGCGCAAAAGGGCCGCATTCGGTGGCCGCGGTGTTCCGCGACGCGCGCGTGTGGTGGATGGCGCTGATCTACTTCGCCTTCGTGATGGGCCAATATGCGCTGACCTTCTGGCTGCCCACGCTGGTCAAGGCCACGGGTGTGAAGGGCAACCTGCACATCGGCCTCTTGAGCGCCATACCGTTCATCTGCGCCATCGTCGCGATGAACCTCTTCGGCCGCAGCGCCGATCGCCGGCAGGAGCGCCGCTGGCACCTGATCGTGCCGGCGCTCATGGGCGCCATCGGGTTCACGGTCGCGGCCTCGTACACGCAGAACACGATCGTGTCGCTCGCGTTTCTCTCGCTCGCCGCCGCTGGCGTGCTCACCTGCGCGCCCCTCTTCTGGTCCCTGCCCACCGCCTTTCTTTCGGGCACGGCGGCGGCGGCCGGTATTGCGGCCATCAATTCGGTGGGTAACCTTGCGGGGTTCGCGAGCCCGTACCTCATCGGCTACCTGAAGGACCTCACGGGCAGCACGCAGATCGGCATGTACGTGCTGGCCGGCGCCCTGGTGCTCGGAGCCATCGGCGTGTGGCTCACGCCCAAGCAACTCGTCAACCGCTGACCGGAGAACCCGCACCATGACCACCCCCCTCAACACCCCCATCGTCGGCCTCGTCGGCCTCGGCGCCATGGGCAGCGGCATGGCGCAGTCGCTGCGGCGCGCGGGCCATGTGCCGCGTGTCTTCGATGTGCGCCCTGAAGTGGCCCAGGCCTTCGCGCGCGATGGCGGCGTGGCCTGCGACACGCTGGCCGCGCTCGGCGCGCAGTGCGACATCGTGGTCTCCGTGGTCGTCAACGCGGCGCAGACCGAGTCGGTGCTGTTTGGCGACGGCACCACGCCGGGCTGCGCGGCATCGATGAAGCCCGGCAGCCTGTTCGTGATGTGCTCCACCGTGGATCCGAACTGGTCGGTCGCGCTCGAAGCGCGGCTGGCCGCCCAGGGCACCCTGTACCTGGACGCACCGATCTCCGGCGGCGCCGCCAAGGCCGCGAGCGGCCAGATGACGATGATGACCGCCGGCACGCCCGCCGCCTACGAAAAGGCCGGCGCGGTGCTCGACGCCATGGCGGCCAAGGTTTATCGTCTCGGAGACCGCGCCGGCGCGGGCAGCAAGGTCAAAATCATCAACCAGCTGCTGGCAGGGGTGCACATTGCCGCCGCGGCCGAGGCCATGGCGCTCGGCCTGCGCGAAGGCGTGGACCCGGCCGCGCTGTACGAAGTGATCACGCACAGCGCGGGCAACAGCTGGATGTTCGAGAACCGCATGGCGCACGTGCTGGCGGGCGACTACACACCGCTCTCGGCTGTCGACATCTTCGTGAAGGACCTGGGCCTGGTGCTCGACGTGGCGCGCGCCAGCAAGTTTCCGCTGCCGCTCTCGTCCACCGCGCACCAGATGTTCATGCAGGCTTCCACCGCCGGCTTTGCGCGCGAGGATGACAGCGCGGTCATCAAGATTTTCCCCGGCATCGAGCTGCCGGCTGCCGACAAGAAAGCCTGAAGAAAGAAGACGAGCACCATGAACATTCTCATCACCGGCGGCTGCGGTTTCGTCGGCGCGCGGCTCGCGCGCACGCTGCTGGCGGGCGGCCCGCTGGCACTGGCCGGCGGCACGGCCCAAGCCATTTCGCGCATCACGCTGGCCGACCGCGTGCCGCCGCCCGCCGACCTGCAAGCCGATGCCCGCGTGCAGTTCGTGCAGGGTGACCTGTACGAGCAGGCCATCAATGGCGCACTGCCGCTGGCCGACACCCACGCGGTGTTCCACCTCGCCGCGGCCGTGAGCGGCGAATGCGAAGCCGACTTCGACCTCGGCATGCGCAGCAATCTCGACACCACGCGCGCGCTGCTCGACGCCTGCCGCCGCGCCGGCCATGCGCCGGTGTTCGTGTTTTCCAGCTCGGTCGCAGTCTTCGGCGATTCGCCGGAGCAGCGGCTGCCGGCGGTGATCGAGGACACCACGCTGCCGACGCCGCAGAACAGCTACGGCATCCAGAAGTTCATCGGCGAGCAGCTTGTGGCCGACTTCACGCGCAAGGGTTTCGTGCAGGGCCGCAACGTGCGGCTCATGACGGTCTCGGTGCGGCCGGGCCGGCCCAACGGCGCGGCCTCCAGCTTTTTGAGCGGCATGCTGCGCGAGCCGCTGGCCGGCGAACGTGCGCGCTGCCCCGTCGCGCCCGAGACGGCGGTCGCGCTGGCATCGCCCGGCAACACCGTCGCCGGCATCCTCCGCGCGGCAACGGCCAGCGCCGCCGAATGGGGTGCGCGCACCGCCATCAACCTGCCCGCCTTGACGACCACCGTGCGCGAGATGGCAGAGGCGCTCGAACGCATCGCAGGCCGGGACGCCGCCGGGCTGATCGACTGGGAGCCCGATGCCAACATCGCGAAGATCGTGACCAGCTGGCCCAGCCGCATTCATGCGGCGCGCGCCGAGGCACTGGGCCTGAAGCCCGACGCGAGCTTCGACGCCATCCTGCGCGACTACGTGCGCGAGAACCCGCAGGCCGTGAAACTGCCTGTCGCGAAGGACTGAGCCATGGCCAAGTTACTGCTCGGCTGCATCGCCGACGATTTCACCGGCGCCACGGACCTTGCCAACAACCTCGTGCGCGCCGGCATGCGCGTGGTGCAGGCCATCGGGGTACCCGAGGGTCCGCTCGACGCCGACGTGGATGCCGTCGTCGTCGCGCTCAAGTCGCGCACCATCGCGCCGGCCGAGGCCATCGCGCAGTCGCTCGAAGCGCTGCGCTGGCTGCAGGCGCAGGGTGCGCAGCAGATCTACTTCAAGTACTGCTCCACCTTCGACAGCACGCCGCAGGGCAACATCGGCCCGGTGACCGAGGCGCTGATGGAAGCGCTCCAATGCGACTTCACCATTGCCACGCCCGCCTTCCCCGACAACAAGCGCACCGTGTTCAAGGGCTACCTGTTCGCGGGCGACGTGCTGTTGAGCGAGAGCGGCATGCAGAACCATCCGCTCACGCCGATGACGGACCCGAACCTCGTGCGCGTGCTGCAGGCGCAGTGCCAGCGCAAGGTGGGGCTCATCGACCATGCGGCGGTGGCACGCGGCGCGGCGGCCATTTCGGAGCGCATCGACCAGCTGAAAAGCGAGGGCGTGTCGATCGCCATCGTCGATGCGGTGTCGAACGACGACCTGCTGCGACTCGGCCCGGCGATTGCGAAGATGCCGCTGGTCACGGCGGGCTCGGGCGTGGCCATCGGACTGCCGGCCAATTTCGGCCTGGCGCCGTCGTCGCAGGCCAGCGCGTTGCCGGCCGCGGATGGGCTGCGCGCCGTGGTCTCGGGCAGTTGCTCGCTCGCCACCAACCGGCAGGTGCTCGATTTCATCCAGCGCGGCGGCGCGGCGCTGGCCGTCGATCCGCTGCGCATTGCCGCGGGCGTGGATGGCGCGGCCGAGGCGCTGGCCTGGGCCGCGCCGCTCGTCGAGAAGCAACCGGTGCTGGTCTATTCCACGGCCGAAGCCGGGGCCGTCAAGTCGGTGCAGGGCAGGCTCGGCGTCGAAGAAGCCGGCGCGATGGTCGAGCGCACCATCGCCGCCATTGCGCGCGGCCTGGTCGAACGCGGCGTGCGCCAGCTGGTGGTGGCGGGCGGCGAAACCTCGGGTGCCTGCGTGCAGGCGCTGGGCATCGTGCAGATGCAGATCGGTCCGCAGATCGACCCCGGCGTGCCGTGGTGCCATGCGCGTACCGATATTGCGCAAGGCACGCCCGTGCACATCGCGCTCAAGTCCGGCAACTTCGGTGGTGACGATTTCTTTACCAAGGCCTTTACAGTGCTGGCATGACCGAGAACCAAGCACGCGAAGAAATCTGCCGCGTCGGCCGCAGCCTGTTCGAGCGCGGCTATGTGCATGCGACGGCAGGAAACATCAGCGTTCGGCTCGATGATGGTTTTCTCATCACGCCGACCGATGCCTGCCTCGGCTTTCTCGATCCCGCGCGGTTGGCCAAGCTCGACACGCAGGGCAACCAGACCGGCGGCGACCGCGCGAGCAAGACCATTGCCCTGCACACCCGCATCTACGCGGCCGCGCGCCGCTTCGATGCAGGCACGGCCTGCGTGATCCACACGCACAGCACGCACTGCGTCGCGCTCACGCTGAATGCACCAGGCGACGAGTTGCTGCCCGCACTCACGCCGTATTTCGTGATGAAGGTGGGCCACGTGCCGCTCGTTCCGTACCACCGCCCGGGCGCACCCGAAGCGGCCGAGCTGGTGGCAAAGGCGATCGAGCGCCATGGCGTGGCCGGCACGCCGATCCGCGCCGTGATGCTCGAACGCCTCGGCCCCAACGTCTGGCACGAGACTCCGGCCGCCGCCATGGCCGTGCTCGAGGAACTCGAAGAGACCGCCAAACTCCATCTGCTCACGGGCACGGCCAGGCCGAAGCCGTTGAGCAACGAACAGATCGATGAACTGCGCCGCACTTTCGGTGCGCGCTGGTAGTAGTAAAAACACACCATGCCCCAATTCGCCGCCAACCTCTCGATGCTCTATCCGGAGCTCGACTTTCTTGACCGCTTCGAAGCCGCCGCGAAAGACGGCTTCAAGGCAGTCGAGTATCTTTTTCCCTACCCTTACGAGCGTCGCCAGATCGCGGCCCGCCTGAAGGACAACGGCCTGCAGCAGGTGCTCTTCAACGCCCCCCCGGGCGACTGGGACCGCGGCGAGCGCGGCCTGGCGTGCCTGCCGGGCCGCGATACCCAATTCCGCGAAGGCATTGCCACGGCCATCGACTACGCCGTGGCACTCGACTGTCCGCGCATCCACGTCATGGCGGGCCTGGTGCCCGAAGGCCTGGAGCGCGAAGCCGTGCAGCCGGTGTACGTGGACAACCTGCGCTGGGCTGCCGCCGAGGCGGCCAAGGCCGGCCGCGATGTGCTGATCGAACCCATCAACACGCGCGACATTCCGCGCTTCTTCCTCAACCGGCAAGACCATGCGCACGAAATCGTCGACATGGTGGGCGCGCCCAACCTCAAGGTGCAGATGGACCTGTACCACTGCCAGATCGTGGAGGGCGACGTGGCGATGAAGATCCGCAAGTACCTGCCCACCGGCCGCGTGGGCCACATCCAGATTGCCGGCGTGCCCGAGCGCCACGAGCCCGACATCGGCGAGCAGAACTATCCCTACCTGTTCGACGTGATCGATGAGGTTTCGGCGCAGTGCGGCTGGCAGGGCTGGGTCGGTTGCGAATACCGGCCGAGCCGCGGCTCGGAACCCGGCGGCACCTCGGCCGGACTGGGCTGGCTGCGGGCATTGCAACAGCGCGCATGAAGCTCGAGGCCGTGCGCATTCCACCGCGGCTGCAAGGTTTTGCCGCGGACCATGCGCAGGTTTTCGATGTCACGCTGGCCGGCGATCGCGTTCAGGCCATCGCGCCGAGCGCATCGCAGGCGCATGCACGCGGCACCCTGCTGAGCGCGCTGGTCGAGGCGCATGCGCACATCGACAAGAACTACACCGTGCAGGAAGTCGGCGCGGCCCAGGGCAACCTGTTCGCGGCCATCGAACGCATGGAGAAGCACCGCGCGGGCTGGACCGGCGAAACGCTGCGCCCGCGCATGGAGCGCGCGCTGCACGAGGCCTGGCAGTCGGGCACGCGCGCGCTGCGCACGCACATCGACTGGGTGCAGGGCGACCCACCGGCCGCGCTGGCCGTGTTCGAGGCCTTGCGGCATGAGTGGCGCGGCCGCATCGAGTTGCAGTTCGTCTCGCTCACGCCGCTGGATCTGTTCGCGGACCTCGCCGCCGGCGAGCGCATCGCGCGCGAGGTCAAGCGGGCGGGCGGCACGCTGGGCGCCTTCGTCTATCGCAACGAGGGCCTCGTGCACAAGCTCGGCCGCGTGTTCGACCTGGCGCAGGACCACGGCCTCGGGCTCGACTTCCATGTCGACGAGGGGCTCGATGCCGATGCGAGCGGCCTGCGCAGCATCGCGCAGCTGATGCGTGCGCGCGAGTTCCGGCACGGCGTGGTCTGTGGCCACTGCTGCTCGCTGGCCATGCAGGGCGACGCCGTTGCCGGCGAAACGCTGGCGCTGTGCGCCGGTGCCGGCATCCACATCGTCGCGCTGCCGACCACCAACCTCTACCTGCAAGGCGCCTGGGACCGCACGCCCGTGCCGCGCGGCATCACGCGCATTCACGAGGCGGCGGCACGGGGCTTGCGTGTGAGCCTGGCAACGGACAACGTGCAGGACGCTTTCTATCCCTATGGCAGCTACGACCTTCTGGAAACCTTCGGACTCGGCGTGCAGATGGCGCACCTCGCGCCCGCGGGCGAATGGTTCGACACCATCACCGTCAGCCCCGCGAAGGCGCTGGGGCTCGCGTGGGACGGGCGCATTGCGCCGGGCTGCCCTGCGGACCTGATTCTGCTTGCGGCCACCGGCGAGCATGAACTCGTCGGCCCGCGCGGACGCCAGCGCACCGTGATCCGTGGCGGTCAAGTAATCCTGGAGCAGACACGATGAGCATGGGCAAGCCAATGGCCAACTACGCCGCCGCCAAGCGCGTGGGCGATTTCGTCTTCATGAGCGGCGTGGTGGCGGTCGATCCGGCCACGCGCCGCGCCGTGGCCGGCTATGACGCCATTCCCGAGGAGGCTCGCACGGCCCTGCAGGGCGTGGGCTATGCCACGGGCCAGATGTCGGTCGACATCTTCGAGGCGCCCATCGTGGCGCAGAGCTGGTTCGTGCTCGAGCGCATCCGCCAGATCGCGGCCGAGCATGGCGGCACCATGGAAGACGTGGTGAAGCTGGTGCAGTACTTCCGCCACCTGCCGCACTACGCGTTCTACAACCGCGTGCGCGGGCTGTTCTATCCGGGCGAGCCGCCGGTCAGCACGGTGGTCGAGGTGTCGCGCTTCCTGCCGGGCGACGAGGTGCTGGTGGAAGTGGAAGCCACCATGTACCTGCCGCAGCACCGGTCTATTTGACTCCCGCGCCCTTGAGCAGGAATTCGGTCACCTGTTCGATCAGGTAGCGCCGGTCCTTGTCGTCGCCCTGTTGGGCCACGTTACGGAAATAGGCGGCCTGCGTGGCGTGGTCGGCGTAGAACTGCGTCACCGCCCAGATGTGGAACAGCACCAGCATCGGGTCGGCCTTGTCCATCAGGCCCTGGTTCATCCAGTTCTGGATCACGGCGGCGGCCTGGTCGGTGCGTGCCTTGCTCGTGTCCATCATGGTGTTGAGCACGGGTGCGCCGCGCAGCATCTCGGCGGTGAAGATGCGCGAGCGCAACGGGTGTTCGAACGAGAACACCATCTTGCGGTGGATCAGGTCGCCCAGCACCTTGCGCGGACCCAAGGCCTCGTCGGCAAAGCCGAACACCACGATCCAGTCGTTGAGGATGTCCTGCAGGATCTGCCGGTAGAGCGCCTCCTTGCTCTCGATGTAGTAGTGCAGCTGCGCCTTCGAGAGCCCGGCCTTGTCGGCAATCGCCTGCGTCGAAGCGCCGGCCAGCCCCTCGCTGGCGAACACCTCGATGGCGGCCTGGTTGATGTGGCCGAGCACCTGGCTGTACTTGCGCGATCGGCCGCGCGTGGCGGGCGCCTCGTCGTCGCTTTCTTCGATGCTCACAGCTGCAGTACCAGTTCCTGCCCCTTGGCGCGCGAGCAGCACAAGGCCACCTTGTGGCGCCGCTCGGTGCCCGTGAGGCAGAAGTCGCGGTGCTCCGCGCCCTCGCCGTCGCCTTCGACCACGCAGGTGCCGCACAGCCCCTGCTGGCACGACACCGGAATGTCGATGCCGACTTCATGCAGCGCATCGACGGCGGTCTGGTCGGCTGCCACCGGAACGCTGATGTTGCGCTGCGCGAGCTTCAGCGTGAAGGGCAGGCCGGTGCTCGTGTCGGCGTCCGTCGGCGCGGCAAAGTATTCGGCGTGCTGCGCGTCTTCGGGCCAGTGTGCGGCGGCCTCTCGCACGGCCTGCATGAAACCAGCGGGGCCGCAGACGTAAAGGTGCGTTTCGGGCGCACGCTCGGCCAGCAGCGCGCGCAGGTCGATGCGCTGCGAGGCGTCGCCCTGGTCGAGGTGCAGCCGCAGGTGCGGCGCCAGCGCGGGGTCGCGCAGCGCTTCGGCAAAGGCCAGGTGCTCTTCGCTTCGCGCGAACACGCAGAGCGTGAAGTCCGCGCCGCGCGCAGCGAGCGCCTGCGCCATCGCCAGCAGCGGCGTCATGCCGATGCCGCCGGCCAGCAGCAGGTGGTGCGTTGCTTCTTCGCGCAGCGGAAAGGTGTTGCGCGGCGCGCTGATCGCGAGCAGGTCGCCCTCGCGCACGCGCTCGTGCATCGAGGCCGAGCCGCCACGGCTCGCGGCCTCGCGCTTCACGCCGATCACATACGAGGCGGCGTTCGACGGCGCATTCGAAGACCATCGTGCCAGCGAGTACTGGCGCGAAAACCCGCCGGGCATGTGCACGTCGATGTGCGCCCCGGCCTCGTAGCCCGGTAGCGCGCGGCCCCACGGATGCGTCAGCTCGAAGGCGAGGATCTCGGGCGTCTGGCGCGAGATGCGTTCGACGCGGACGGTCAGCGTGCGTTCGAGGCTCATGGTGTGTGTCTCCGTGGCTAGATGCTGTGCAGCTTGCGTGAAACGCGTTCGATGAAATGGGTGCGGTCGCGTTCGGTCACGGCGTTCATGTCGTGCAGCTGCAGCCATGTCACCTTGCAGCGCCACGCGAACAGCGTCCGCAGCGCCCGCGTGAACAGCCGCCGGCCCGGGTCGCCGATCATCATCACGAACCAGCGCGGCGAGCCGCCCGTGGTCACCACCGTCAGCCGCCGGATGTGCCGCATGCCGGACTTCGCGAGCTGTCCCTTGCGCTCGGCCGGCAAGAAAGCCACGCCCGGCAGCCACACCCGTTCGAGCCAGCCCTTGAGCATGGACGGCGGTCCGTGGAACCAGGTGGGATAGACGAACACCAGGTGCTCGGCCCACAGCAGCGCGTCGACATGCGGCTTCACGCGTTCGCGGATCAATTCGGGGTTCTCGAGATAGGCGATGCGCTCTTCGCGGGTCAGCGTCGGGTCGAAGCCCTCGGCATACAGGTCGATGGCCCGGACCGGATGCCGGGGCTCGAGGGCTTCGAGGGCCGTGCGATAGAGCGCGTGGTTGAAGCTGTCAGGGTTCGGATGGCAATGGACGACGAGCGTTTTCATGAAGGAGGGCCGCATCGCCTGTCGGCGAGACGGGGTCAGAGCCCAAGGGAACAAAGGCCGCGCAGTGCCTTATGGCAACCCAGGCGCCGGCATCTGACCCCGGCGCAAGCCCCGCGCGACCCACGGGAGAAAACGGCGTGCTTACTTTGCGGTGAGCTTCTTGCGGACGTCGACGCCGACGCCCTTGTTGACGAACTGCGTGGTGACGACCTTCGAGAGATCGATCTCGCCCGGCTTGTACAGGCCGGCCTTCACCATCTTGTCGTAGAAGTCCTTCACGCGGGCTTCGTCCATGGCGCCGATGCCCTTGGTGAGCGAGTCGCCGCTGTCGACGATGCCCATCTTCTTCATCAGCTCGATGGAGCCCAGCGATGCGGCAACCGGCGAGTCGGGGTTGATCTTGGCGATCATCTCGTTGGCGGCCTTGTTGTCGCCGTAGAGGTAGTTGTTCCAGCCGATGATCGAGGCCTCGACGAACTTGCGCACGGTCTCGGGCTTGGTCTTGACGAGCTCGGCGCGCGTCTCGATGGTGGTCGAGTAGGTCGAGAAGCCGTTGTCGGCCAAGAGCTGCACCACCGGGTCGAAGCCGGCCTGCGCCTTGATCGAGAGCGGCTCCGAAATGGCGTAGCCCTGTTGAATGGACTTCTTGTCGGCCAGGAACGGACCCACGTTGAAGGTGTAGGGCTTGAGCTGCGAATCCTTGAAGCCATGCTCGGACTTCATCCACTGCCAGAAGCTGAACTGGCCGTCCTTGCCGATGAAGGCGACGGGCGCCTTGGCCATGTCCTTGAAGGTGTCGTAGCCCTGGCCGGGATGCGCGAACATCGCCTGCGGATCTTTCTGGAAGAAGGCCGCGACCACCACCGTGGGCACGCCGTTCTTCACGTTGTCGAAAGACTGCAGCAGGTTGCCGGTCATCAGGAAGTCGACCTTGCCGCCCGGCAGCATCGGCCGGTTGTTGACCATCGGGCCGCCCTGCTGGATGTCGACGTCCAGGCCGTACTTCTTGTAGGTGCCGTCCACCAGCGCCTGGTAGAAGCCGCCGTGGCCGGCCTGCGCCTTCCAGTTGGTGGCAAATACCACTTTTTCCTGCGCCTGCACGGCGAAGGCGGCAGCCGTCAGGGCCAGGCCCATGGCAAGGGCGCCGAGCGGGCGAATGCGGAAATCGGGAATGCGCATGGGAACGTGCTCCTGTGGAGGTTTTGGAAAGTGCGGGACGCGAAGACTAAATCTTTTCAGCGCTCGATGGCCATGGCGGAATGCCAGCCGCGCATTTTTCCCGGGTTCATGAGGCCCATCGGGTCGCTGCGCTTCTTGAATTCGATCTGCTGCGTGTCGATGGTCTTCATGCCGCCGTCTTCGATGGTGACGACGTGCGGGTTGAAGATCTTGCAGCCGCCCTGCGATTCGATCTCGCGGATCACTTCGTACTGATGGGCCTCGCCCTTCCAGCGCACAAGCAGGATGCCGAAGGTGCCGCATTCGCCGCCGGCGCGCGCAAAGTCCTGGTGCTGCAGCACGTCGTCGCCGAAGATTTGCAGATGGCGCTCGACCACCGACGGGTCGAAGGGCTGGGCGTAGGCGACCTGCAAGTAGGTCCAGCCGCGGTCGGCTTTCAGCGCCTGCAGCGTCGTGTGGTTGAACGCGCATTCGTAGGCGGGCGGCAGGCCCTCTGCGAGCAATTCGGGTTCGGTGCCCGCGACGGAGAGGGTGCCGCCATGCGCGGCCGCGAGCGCGCGGAACTCGGCCATCGAATCGGGCGCGACCATGCTGAACACCGCATGCCGGTCGGGCGGAAAGCGGTCGCGCATGGCCGTGTAGTAGGGCGAGAAGCGCGCCTCGACCGTCGAGAGAAGAAAGATGTCGAGCGTGGGCGCCTGTGCCGCAATGCCGAAGGCTAGCGCGCCGCGGTACGTCTCGAACAGCACCGTGCAGTGCACCCATTCGACGGCTGGGCTCAGCGCCACTTCCACCTCGAGGATCACGCCGTTGGTGCCGTAGGCGTGGTGCACCTGCTGGATCTCGTTGCCCTGCAGCTCGATGACGCACGGCTCCCGCTCCACGGTCATCACGCGAGCGCGCAGCAGGTTGCCGGGGTCGCGCAGGATGCCGTGGCGGAACGAGCCGATGCCGCCGAAGCCGCCCGCGATGAAACCGCCGATGGACGCCACGTGCCAGGTCGAGGGCCACATGCGCAGCGCCTGCCCGGTCTCGCGCGCCGCAAGGTCGATGTCGTGCATGCGCGCGCCAGCCTCGACGCGGATGCGGCCCGACTGGATGTCGAGCACGCGGCACATCTGCGTCACGTCCAGCACGATGCCGCCGTCGAGCGGCACGCACTGGCCGTAGTTGCCAGTACCGCCCGCGCGCACCGTGAGCGGCAGCTTCCACTTTGCGGCCGTGGCCGCGACCTGGCGCACATCGTCCTGGGTGCTGACCTTGACGACGAGGTCGGCCACGCAGCCCGCGAGCTGCGCGGTGAGGATGGGGCTGTACCAGTAGAAGTCCTTGGAGAGCTGCTTGCGCTGGCTGGGCGCGGTGATCAGATTGAGGCCGCGCAGGTCTTCGCGCACGGCGTCCCAGTCGACAGCAGGCACGATGGTCCTAGCGTTCACGGCGCATTTCGCTTTCATGCCAATGGCCGAGCACGAGGCGCGACAGGGCCGCGAACACGATGAAGATCACGATGCCGAGCAGGGACACCAGCAGCAGCGCCGCGAACATCATCGGGATCTCGGTGCGAAAGCTCGATTCGAGAATGCGCGAGGCGAGGCCCGTCTCCTTGCCTGCGGTGCCGGCCGTGAACTCGGCCACCACCGCGCCGATCAGGCTCAGGCCGCCCGCGATCTTCAGGCCCGCCATGAAGTACGGCAGCGCGCTGGGTGCGAGCAGGTAGCGGAAGGTCTGCCACGGCGAGGCCTTGTAGAGCTGGAACAAATCGCGCAGATTGCTGTCCGCGCTTTTCAGCCCGATGACCGTGTTCGACAGGATCGGGAAGAAGGCAACGATCCACGCGCACAGCAGCAGCGCCGCCGTGGTGCTGGACACGTAGATCAATATCAGCGGCGCAATTGCGATGATCGGCGTCACCTGCAGGATCACCGCGATCGGGAACAGGCCGATCTCCACCCATTTGAAGAGCGCGAACGCAATCGCCAGCAGCACGCCGCCCACGATGGCGGCACCGAGCGCGAGCAGCGTGAGCTTCACCGTGAACCACAGCGCGCTGGAGAGCGAGCCCCAGTTGTCGAACAGGGTGCGCAGGATGAGCGATGGCGCGGGCAGGATGTAATGCGGAATGTTGTTGGCGCGAACCATCCATTCCCACGCCAGAAGCAGCAGGGTGACGATGCCGGCCGGCACCGCGATGCGCAGCATCGATTCGCGCCGGTGCAGTTTGTCTTCGTGCGCACGCAGCATCGCTTCGGAGGGCGCGACGTCGGCCGCATCCATCGGCACATCGGCCGGCACGGCGGGCTCAGTGATCGATGTCATGCAGCGCTCCATGCAGGGACCGCGACACCGCCGTGCAGTGCGCGTTGTAGCGGCCCGAGGTGCGAAAGTCCTCGCCGCGCGGATAGGGCTCGTCGATGCGGATCTCGTCGATCACCCGGCCCGGGCGTGCCGCCATTACCACGATGCGGTTCGAGAGATACACCGACTCGTACACGCTGTGCGTGACGAACACCACCGAGAAGCGATGCTCGCGCCAGATGGCCAGCAGGTCGTTGTTGAGCTTGATGCGCGTCATCTCGTCGAGCGCGGCAAAGGGCTCGTCCATCAGCAAGAGGCGCGGATGCGTGACCAGTGCGCGCGCAATCGACACGCGCATCTTCATGCCGCCCGAAAGCTCGCGCGGATACACGTCGGCGAAGCGCGAAAGGCCCACCATCTCCAGCACCTGCCGCACCACGGGCGCGGCGGCGTCGCGACTCTGTCCCGCCAGCTTGAGCGGCAGCCACACGTTGTCGAATACCTTGGCCCAGGGCATGAGCGTGGGCTCCTGGAACACGAAGCCCAGGTCGCGGTCGCTTCGGGTCTTTCCGGTGTTGGCGCCCGACCAATGCATCTCGCCCGAACTGAGCCGGGTGAGCCCGGCGATCAGCCGCAGCGCGGTGCTCTTGCCGCAGCCCGATGGGCCGAGAAAGCTGATGAAATCGTGCTCGCCGATGTCGAGCGTCATGCCCTGCAGTGCGAGCGTGCCATTGGCAAAGCGCTTGCTGACGTGGCGCAGGCTGACCAGCGGTGGCGTAGGTTCGAAGGTCATTTCCAGGCCGGTTCGTTGGCGAGGCGCGAGAGCGGAAACCGGTCCACCTCCTGCAGCAGCAGGGCGAAGCGGCGGCCCACGTGGTCGAGCACGGCGGAGCCCTTCTCGGCCGTGGCGCGCGTGGCGTCGCCGGCTGCGCCGGCGGGGTTGATGTCGTGCATCTGCCAGCCGAGCTTGCCGGTGGGCGTGATCGAGAGGAATGTGTTCTCGGCGGCCAGGTCCTCGGTCATCGAGTGGAAGTTCTGGAACCGGTCGGCGCGCACGTGGTCGGGCGCAAGGTGCAGCATCACCGAGCTTTCGAGGTCGCCGGCGTGGATGCCGTGCCTGCCCTCATGCGCGGTGAAGAGCCCTTCGGGCAACCCCAGCGTGTACCAGTTGGCGGCGACGACCATCATGCCGTGCTCTTCGCGCAAGTCGCGCGCCACGATGTCCATCACGCTCATCTGGCCGCCGTGGCTGTTGTAGAGCACCAGCTTGCGCACGCCGGCCTTCGCCACGCATGCGCCGATGTCCTTCCACAGCGAGATCAGCGTGGTGGCCGAGACGGTGAGCGTGCCCGGGTAGCGCGAATGCTCGTTGCTCTTGCCGTAGGGCACGGTCGGCAGGAAGAGCGCCGGCAAGTCGTGGGGCAGGTGCGGGAGCGCGGCGCGCACCATGCCGTCGATGGTGGCCGTGTCGGTCGACATCGGCAGATGGGGACCGTGCTGCTCGGTAGCGCCCACCGGCAGCACGGCGATGAGCCGTTCGCGGTCGAGGCGGGAGAACTCTTCGCTGGTCAGGTCGGACCAGAAGCGGCTGCGCAAGGGGACCGGGTTCATCGTGGCGGACCTCGTGGTGACGGGCAATAAGGACGGATGATGAGCTAAATTATCCGTTCGGTCAAAAAAAGGTGGGATGGCAGTTACCCCCATGCGGCCGCCGCTCGAAGCTCGAAATGCGGCACCTGCGCCTACTTGATGGCGGCTCTCCTTGGGCATATAAGTCGTTCATGGTTCCTTGACTCGTCGCAAGACGAAAGGGGGATGCTGTGAAGAGACGCATCTACTGGTTAGTGCCGGACCTGGCGAGCGCCAGGCAGACAATGGACGATCTGGTCCGGGCGCGCGTCGACGTGGCGCACATCCATTTCGCCGGACCGGAAGGCATGGACATGGCCGGGCTCCACGCGGCCAACGTGTGGCAAACCTCCGACCTCGTCCACGCAGCCAAGACCGGCTGGGTGGTCGGCAGTGCCTGCGGCATCGTCGTCGGCCTCGTGGCCGCGCTGATGTTTCCGATCATCGGCGACGACCCCGAATGGGAGGTGGCCGTGCTCGTGGCCGTCCTGGGTGGCGTGGTCGGCGCCTGGTCGGCCAGCATGGTCGGCATTTCCATCCCGAGCCCCAGGCTGCAACGTTTCGAGGGCGCCATCGCACAGGGGCAGATCCTGCTGATGGTGGACCTGCCGCGTTCCCGCGTGCGGGACGTCGAGGCGCTGCTGCAGTCCGCGCATCCCGAAGCCCGGTTCGAGGGTGAAGAGCCCCAGGTCCCGGCGTTCCTCTGAAGCGCGAATGAGCCCCTGAGCCTATGCCGAGCCGAGGGAACGCACATGACCATGGCCGTTGCCCTGTTGCTCATCGTGGCCGCCTCGGTGCTGTTTCACGTCTTCAATCCATGGTGGACGACGCCTCTGGCTTCGAACTGGGGGCTGATGGACGACACCCTGACGATCACGCTGGGCATCACGGGCATCTTCTTCATTGTCATCAACGCGTTTGTCGCCTACATGCTGGTGCGCTTCCGTCATCGCGAGGGCCACCGCGCGGCACATGAGCCCGAGAACAGGAAGCTCGAGCGCTGGCTGATCGGCGGTACCACCGTGGGCATCATGGCGCTTTTGGCGCCCGGCCTCGTGGTCTACGCGAACTACGTCAGGGAGCCCCACGACGCCCTGGTGCTGGAAGTGCTGGCCCAGCAATGGCAATGGCGCTTCCGCTTCCCCGGCGAGGACGGGAAGCTGGGCGCGACCGATGCGCGCTTCTTCAGCGCCACCAATCCCTTCGGGATCGACCCCGCCGACCGGGCCGGGCAGGACGACCTCCTGATCGCCAGCGACGAGGTGCATCTGCCGCTCGGCAAGCCGGTGCTGGTGCTGATGCGTTCGAACGACGTGCTGCACGACTTCTTCGTGCCGAACTTCCGCGCCCGGATGAACACGGTGCCGGGGCAGGTCAGCCGCTTCTGGTTCACGCCGACCGTCGCGGGTCGCTACGAAGCGCTTTGCGCGCAGCTGTGCGGCGTGGGCCACCCCAACATGCGCGGCTACGTGGTGGTGGAAGACCCGGCGGCCTACACGGCCTGGCGCGCGGCGCTGCCGACCTTCGCCAAGTCGCAGGCCAAGGCGCCCGAGCCTCCGGCCGGCGCCGTGGCGGCCGGCGGTGGCGCGCGCGTCGAACAGGGCCGCGCGCTGGCGGACGCCAAGGGCTGCGTGGCCTGCCACACGATCGACGGCAGCCCTCGCGTGGGACCGACCTGGAAGGGGCTGCACGGCAAGACCGAAACCATGGCGGACGGCTCCACCGCGCTGGTCGACGAAGCCTATCTGCGCAGCTTCATCCGCGATCCGCAGGCCCGCCATGTGAAGGGCTTTCCGCCCGTCATGCCCAAGATCGAGTTGAGCGATGAAGAACTGGCCGCGCTGGTGGCCTATATCCAGAGTCTGGGCAGCCCGCCGGCGCAGGCTGCCGCCGAACAGAAGGCTCCGCGATGAACACTCCTTCGCCCACGGGGCACGCCGTGCCCCACACCGACGACGCCGGGCACCCCGCGCCGCAGAGTTTTCTGACCCGCTACGTCTGGAGCCAGGACCACAAGGTGATCGCCGTGCAGTACGCCTGCACCGCCATCGCGGTGGGCGTGGTGGGCGTGGTGCTGTCCAACCTGATGCGGCTGCAGCTCGGCTTTCCCGGCCAGTTCGAGTTCATCAACGCCGAGCGCTACTACCAGTTCGTGACCATGCACGGGATGATCATGGTGATCTACCTGCTTACGGCGCTGTTCCTCGGCGGCTTCGGCAACTACCTGATTCCGCTGATGGTGGGAGCGCGGGACATGGTCTTTCCCTACCTCAACATGCTGAGCTTCTGGGTCTACCTGCTGTCGGTGGTGGTGCTGATGGCGAGCTTCTTCGTCGCCGGCGGTCCCACCGGCGCGGGCTGGACGCTGTATCCACCGCAGTCGATCCTGCCCGGCACGCCGGGCCATGCGGGCGGCATCGTGCTGATGCTGGTGTCGCTGGTGATCTTCATCGTGGCGACCACGATGGGCGGCCTCAACTACGTGACCACCGTGCTGCAGGCGCGCTGCGAAGGCATGACGCTGCTGCGCATGCCGCTCACGGTGTGGGGCATCTTCGTGGCCACCATCCTCGCGCTGCTCGGCTTCCCGGCGCTGTTCGTCAGCGGCGTGATGCTGCTGCTCGACCGGACGCTGGGCACCAGCTTCTTCATGCCGGCGCTGGTGTCGATGGGCCAGGTGACAGGCTACAAGGGCGGCAGTCCGCTGCTGTTCCAGCACCTGTTCTGGTTTTTCGGCCACCCCGAGGTCTACATCGTCGCGCTGCCGGCGTTCGGCATCGTCTCCGACCTGATCAGCGTGCACGCGCGCAAGTGCATCTTCGGCTACCGCATGATGGTGTGGGCCATCGTCGCCATCGGCGGACTCAGCGTGGTGGTGTGGGCGCACCACATGTTCGTGAGCGGCATGAACCCGTACTTCGGCTTCTTCTTCGCGACCACCACGCTGATCATCGCGGTGCCCACCGCGATCAAGGTCTACAACTGGATCCTGACGCTGTGGCGCGGCGACATCCACCTGACGGTGCCGATGCTGTTCGCGCTGGCCTTCCTGTGCACTTTCCTCATCGGCGGGCTGACCGGGCTGTTC
Organism: Variovorax sp. V213; assembly: GCF_041154455.1. Taxonomy (NCBI): domain Bacteria; kingdom Pseudomonadati; phylum Pseudomonadota; class Betaproteobacteria; order Burkholderiales; family Comamonadaceae; genus Variovorax; species Variovorax sp. V213. The sequence goes on from NZ_AP028664.1 coordinate 71,794, forward strand.
CTGGGCAACGTGAGCGTGGACATCCCGCTGTCCGGCACCTATTTCGTGGTGGCGCACTTCCACATGGTGATGGGCGTGGCGCCGCTTCTGGTGGTGTTCGGCGGCATCTACCACTGGTTTCCCAAGGTCACCGGCCGCATGCTCGACGACCGGCTCGGCCGGCTGCATTTCTGGATCACCTTCCTCGGCACCTACGCGATCTACTTCCCGATGCATTATCTCGGCGTGCTGGGGATGCCCCGGCGCTACTACAACTTCGACGGCTACAAGTTCATTCCGCCGTCGGCGTTCAGCATGAACGAGTTCATCACCGTGGTCGCGCTGATCGTCGGCGTGGGCCAGCTGCTGTTCATCTTCAATCTTGCCTGGAGTGCCTGGCGCGGCCGGCCGGCCGACGCCAATCCATGGCGCGCCGCCTCGCTCGAATGGCAGACGCCGGCAACGCCGCCGGGCCATGGCAACTGGGGCCCGCGGCTGCCGGTGGTCTACAGGTGGGCCTATGCCTATGCGGAGCCGGGCGCGGCGGAAGATTTCACTCCGCAGAACGCGCCGCCGGAACCCGGGGCAGGGGAGCCCGAGCCGGAGGGCCAGAGCGAGGTCCGGGGAGCACCGGCATGAGCGCAGCGCCGACGGCCACTGCATCGGGCGTCCGCGATGCCGGCCGCGGCGGACGCCCTCGCGATGCGCACGCGAGCGCGGCCAGCATCGGCCTGTGGGTCTTCATGGGCGTGGCCTCCGCGTTGTTCTCCCTCTTCATCGTGGCCTACGTGATGCGCATGAGCGGTGAAGATTCGATGACGATCGCGCTGCCGTGGCAGCTCTGGCTCAGCTCGGCGCTGCTCGTGGCGGGCAGCGTGGCGCTGCAATGGGCCGGTAGCGCATCGCGCGGCCCCGACCCGATGCGGGCCCGTCGCCTGCTGCTGGCCGGCGGCCTCTGCGCGGTGGGCTTCCTGGGCGTGCAGCTGTGGGCCTGGCAGGCGCTGCTGGGCGCACAGGTGATGCCGGCCGGCAATCCGGCGGGCAGCTTCTTCTATCTGCTGACCGCCATGCACGGACTCCACCTGGCGGGTGGGCTGGCCGGGTGGGCATGGGCTGCGCGCGCCGCGTGGCCCGACCCCGCCAGGGCCGCATGGCGCATCGCGCTGTGCGCGCGCTACTGGCACTTCATGCTGGCTGTGTGGCTGGTGCTGTTCGGTCTGCTGGGCTGGGTGACGCCGGAGGTGGCGCGCTTCATCTGCGGCACATCCTGAGGAGGCGTCTCATGAACCACACCGCAACCATCGCAGCAACGCCGTTGAATCCCGAGATCGCCGCAAGCGGCTGGCGCGGGCTGATTGCCGACTGGTCTTCCGACCGCCAGGCGTTCCACGTCTCGTGGGGCAAGGCGATGATGTGGATCTTCCTGCTCAGCGACACCTTCGTCTTCAGCTGCTTCCTGACCGGCTACATGACGGTGCGCGTCTCGACCACCGTGCCGTGGCCCAACCCGAGCGAGGTGTTCGCGCTCCATGTGGGGGGCGCCGACATACCGCTGCTGTTGATTGCGATCATGACCTTCGTGCTCATCACCAGCAGCGGCACGATGGCGATGGCCGTCAATTTCGCCTATCGCGGCGACCGCGTGAACGCCGCCACGCTGATGCTCGTGACCGCGACATTCGGCGAGCTCTTCGTCGGCATGCAGGCCTTCGAGTGGTCCAAGCTGATCCTCGAAGAGGGCGTGCGGCCCTGGGGCAACCCCATGGGGGCGGCTCAGTTCGGCTCGGCCTTCTTCATGATCACGGGCTTTCACGGGCTGCATGTGTCGGCCGGCGTGGTCTTCCTGTTCGTGGTGGCCTTCAAGCTGATGCGAGGCGACTACGACAGGAGGGGCAACTACCAGATCGTCGAGATCACCGGCCTGTACTGGCACTTCGTGGACCTGGTGTGGGTGTTCATCTTTGCGCTGTTCTATCTCTGGTGAGGACGACCATGGACCACGTCTCAGGCCAACAACATCCGATCAGCCTCTATCTCAAGATCTGGGGGCTGCTGTTCGTGCTCAGCACGATGTCGTACCTGGTCGATTACTTCCATTTCCAGGGGTATCTGCGCTGGGGCCTGATCATCACCTTCATGTTGCTGAAGGCGGGTCTGATCGTCGCGGTCTTCATGCACATGGCCTGGGAGCGGCTGTCGCTGGTCTACGCCATCCTGGTGCCGCCCCTGTGCCTGCTGGTCCTGGTCTGGCTGATGGCGGCGGAGGCCGACCATACCTTCCTGACGCGGCTGCTGTTCTTCCACTGACGGCCTTGCGGGCCGCTCAGCGCCGCACGATGTAGCGCGTGACGACCGGCTGTGTTTCGCCGACGTGGAATGCGAGCCGGCGCTCCCGCAACGCCATGTCGCTGGCCGTGGCGCGGTTGAAGCGGCGCAGGTGGTCGGTCCACGAGTCGTCGACGATCTGCTCCACATAGCGGCTGGGCTGCGCGATGTCGTGCAGCAGTTCCCAGCCGATGGCGCCCTGGCTCAGGCGCGCGCGGCGCGTCTGCTGCATCACGAGGTGGAAGGCCGCGGCGCGCGACGGCTCGATGAGGTATTCGACCGTGATCACCACGCGGCCGTCCTCCTGCGGCGCCTCGGCCGGCGGGCCGGCGGCCCAGCCGGCTTCGGCGGGGCGCGTGTCGTCTTCGCCGACGCCGTCGGTCACCCAGCGCAGGGCCACCAGCATCAGCAGCGTGCCGCTGACGGCGGCGATGGCGAGGCTCAGGTTCAGCGCCGTGACCGTGGCCACCTGGCCCCAGAGCGCCGCGCCGATCGCGCTCGCGCCCATGATCGCCATCTGGTAGGTCGACATGCCGCGTGCGCGCACCCAGTCGGGCAGCGCGAGCTGCGCCGAGACCGAGAGCGAGTTGGCCACCGTGATCCAGGCCATGCCGCCGAAGAACATCGCGGGCACCGCGACCCAGGCGTTGGGCGCAAAGGCCATCACCGCGGTGGCGAGCGACTGCAGCACCGTGCCTCGCAGCACCAGTTGGTCGCGCCCCAGCGCCTGGCGCAGCCGCGGCAGGAACAGCACCGCGATGATCGCGCCCGAACCCATGGCCGCCAGCAGCAGCGTGAAGGTGCCCGCACCGCCGCCCTGGAGGTTGCGCGCCAGCAGCGGCAGCAGCGCGAGCAGGGCCGTGGAGTGAAAGAAGAAGATCGTGATGCGCGAGAGCACCGCCCGCATGCGCTGCGACTGCCAGACGAACTGCACGCCCACGCGCATGGCGCTGATGAGCTTCTCGCGGCCCAGCGGATTGGGCGTGTGCTCGCGCCGCCAGCGCAGCACCACGAAGCCCGAGGCCACCGACAGCACCGCGTTGAGCGCGAACACCCAGATGGTTCCGGCGCTGGCGATCAGCATGCCGGCCGTGAGCGGGCCGACGATGCGCGAGGCGTTCATCGCGATGCCGTTCAGGCCCAGCGCCGCCGGCAGCTGCGGCCTCGGCACCAGCTCGGGCACGATGGCCGCAAACACCGGCCAGCGCAGCGCCAGGCCGATGCCGTTGGCGAAGGTGAGCGCCAGCAGGAGCGGGGCGGTCATCATGTCGAGCGCCAGCGCCGCGCACAGCACGATGGCCGTGCCGGCCAGCCAGAACTGCGTGGCCACCAGCCAGCGCCGGCGGTCGAGGATGTCGGCCAGCGCCCCGCTGGGCAGGCCCAGCAGGAACACCGGCAGCGTGGAGGCCGACTGCACCAGCGCCACCCAGATGGGCGAGCTGGTCAGCGAGGTCATCATCCACGCCGCCGCCACGTCGTTCATCCACATGCAGATGTTGGCGACGAGCCAGGTGCTCCACAGCATGCGGAAAACGGGCAGCTTGAGCGGCACGAGCGCCGCGAACTTCGGTGGCTGCGGCCGGGCGGGGGGGATGGGTGTCTCTTCGGGCGATATCGGTGGCATGTGGCCCGATTGTGCCGATGCCATCGAGACCGGTCGAAAAACTCGGCAATCCCCGGGGAAGAGCCTATCCCCGGTCGCTGCGTGCCAGGCGGTGCTCGAGGCGCCGCAGCATCGTGGTGAGCACGAGCGTCATCACCCAGTAAACCACCGAAATCGCGAGGTACGGCTCCCAATAGCGCGCATAGGCGCCCGCCACCGTGCGGGCCGCGTAGGCCAGCTCGGCCAGCCCGATGGCCGAAACCAGCGAGGTGTCCTTCAGGAGCGCGATCGCGTTGTTGCCCAGCGGCGGCAGCATGCGGCGGAAGGCTTGCGGCAGCACCACGTAGCGCATCACCTGCAGGGGCGTGAAGCCGATCGACCGGCCGGCATCGAACTGCCCGCGCGAGATCGACTGGATGCCGGCGCGAAACACCTCGGAGATGTAGGCCGCCGAGTTGAGCGTGAGCGCCACCACGCCGGAAATCAGCGCGCCGTGTTCCTGCTTGAGCGTGCGCGCCAGGTCGCCGTCGATGAGGAGGCCGGTCGCCGGGTGAATGAACACCGGCATCACCGCGAAATGGATCAGCAGGATCTGCACGAAAAGAGGCGTCCCGCGGAAGAAGCTCACGTACACCGTGGCCGGCCAGCGCAGGAAGAAGCGCGCGATCCAGGTCCACGGCGCATGGCGCGGACGCGCCAGCCGCGCCAGCGCGAGGCACAGGCCCCAGCTCGAACCCAGCAGCACGCACACCACCGTCATGCGCAGCGTCATCCAGGCGCCCTGCCAGAACAGGTCCTTGTATTCGACCAGGATGTCCCAGCGGAACCATCCGAACAGCAGGACGGGTTGTTCCATCTAGCGCTCGCTCTTGCTCGAAGCGGGTGTGCTCATCGGGCGTTCGGGTCCTTGTTGAACCACTTCTTGTAGATGGTGGCGTAGCTGCCGTCGGCGCGGATCGCGGCCAGGCCGGCCGTGAGCTTGTCGAGCAGCGCCTTGTCGCCCTTCTTCACGACAATGCCGAAGCCTTCCTCGGGGAAGGACTTGTCGTCGAGCGTCTTGAGCTCGGGGTTCTGCGCCACGCGGTAGGCGATCACGCCGTTGTCGCCCATGGCCGCATCGACGCCGCCGCCGGCCAGCTCGGAAATGATGAGCGGCGTGCTCTCGAAGCGGCGGATGTTGGGGTTGGTCTTGCCGAACTCGCGCGAGGCGATGTCGTCGGCGGTGGAAGCGCTCACCACGGCAATCTTCTTGCCGGCGAGGTCCTTCAGCGAGGCGACGGTGCTGCTCTTGGGCAGCGCGATCAGCTGGCGTGCCGCGAAGTAGGGCGGTGTGAAGTCGTAGCTCTGCTTGCGCTTCTCGTTGATGGTGACGCCCGAGATCACGAGGTCGACGTCGCCGTTGTTGAGCGCGCCGAAGATGCCCGTGAACGGCGTGTTGACGACCTTGATCTTCAGGCCCTGCTGCTTGGCAATGGCGTTGATGATGTCGATGTCGAAGCCGACGATCTGCTTGTCCTTGTTCTCGAAGGCGAAGGGCGCGTAGGTGGCGCTCGACGCCACGGTGAGTTCGCGGTTCTGGGCCTGGGCGGCGAAGCAGAGCGAGGCGGCGGCAAGGCCGAGCGCCAGGGCGCGGCGGATGGGGTTCATGGGGGCTTCTTCCTCTTGTGGCGCCGGCTGGCGGCGTGTGTGTATGTGATGGGCGGGAATTTTAGGTTGCAGCTAGCGTGCCAGGTGTCCGAGCGGCCAGGCGCTGCTGGCCTTCACCTCCCCCAGCGAAAAGCTGGTGTGCAGGTCTTTCACGTTGGGCAGGTTCATGAGGTGCCGGCGCGCGAAGGCCGAAAAACTGTCCAGGTCCTGCGCCACCACCTGCAGCTCGAAGGTGCCGGTGCCGCTGATGTAGTGGCATGCCACCACTTCGGGCAGCTTGCGGATCGCGTCTTCCAGCTTCTGGGTGGCGTCGTTGGTGACGCGCTCGGTGTCCACGCGCACGAAAGCGAGCACCCCGAGCCCGATCTTGTGGCGGTCGATCTCGGCGTGGTAACCCTTGATGAAGCCGGCTTCTTCCAGCGCGCGCACCCGGCGCCAGCAGGGTGCGGCCGAGAGCCCCACGCGCTGCGCAAGCTCGGCGTTGGTCAGGCGGCCGTCGGCCTGCAGTTCTTGCAGTATTGCAAGGTCGAACTTGTCAATGCTTTCCATAAGTGGAGATCTTAAGCAAGATTCTTTCTGAAAGCCGGTTTTTAGAGGCAAAGAACGCAAACACCTGTCGCGCACCCCGGCATACACTTTGCGTGATCATGGGCTCGCGCCCTACCGGGCACAGACCCACACCCAGCCAGGCCCACAAGGCCCTGCCACACGGAGACAGACACACATGAACGCCCCACTGCCGGAGCACATTCGCAAGGCCCTCGAAACCGTCACGCTCGACGACAAATACAGCCTCGACTACGGCCGCGCTTTCATGAGCGGCGTCCAGGCGCTCGTCAAGCTGCCGATGCTGCAGCGCCTGCGCGACAAGCAGGCCGGCAAAAACACCGCCGGTTTCATCAGCGGCTACCGCGGCTCCCCGCTCGGCGGCTACGACCAGGCGCTGTGGAAGGCCAGCAAGTTCCTGAAGGAACAGAACATCGTCTTCCAGCCGGGCGTGAATGAAGAGCTCGCCGCCACGGCCCTGTGGGGCACCCAGCAGCTGGGCTTCTCGCCGGCGGGCACCAACAAGTTCGACGGCGTCTTCGGCATCTGGTATGGCAAGGGCCCGGGCGTGGACCGCTGCTCCGACGTCTTCAAGCACGCCAACATGGCGGGCACCACCGAATGGGGCGGCGTGATCGCGGTGGCGGGCGACGACCACATTTCCAAGAGCAGCACGGCCGCGCACCAGAGCGACCACATCTTCAAGGCCTGCGGCACGCCGGTGTTCTTTCCGACCAACGTGCAGGAAATCCTGGACCTGGGCATTCACGCCTTTGCCATGAGCCGCTTTTCGGGCATCTGGTCGGGCATGAAGACGATCCAGGAAATCGTCGAGTCGAGCGCCACGGCCATGATCGACCCGGACCGCGTCGAGATCGTCATTCCCACCGATTTCCAGATGCCGCCGGGCGGCCTGCACATCCGCTGGCCCGACCACGCGCTGGAGCAGGAAGCGCGCCTCATGCACTACAAGTGGTATGCCGCGCTGGCCTACATCCGTGCCAACCGGCTGAACCACAACGTGATCGAAGGCCCGAACGACCGCTTCGGCATCATGGCCAGCGGCAAGGCCTACAACGACACCCGCCAGGCCCTGATCGACCTGGGACTGGACGACGCCACCTGCCGCCAGCTGGGCATCCGGCTGCACAAGGTGGGCGTGGTGTGGCCGCTCGAGGCGCAGCTCACGCGCGACTTCGCCACCGGCCTGCAAGAGATTCTGGTGGTGGAAGAAAAGCGCCAGGTCATCGAATACCAGCTGAAGGAAGAGCTCTACAACTGGCGCGCCGACGTGCGCCCCACCGTGCTGGGCAAGTTCAATGAGCTCGACGGCGATTTCTCCGGCGGCGAATGGGCCATGCCCAACCCCACCGCCAACACGCTGCTGCGCGCCAATGCCGACCTGAACCCGGCGCTGATTGCCAAGGCCATTGCGCAGCGCCTGCGCAAGCTCGGCATCCTGGACCAGGCCGGCGCCGACATGCGCGCGCGCATCGATGCGCAGATGGCGATCCTCGAAGCCAAGGAGCGCTCGATGGAAGTGCTCAAGGTGGGCGGCGTGCAGGGCGCCGACCGCCAGCCGTGGTTCTGCTCGGGCTGCCCGCACAACACCAGCACCGTGGTGCCCGAAGGCTCGCGCGCCATGGGCGGCATCGGCTGCCACTTCATGGCGACCTGGATGGACCGCTCCACCATCGGCTTCACGCAGATGGGCGGCGAGGGGGTGCCGTGGGTGGGCCAGCAGCCCTTCACCACCGACCAGCACATCTTCGCGAACCTGGGCGACGGCACGTATTTCCACAGCGGCCTGCTCGCCATCCGGCAGAGCATTGCCGCGGGCGTGAACATCACCTACAAGATTCTCTACAACGACGCCGTGGCCATGACCGGCGGCCAGCAGGTCGGCGAGCGGCCCGAAGGCCACTCGGTGCTGCAGATTGCCGAAAGCCTGCATGCCGAAGGCGCCAAGAAGGTCGTCATCGTGACCGACGAGCCCGAGAAGTACGAAGGCGTGAACATCCCCGGCGACCATGTGGCGGTGAAGCACCGCGACCTGCTCGACGAGATCCAGCGCGAGTTCCGCGCCATCTCGGGCACCACCGCCATCATCTACGACCAGACCTGTGCCACCGAGAAGCGCCGCCGCCGCAAGCGGGGCACGGCCGTCGATCCGGCCAAGCGCGTGGTCATCAACGAACTGGTCTGCGAAGGCTGCGGCGACTGCAGCGTGCAGAGCAATTGCCTGTCGGTCGAGCCGCTCGAAACCGAGTTCGGCCGCAAGCGCACCATCAACCAGAGCAGCTGCAACAAGGACATGAGCTGCCTCAAGGGCTTCTGCCCGAGCTTCGTCACGGTCGAAGGCGGGCAGCTCAAGAAAAAGACCCGGAACAAGGCCGATTCGCCGTTCGAACTCGGCCCGCTGCCCGAACCGGCCGTGCCGGCGCTGGCGCGAGATCAAGTCTGGGGCATCGTGGTCGCCGGTGTCGGCGGCACGGGCGTCATCACCATCGGCCAGCTGCTGGGCATGGCGGCCCACATCGAAGGCAAGGGCATCGTCACCCAGGACGCGGCCGGCCTGGCGCAAAAGGGCGGCGCCACCTGGAGCCATGCGCTGATCGGCGAATCGCAGGACGCGATCCGCACCACCCGCGTCGGCACCGCCGCGGCCGACCTGATCCTGGCGGCCGATCCGCTGGTGGCGGTCAACGCCGAAACCCTGGCGCGCATGCGCGAAGGGCGCACGCACGTGGCGCTCAACACGCACAGCACGCCGACGGCCGCCTTCGTGCGCAACGCCAACTGGGTGAATCCACAGGACGACTGCGCGAACCAGATCGCGCGCGCCGTGGGCGCCGATGCGCTCGGTACCTTCGACGCCGATGCCGCCGCCACCACGCTGATGGGCGACAGCCTCTACGCCAATCCGATGCTGCTGGGCTTTGCCTGGCAAAAGGGCTGGATCCCGCTGGCGCTCGAGTCGCTGATGCGCGCCATCGAACTCAACGCCGTGGCCATCGAGAACAACAAGGCCGCCTTCGCATGGGGCCGCCAGGCGGCGGCGAACCCGGCCGCGCTGCAAAAGCGCGTGCGCCCGGGCCAGGTGGTCGAATTCAAGAAGCGCGAAACCGTCGACAGCCTGGTGGCGCGCCGGGTCGAATTCCTCACGGGCTACCAGAACGCGGCCTATGCCGACGATTACCGGCAGTTCGTGGGCAAGGTCCGGCAGGCCGAATCGGTGCTGGGCAAGACCGCGCTCGCCGAAACCGTGGCCCGCTACCTGTTCAAGCTCATGGCCTACAAGGACGAGTACGAAGTGGCGCGCCTGCACACCGACCGCAGCTTCCTCGACCGCGTCGAAGGCATGTTCGAAGGCGAGATGGGCAGGGATTTCAAGCTCAACTACCACCTCGCGCCGCCCATCATTGCCAAAAAGAACGCCAAGGGCGAGCTGCAAAAGCAGAAGTTCGGCCCCTGGATGCTCACCGGCTTCAGGCTGCTGGCGCGGCTCAAGGGCCTGCGCGGCACGGCCCTGGACATCTTCGGGCGCACCGAAGAGCGCAGGACCGAACGCGCGCTCATCGGCGAGTACCGCGCGGCCATCGAGGAGGTGGTTTCCGGCCTCAATGCCGGGAACCATGCCCTGGCGCTGGAGATTGCGAGCCTGCCCGAGCAGATCCGCGGCTACGGGCACGTGAAGGACCGCAACCTGGCGGCCGCCCGTACCCGCTGGAGCGACCTGCTCGCCAAGTGGCGCAACCCACAATCGGTGCAGCGCTCGGCGGCCTGACCCTCGAAGAGAAGCCGGCCCGCGGCGGCCGGCCATCTCGCGCGGCTGCTATTCAAAGAAGAGCAACGGAGGCGCGGCTGGCGCCCCTGGAAAGCCCTGCCCTCCGCGCCGGATAAGCGCGGGGCGTGGGGCGTTGCCACGAATACAATGCCCGCTGCTGTGCGCGGCCAACGCCGCTTCAAGCGCTGACTCGCGGCCTTTTCCACGGGGCCGCGGAACCGCGGGCCCGGCTCGCGCTTCTGACATTCCTCTTCTCTCTGCTGGAGACTCTCTTGTTCATTTCCTCTGCTTTCGCCCAAACCGCGCCCGCTGCTTCCGGCGGTGGCGACATGTTGTCCTCGCTCGGCAGCATGCTGCCCCTGGTGCTCATGTTCGTGGTGCTGTATTTCGTCATGATCCGCCCGCAAATGAAGCGCCAGAAAGAGGCCCGCGCCATGATCGAAGCCCTGGCCAAGGGCGATGAGGTGGCAACCGCCGGCGGCGTGCTCGGCAAGATCACTTCGCTCGGCGACCAGTACCTCGGTCTCGAAATCGCCAATGGCGTGGAGATCAAGATCCAGCGCAGCGCTGTGGTCCAGGTCCTGCCCAAGGGCGCCGTCAAGCAGTAATCAATAAAAGCGCGGCCCGGCCTTGCGCCTCTCGGCGCAAGGCCTCAAGTCACGCGGTGTCCCGTTTCTGAAAAGCGCTTTCTCATGAACCGTTATCCGGTCTGGAAGTACGCGATCATCGTGATCGTGCTGCTTGTGGGGTTGATCTATTCCCTGCCCAATTTCTTCGGCGAGGCGCCTGCGGTGCAGGTGTCCGCGGCCAAGTCGACCGCCAAGGTCGATGCGGCAACCCAGGGCCGGGTCGAGGAGGCGCTGAAAACAGCCGGGGTCACGCCCGACCTGCTGACGCTCGAGGCCGGCTCGCTGCGGGCGCGCTTCGCCACGCCCGACGACCAGCTCAAGGCGCGCGACGCATTGCAGCGCACGCTGGTCCCCGATGCGTCCGACCCGTCCTATGTGGTGGCGTTGAACCTGGTTTCGCGGTCGCCGTCCTGGCTCACGGCATTGCATGCGTTTCCGATGTACCTCGGCCTCGACCTGCGCGGCGGTGTCGACTTCCTGCTGCAGGTCGACATGAAGGGCGCCATCGAGAAGAAGGCCGAATCGTTCGCGGGCGACCTGCGCACCACCTTCCGCGACAAGGGCATCCGCGGCACCTCGGTGAACCGCAACGGCCAGACGATCGAGGTTTCGTTCCGCGACGCGGCCGCGCTGCAAGCAGCCAAGCAGCTGATCCAGGACCAGTTTCAGGATCTTGCGACCAACGATGGCCAGGAAGGCAACGTCTGGCGCCTCACGGCCACCATCAAGCCCGAGGCCGCGCGCCGGCTGCAGGACGCGGCCCTGAAGCAGAACATCACCACCCTGCACAACCGCATCAACGAGCTTGGTGTGGCCGAGCCGGTGATCCAGCAGCAGGGGCTCGACCGCATCGTGGTGCAGCTGCCCGGCGTGCAGGACACCGCCAAGGCCAAGGACATCCTGGGCCGCACCGCGACGCTCGAAATGCGCCTGGTCGACGAAAGCGCCGAAGGCCGCGCGGCCGAACTGAGTGGCGGGCCGGTGCCTTTCGGCTCCGAGAAATTCCTCGAACGCAACGGCCGACCGGTGATCGTGAAGAAGCAGGTGCTCGTCACCGGCGAAAACCTCACCGACGCCCAGCCCGGTTTCGACCAGCAGAGCAACCAGCCCAAGGTCGACCTGACCATGGACGCCAAGGGCGGCCGCATCATGCGCGACGTGAGCCGCGAAAACTACAAGAAGCGCATGGCCATGCTGATCTTCGAGAAGGGCAAGGGCGAAGTGCTCACGGCTCCGTCGATCAACGGCGAGCTCGGCAACCGCTTCCAGATTTCGGGTTCGATGACCGTGGTCGAGGCCAACGACCTCGCGCTGCTGCTGCGCGCCGGCTCGCTGGCCGCGCCGATGGAAATCATCCAGGAACGCACCATCGGCCCGAGCCTGGGCGCCGACAACATCGAGAAGGGCTTCAAGAGCGTGATGTATGGCTTCCTGGCCATCATGGTGTTCATGTGCGCCTACTACGCATTGTTCGGCCTGTTCTCGTCGATCGCGCTGGCCGTCAACCTGATGCTGCTGGTGGCCATTCTCTCGATGCTGCAAGCCACGCTCACGCTGCCCGGCATCGCGGCCATGGCGCTGGCCATCGGCGTGGCCATCGACTCCAACGTGCTCATCAACGAGCGCGTGCGCGAAGAACTGCGCAACGGGGCCTCGCCGCAAGCGGCCATCCACGCCGGCTACGACCGCGCCTGGGGCACCATCCTCGACTCCAACGTGACCACGCTGATCGCGGGCATCGCACTGCTCGCCTTCGGCTCGGGCCCGGTGCGCGGTTTCGCGGTGGTCCACTGCATCGGCATCGTCACGTCGATGTTCTCCGCCGTGTTCTTCTCGCGCGGCCTCGTCAACTTCTGGTACGGCCAGAAGAAAAAGCTCAAGACGGTGTCCATCGGCACGGTCTGGCGGCCCAAGACCGACGGCACGGCCGTGGCCGAAGGCAAGTAAAGGTCAAGGACAAGCGCCATGGAATTCTTCCGCATCCACAAGACCATCCCGTTCATGCGCCACGCGCTGGTGCTGAACATCATTTCCTTCGTCACCTTCGCACTGGCGGTGTTCTTCCTGCTGCACCGCGGGCTGCACCTGTCGGTGGAGTTCACGGGCGGCACCGTGATGGAGGTGGCCTACCAGCAGTCCGCAGACATCGGCAAGGTGCGCGAGGCCGTCGCCAAGCTCGGCTATCCCGACGTGCAGGTGCAGAGCTACGGCACTTCGCGCGACGTGCAGATCCGCCTGCCGGCGCAAAAGGGCATGAACTCCGACCAGCAGAGCGCGCAGGTCATGCAGGCGCTCAAGACGGTCGACCCCTCGGCCACGCAGCGCGGCATCGAGGTCGTCGGCCCGCAGGTGGGCGACGAGCTCACCACCAACGGCCTCAAGGCGCTGGGCATGGTGGTGGTCGGCATCATGATCTACCTGGCGATCCGCTTCGAATGGAAGTTCGCCGTGGCGACCGTGCTGGCCAACCTGCACGACGTGGTCATCATCCTGGGCTTCTTTGCCTTCTTCCAGTGGGAGTTCTCGCTGGCGGTGCTGGCGGCGGTGCTGGCGGTGCTGGGCTACTCGGTCAACGAGTCGGTCGTGATCTTCGACCGGGTGCGCGAGAATTTCCGCCGCTACCGCAAGATGAGCACGGTCGAGATCATCGACAACGCGATCACCTCGACCATCAGCCGGACCATCATCACGCACGGCTCGACCCAGCTGGTGGTGCTCTCGATGTTCTTCTTCGGCGGCCCGACGCTGCACTACTTCGCGCTCGCGCTGACCATCGGCATCTGCTTCGGCATCTATTCGTCGGCTTTCGTGGCGGCGGCCATTGCCATGTGGCTCGGCGTCAAGCGCGAAGATCTCGTCAAGGGCCCGGTCAAGCGCGACGGCGGTCCGGACGATCCGAACGCCGGCGCGGTGGTCTGACCCCGATCGAATTCGAGAGGAACGCGCCGCGGGAGCCAGCGAAAATGCCGGAGCTGATGCACACTTGTGCGGTTGCGTTTCCCGATGCAAGCTCTCGGTCATCGCCCGTCCACGGAGTTCCACTGGCCTTCCCGATCCTTCAATGAGCATTGCGCGGTCCGCCTCTTCTCTGCAGCTCGCACGCGAGACGCGCGAGCGCTTCGTTCTGGCTACCGGAGGCGTGATCGCGCCGTTGGCGCAAGCCATCCGGGATCGCCTCACGCAGCAGGCTTCGGAAATGGGCAATGCGCGCGCCATGCAGGAGAGCCGCGACGATTTCGTGGCCTTCCAGGGCCAGGCATCGCAATGGGTGGCACTCGCGCAGACGGGCTGGCGCAAGGCGGTCGACGCGCCGCCGGGCACGGCGCCCGGCACGTCATCGGGTGCGAAGCTGCGGCTCGAGCTCATCGATGACGATGCGATGGAGAGCAGCATTCTTTCGTCGCGCCTGGCGCAGGTGATCCACGACAAGGCCAGCTTCGAGCTCAGCGACCTTCGGCTGCGCATCCAGCACCTGGAAGGCTCCAGCGAACTGGACGCCAACGACGTGCTCCGGCCCGAAACGATGGCCAAGCTGCTGGTCGACCAGTGGCTGGCGGCCGGCTTGAGCCGCACGCTGTGGGCGCGGGTGCAGGACACCGTGCAGCAGCACCTCGTCGGCGTCGTCGTCAAGGCCTACGAAGACGCCAACGCATTCCTGATTTCCAAAGGCGTGATGCCGGAAATCGATCTCAAGAGCTTTGTCCGGCGCACCGGCGCTTCCGGCGGCGGACCGTCGACGGTGCCCGCGCCGCCTTACGCGCCCGGCTCCCCCCAGACCACCGGCGCCGTCCATCGGCAAGGCTTCGATGCGCCCTCGCAACCCCGGGCCTTTGCTCCTTCCGTGCCAGCCGCGACCACCGGCGGTTCGCCCTTGATGGTCGCGCGCCAGCGCGCGCAGACCGCGCTCCTGAGCCTCAAGCGTTTCGTTGCCGCCCGCATTGGCGCAGAAGTGCCGAACGCCTCTTCCTCCCCGACGACGACGGGAATGGATGGGCGTGCGCCAGGTGCCGGACCGGCCGGCGCCGGCGCCGGCGTTGCGTCTGCACGCGCTGCTTCCCAGACCTTTGCAGGGCTCATCGCCGAAGCCGAAGCCGCCTACCGGATGGCCGCAACGCAGTACATGGAGGGCTCCGCAGAGCAGGCCACCGTCATCCAGCAGGCCTCGGTCGACCTGCGGCGGCGCAGCGCGGAGCTCAAGAAAAGGGCGCCCACCACCGCCGACAAGGCCACGGTCGAGATCGTGGCGCTCATGTTCCAGGCCATCCTCGCGGAGGAGCGCATTCCTTTCTCGGCGCGTGTCTGGTTTGCGCGCCTGCAGATGCCTGTGCTGCGCGTGGCCATTGCCGAGCCCGAATTCTTCGGCACGCTGCAGCATCCCGCGCGCATGCTGATCGACCGCATGGGCTCCTGCGTGATGGGCTTCGACGCCGCGGCCATTTCCGGCAGCGCGCTCGAAGGCGAGATCCGGCGCGTGGTGCAGGTGATCGAGCAGTACCCCGAAACCGGCCAGCGCGTGTTCAAGCTGGTGTTCGACGAGTTCGTCGCGTTCCTGAGCCGCTATCTCACGCAGAGCGACGCCACCCAGCGCGTCATGAGCGTGGCGCAGCAGGTCGAGCAGAAGGAAACGATGGCGATCCAGTACACCATCGAGTTGCGCAAGATGCTCAACGACATGCCGGTGCGCGAGGAGATACGCGAGTTCCTCTTCAAGGTCTGGGCCGAGGTGCTGGCGATTGCCGCATTGCGCTATGGCGCACAGGGCGAGCAAACCGTGATGCTCAAGCGCGTGGCCTCCGAACTGGTGTGGGCCGCGAGCGCCAAGCCCAACCGCGCCGACCGTGCACGCGTGATCCAGGACCTGCCGCAGCTGCTGCAGCGCCTGCGCCTGGGCATGAACCTGCTCGGCATCATCGACGAGCCGCAGGAAGCCCACATCAAGACCATCGGCGCAACCTTGTCCGATGCCTTCCTGTCCAAGACCGAAGCCATTCCCGCGGCCAAGATCGAAGCCATGGCCGAGCGCCTGGCCCACCTGGAAGATTTCGTGAGCGACGATGGCAGCGCATCCAGCCTGCCGCTCGACGCGAACAGCATCGAATTGCTGCTGGGCATCGATGCGGCCTCGATCGAGGTCGTCGCCGACATCGCGGGCGGCACGCCGGCCGAAGACATGCTGGCGTGGGCCCACGAGCTGGAGGTGGGCAACTGGTTCATGCTCGACCATAACGATCGCGTGAGCCAGGTGCAGTTCGTCTGGCGCAGCGACCGCAAGCAACTGCACCTGTTTGCAACGGCCGACGGCCGCAGCTTCCTGATCCAGGTCGGCCGGCTGGCCAACTACCTGCAGGCCGGGCTGCTGGTGCCGGCCGAGGAAGAAACCCTCACCGTACGCGCCACGCGCGAGGCGCTTGCCAAGCTCGACGCGAACCCGGAGCGGCTGCTGAACTAGTCCGAGCGCTAGTGGGCGACGCGGCCCTCGCGGCTTTCGCTGAGTTCGTCGAGCACCAGCGCGTCGGGCTCGATGCCCGTGCTCCAGTGCACCATCAGCACGATGATCTTGAGTTCGTCGAGCGCGACCGGGTCGCCCGGTGCTGCCATGGCACGTTCGATGACGATCTCGCGCAGGCCGCAGGACAGCACATTCGACGACTCGAGAAAGCTGATGAAGCCGAGGCATTCGGCGCCCAGGTGCTCCTGCTCGGCCTGCGAATAGACCCGCATGGCGTTGTCCGACTGCGACAGGGCCGGCTCGGGCGCGCCCCGCAGCGTGACCGTGGCAACGGTGTCGTCGTTGGCGCTTCGCTCGAACTGCACGCCCTGCGTTGCAAGGCTCAGGCCGTCGAGCCATTGCAGCGCATCGCGAATTTCTTCTGCCTCGAAGCCGTGTGCGCTGAGCTTGCGGCCCAGCTGTTCGGGTTCGGGGCAGGCATCGCCGCGCCAATAGTTTTCGTAGACAAACACGAGCACTTCGAACATGGGCCCAATATAGCCGAAGCCGGTTGCCCGCCCACGAGCTTCGTGCGCTGCGCCCTCTTTCTCTTTGACGGAGAGAGCGCTGTTAGGCCGCTGCCGCTCGTTGAAAGAGGCCGCCCGGCAGGCGTGCGACCTGACCGTCGAGCTCGAGTTCGAGCATCTTGGCCTGCAGCACGGCGGCGCTCCAGCCGGTGCGCGCGCTCAATGCATCGAGGCTCACCGGGTCGAAGCCCAGGGCTTCGAGAAGCGGATTCTCCTGCCCGGAGGAGGAGGCCGGATCGCCCGCATTCGCATGCTCGAAAAGACCCGCGGCCGTGCCGCCGGCGGCGCGCAGCGCGGGCAATTCTTCGAGGATGTCGTTCACCGACTCGACCAGCTTTGCGCCCTGGCGGATCAGCGCATGGCAGCCGCGCGATTGCGGCGAATGGATCGACCCGGGAATGGCGAACACTTCCTTGCCTTGCTCCGAGGTGAGCCGGGCGGTGATCAGCGAGCCCGATTGCAGCGCGGCCTCGACCACCAGCGTGCCGCGGGCCAGGCCGGCGATCAAGCGGTTGCGCTTCGGAAAATTTTGCGTGAGCGGGGGCGTGCCGAGCGGCAGCTCGCTCACGATCAAACCCTGCAGCATGATGCGGTGCGCGAGATCGCGATGCCGCGCCGGATAGACGCGATCGAGTCCGGTTCCCACCACGGCCACGGTCGCAAGCCGCAGGGCGTCGCCGGCCGCGTCGAGCGCGCCCTGGTGCGCGGCACCATCGACACCGAGCGCCAGCCCCGACACCACCGGCAAGCCCGCTTCACCCAATGCCCGCCCAAAGGCGCGGGCATTGGCCGCGCCTTGCGGTGTCGGGTTGCGGCTGCCCACCACGGCAATGCTGTTTTCGAGCTGTGTCAGGTCGAAGGCCGCCGCGCCGAGAACGTAGAGCATCAGCGGCGGGTCGGCCATTTCCAGCAGCGACGCGGGGTAGCCGGCATCGCCCAGCGTCACCAGGCGGCGCGTCGCGGCGCCGTCATCGGCGGCGGGTTGCAGCCACTGCCACGTCTGGTCGATCTGGGCCTGGAGGCCGGGGGGCGCCTGCTGCAAGGCGTCGGCCTGTGCCGCAGACACAATTTGCCGCAGCGCCGTGCTGGTCTCCGCAAAGATTTTCTCTGGCAGGCCGAAGGCGGCCAGCAGCCGGCGAGCGGCACCGTCGCCGATGCCCGGCGTCAGTGAAAGCCGCAGCCAGCCGGCGAGTTCTGCGCGTTCCAAGCGAAGGCGAAGGCGAAAGCGTCAGGGATTGACGAGGAAGTCGCCGGCACGCGGGGTGTCGGTAATTTCGAGCACCAGCGCATACGACACCTTTTCGAAAGGCCGGAACACCATCAAGAGGCCGATGCGTTCGTTCGGGAGCTTGATCGTCTCCTTGCGCTCGCCGGTCCGGTCGAGAATGGTTTCGCCGTTCTTCAGGATGGCCAGCACGTGGCCGCTGTCGATGCCGTCGCGCGTGCCCTTGTTGATGGCCACCACCTGGTTCTGCGCCGCGAACTGCACCGCGTTGCCATAGACCGAGATGATGCGGCCCTCGACCTGCGTGGAGGGCGCGCGGGGCACGTAGCTCAGCAACTGGCGCGGCGGTTCCGGCAGCAGGCGGTCGCCGGCGCGGATTTCTTCGCGCGCCGCGACGATGTCGATGCTGGCCGGCACCACGGTGATGACGTCCTTGTCCTTCTCGGTCTCGACCGTGGTCGATTCGCCACGCTTGAGCTGGGCCTTGCCCAGGTACTGCGCCTCGTAGCCGAGGATTTCGCCGGTTCCAGGGTCCTTGAGCGGCGTGGCGCTGCGGAACACGCGGAAGTTCTTCAGCGGGCCCGGGGTTTCGAGCAGCGGCGTCTCGGCATTGCCGCGCGCATAGGCACGGTCGCCGCGCGACAGCAGCACCCGGCTGTCGTTGCCGGCAACGATGCGCGGCGCGCTTTGCAGCGTGTCGGCATCCACCACGATCGGTTCGCTGAGGAAGGGCTCGATGATGCTCGGATTGAGCGTGGGCAGCGCCATGCCGGCCAGCGAATCGAAGCGCGTGCGCGGCGACAGCTTGATGGTGCCGCCGTCGCCGCTTCCGCCCGCGCCGCGGCGCATGGTCAACCGCGCACGGCCGCCGGTCTTGTCCAGATAAAGAACCTGGCCCGGGTAGATGCGGTGCGGATTCGCGATTTCACTGATGTTCATGCCCCACAGCTCCGGCCAGCGCCAGGGGCGCAGCAGGTAGAGGCGGGAAATGGCCCACAGCGTGTCGCCGGGCTTCACCGTGTATTCGTCGGGCGCATTGGGCGCCAGTTCGCTCAACGGAACGCCGTTCTGGGCGGTCTGCTGGGCCGTGGAACGCTGCTGCGGGGTGACGGGATAGTTTTGCGCCCAGGCCGTCGTGCCGCTGCCGATCACTGCAAGGGCTGCCAACGTGGCGAAAAGAGGCGTGCGCTGGCGGACGGGGGTTCGGAGCTTTTTCATGTCTGGATGGGTGAGCGCACCGAGTATCGGTGCACATACGAATCTCACAATTTGCTACGAATTCTGCGCCTGAAGCCCTTGAGAGGGCAACGTTTTCAGGCGATCCCGGCTCATCGCGTCGCGGAATTGGCGAAAATAGCCACAACTTTTCCCCTTTTTCATGGCCAAACGAATCATTCTGAGTTACCCGGACAAGCGCCTGCACACGGTGGCCAAGCCCGTGCAGGGCGTGGACGCGCGCATCAAGGCACTGGTTGCCGACATGCTGGAGACCATGTACGACGCCAGCGGCATCGGCTTGGCCGCGACCCAGGTCGACGTGCATGAACGGCTGGTCGTCATCGACGTTTCCGAGGAGCGCAACGAGCCGATCGTTCTCATCAACCCCGAGATTATCTGGGCCAGCGACGAAAAAGTGCTGAATGAAGAGGGCTGCCTGTCGGTGCCCGGCATCTACGACGGCGTCATGCGCTCTACGTCGGTCAAGGTCCAGGCGCTGGACGAGCACGGCGAAATGCGCACCATCGAGGCCGATGGCCTGCTGGCGGTGTGCATCCAGCACGAACTGGATCACCTCTTGGGCAAGGTGTTCGTCGAATACCTGTCGCCGCTCAAGCGCAACCGCATCAAGAGCAAGTTGCTCAAGCAGCAGCGGGAAGAGGCCCGAGAGGGCCGGGCGTGACCGTGCCTTGCCTGCGGCCCTGGGCGTCCGTTCTGGCCGCAGGGCTTGTCGTGCTGGCCGGCTGCGCCAGCGAACCCACACGCATCGCCCCGGGTACCACGGCGGCCGAAACGCTGCAGCGCCTGGGTGCGCCCACGGGCCGCTATCCGCTCAACGGCGGCGGGGAACGGTTCCAGTATTCGCGCATGCCGGCGGGTTTCGAAGTCGTCGACATCGACGTCGATGCCTCGGGCAAGGTCGTTTCCGTGACCCAGGTGCTCGCCGAGGCACGATTCGGCCACGACATCAAGATCGACCAATGGCGCCAGAACGACGTGCTCGCCTTCTACGGCCGGCCTTATGAAACGAGCCGTGTCAGCTCTTTCGACGGCACTGTCTGGACCTGGCGCTACAAGGCGGTGAACGAGCGCCGCATGCTCTATATCTACATCGATCCGACCGGCGTGGTTCGCCGCTATCACACGGGGGACGACCTCGAACTCGATCGGATCCGCGATTGACCCCGTTGAAAGTCGTTTTTGCGGGGACGCCCGAGTTCGCGCGCGTCGCGCTCGAAGCCATTGCCGCCGCCGGCCATGACATCGTGGGGGTGCTGAGCCAGCCTGACCGGCCCGCGGGGCGCGGCATGAAGCTGCAGGCTTCGCCCGTCAAGCAATGCGCCGTGGCCCACAACTGGGCGGTGGTGCAGCCGCGCAGTCTTCGGCTGGACGGCAAGTACCCGGAAGACGCCTCGGCGGCACGGGACGCCCTTCTGGCCGCCAAGCCCGATGTGATGGTGGTCGCCGCCTACGGGCTCATCCTGCCGCAATGGGTGCTCGACCTGCCGAAGTTCGGCTGCCTCAACATCCACGCCAGCCTGCTGCCGCGCTGGCGCGGCGCGGCGCCGATCCACCGTGCCATCGAAGCTGGCGACGCGCAGACCGGCATCACCATCATGCAGATGGACGCCGGCCTGGACACGGGCGACATGCTGCTGCGCGAAGCGGTCGACATCGGGGGCGACAACACCGCCCGACTGCACGACCGCCTGGCCGAGCTGGGCGGCCGCATGATCGTCCAGGCGCTGGCCGACATCGGCAACCTGGCGCGCACGCCGCAGCCGGCCGAAGGCGTCACCTACGCCAACAAGGTCGAAAAGCACGAAGCCCAGATCGACTGGAACCAGCCCGCCGAGGCCATCGTGCGGCGCATTCGCGCCTTCGACCCCTTTCCGGGCGCCAACAGCCCGCTCGACGGCGAGACCATCAAGCTCTGGTCCGCGCATGCGGTCGCGGCCGAAGTGCCGGCCGCGCCGGGCACCCTCCTGGCCGTGACCGACGCCGGCGTTGCGGTGGCGGCGGCCGGCTCCCTCGTGATGGCGACCGAACTCCAGCGTCCCGGCGGCAAGCGCCTGGCCGTGGCCGATTTCCTGCGCGGCTTCGACCTGAAGCCCGGGCAGCGCTTCGGCTGATGTTTTTTTCCGCCGCCATACGCCGCCGGCCCGAGTTCCGCACGGGCATCCGCGACATGTCGTCGGCCGCGCTGGGCATTGGCGCCTGGGGCCTGATGACCGGCGTGGCCATGGTCAAGTCGAACATGAGCGTGCTCGAGTCGGTGGCCATGACGCTCCTGGTCTACGCCGGCAGCTCCCAGCTTGCGGCCATTCCGCTGCTGTTTGCGGGTGCGCCGGCCTGGGTGATCCTGGCCACGGGCTTTTGCGTCAACCTGCGCTTCGTGGTGTTCAGCCTGCACCTGCGGCCGTACCTGATGCACATGCCACGCTGGCGCCGCATGACGCACGGCTATCTCACGGCGGACCTCAGCTACGCGCTCTTCACGAGAAAGTACCCCACTCCGCCGGCCGCGGCCGATGAGCAGAAGGCCCAGGAGGCCTACCTCACCGGCAACTACTTCGTGACCTGGTGCTCCTGGATGGGCATGAGCCTCCTGGGCATCGCGCTGGCCAATTTCATTCCGCAGAACTGGGGCCTCGGCTTTGCCGGGGTGCTGAGCCTGGTGGCGATCGTCTGCTCGATGGCGACCACGCGGCTGCGCGTGCTGGCCGCGCTGATCGCCAGCGTCACCGCCGTGGCCGCCTATGCCCTGCCGCTCAAGCTCAACATCGTGGTGGCCATCGGCGTGGCGGTGCTGCTGTGCTTCTGGCTCGAGAAGCAGTTCGGGCTCGATCCCGACGCGGAGGACGACAAGTGAGAGGCACCGACCTGTGGACGCTGGGCGTGATCGTCGGGCTGGCCGCGGTGACCGTGCTCACGCGCTGCTTCTTCTTCATTCTCGACCGCCCGTGGGGGCTGCCCGAGTGGGCGCACCGGGCCCTGCACTACGCGCCGGCCGCCGCACTCGCGGGCGTGATCGCGCCCGAGATCGTGATGACCCAGGGCCATCTCATCACCACGCTGCACGATGCCCGCCTGTATGCCGCGCTGGTCGGCGCTGCTTACTACTACTGGCGGCGCGGCGTGTTCGGCACGATGCTGGCGGGCATGGCGGTGTACCTGCCGCTGCACCTGGGCTTGGGCTGGTAGGGTCGCCAGTCAATCCAGCTTCACGCCCGCGGCCTGGATGATCTTGCCCCAGCGCTCGCTCTCCGCGCGCGAGAGCCCGTAGAACTCCTGCGGCGTGCCCGGCAGCGGCTCGAAGCCGAACTCCGCGAACAGTTTCGCCACCTTCGGTGTCTTCATCGCCTTGTGCAGTTCGCCGTTGATGCGCGCCACCGCGTCGGGCGGCATGCCGGCCGGGCCGATCAGGCCGTGGAAGGCATAGGCGTTGACATCGTTGAAGCCGGCTTCCATGAAAGTCGGCACATCGGGCAGTGCGCTGGCGCGCTGCGGCAGCGCGATCGCGAGCACGCGCACCTTGCCCGCCTTGATGATCGGCAGGCCCGAGGCCAGGTCGAGCATCATCGTCGGCACCTGGCCGCCCATCACGTCCGTCATGGCGGGCGCGGCGCCCTTGTAGGGCACGTGCGTGATGCTGAGGCCGGCCTTCTGCTTGAAGAGTTCCATCGCCATGTGGTGCGGCGAGCCGTTGCCTGGCGAGGCGTAGCTCACCTTCTCCGGGTTGGCCTTCACGTAGCGCACGAACTCGGCCACGTTCTTCGCGGGAAAGTCTGGGTGCACGACCAGCGCCACTGGAAAGCGGCCGATGGTGCCGATGTACGTGAAATCGCTCGCGGGCTTGTAGGGCAGCTTGGCGAACATATGCTCGTTGAAGAGCAGCGCCGCATTCTCGGCCTGCATGATCGTGTAGCCGTCGGGCTTGGCCTGCATCAGCACCGACACGCCGATGTTGGTGGATGCGCCCGGCCGGTTGTCGATGATCAGCGGTTGCCCGAGCGACGGCTGCATGGCCTCGGCCAATGCGCGTGCCAGGTTGTCGGTGCCGCCACCGGCCACGTAGGGCACGATCCATTTCACGGGCTGGCTCGGGTAGGCCGCCTGTTGCTGCGCGGATGCAAAGGGGCTGGCGGCGAGCGCGAGGGCTGCGGCCAGGAGGGGAAGGAATCGCTTCATCGTCTTTTGTCTCCGTTGCTTGTCTTGGAATCGTTCGCGGGTCATTCGCCGCGGAGCGTCTGCCAGAGCTCGCGGTCGCGCTCTGCCGTCCACACCACGGGATGCTCGATGCCGCGCAGCTCGTCATAGGCGCGCGACACGTCGAAGGGCAGCACGTGCTGGAACACGGGCCAGCTGCCGAAGCGCGGCGCCATCGCCGCCTCTGCTCGCGCGAAGCAGCCCCTGAGCGTTTCGCCCGCGGCAATGCCGGCGCTGACGCTGCCCAGCAACGCCCCGAGGAACGCCTTGGTGAGCCCGATGGCCTCGGCGCAAGCGGCTTCGTCCTGCAGCACCGCGCCGCGTCCCGGCACCAGCACGCGCGGCTTCAGCGCCAGCACGGCATCGAGCGTGCCGGCCCAGTCGCCGATGTAGGCGTCGCCCGCATACACGCCGCAGTGGTTCTCCACCACGTCGCCCGAGAACAGCACGCCGCAGTCGGGCAGCCACGCCACCGTGTCGCCGCTCGAATGGCCGCGGCCCAGCGCCATGAGGCGAAGCTCGCGGCCAAGGCCAGGACGAGGGCCCAGCCACAGGCTCATCTCGCGCTCGAAGCTCATCGTCGGGAGCGTGAGGCCCGGAATCTCTTCCACGCCCGCGAACAGGCGCGGGAAGCGGCCCACCTCCGAATCGAAGTCGGCCTGGCCGCGCGTGCGGATCCAGTCGAGCGTGCCGTTGCTCGCGATGATGGCCTCGACCTCGTCGAAGGCACTCGCGCCCATCACGCGCACCGCGTGGTAGTGCGTGAGCACGATGGTCTTGATCGGCTTGTCGGTCACCGTGCGGATGGCCGCGAGAAAGTCGCGCGCCATGCGCGGCGTGGGGCGCGTATCGATCAGCACCACCTGCTCGTCGCCGACGACGAAGCCGCAGTTCGGATCGAAATCGCTGATGTAGCCGTAGACGTCGGGTGCGAGTTCCCGCAGCTGCGGTTTCTGCTCGCGCGTGTCGGAGGCAGAGGCGAAAGAGACGGTGGCGTTCATGGGGTGTTGCTTTTAGGGAAGTCTTCGGCCGCCGCGCGAATGCAGGCGAGCAGCACGCCCTGCTCGCCGCACTGGTTGGCCAGCAGCAGCACGAGGCGGGCATTGAGATCGGCGCTCTCCGCTTCGCTCAGGCCTTCGTGCGCGGCGAGCAAGGCGGAATAGAAGCCGTCGGGGTCGGTGATGCGGGGCTCGGTGATCATGGAGTGGTGTTCTGGGCAAGGGCCGCGCGCAGTGCATCGGCGATCGCAGCGGGGGTGGCCTGCGCGAGCGTTGCGGCGCGGTAGGCGTCGGGGCGCACGAGCACGAAGCTGCCCGGATCGCGGATGCCCAGGTGACTCGTGAGCCGATCGTCGGCTTGCAGCGTCGGCAGGCCGCTGTCGCCGCCGATGGCCAGCAGCCGCAAGGGGAGCGATGCCGTCGCCTCCATGGCCGCCATCGTCCGGTCGGGTGCCGGGGAAAGCCACAGCCCGAGGCACTGCGTGCCCTCGGCCAGCAGCTGCATCAGCGTCGTCTCGCGCCCATCGGTCCAGCGCAGCGGCAGGTTCTGCACCGTGCGCCCACCCTCGGGAAATTGGGGCGCGGGCGGATAGTCGTTGGCGACCGACATGCGGCCGGTGTTCACCAACGCCCGCGCGAACGGGTAGCGCGCCGCCAGCGCCACCACGGCGCGGCGCAGCGTGTGTTCGGCCGGCGAACGCGGCGCGAGAAAGCGCGCCGAGCGGCTCGTCACTTCGAGGTTCTGCCTTGCCGCGGGCTGGCGTTCGGCGTCGTAGCTGTCGAGCAGCGCATCGCCGGCCTGCCCTTGCAGGGCCAGCGCGAGCTTCCATCCGAGGTTGGCGGCGTCCTGGATCCCGCTGTTGCCGCCGCGGGCGCCAAACGGACTCACCACGTGCGCGGCATCGCCGATGAAGAACACCTGGCCGTGGCGGAAGCTGTCGAGCAGGTGGTCGCGGTAGCCGTACGGGCCGATCCACACGAACTCGAACTCCACGCCCGGCCCGAGCTGCTCGCGCAGCCGCGCGCCCGCCACTTCGGGCTTGCTGATGGTGGCCGTGTCGCAGTCTTCGGGCATCTGGTAGTCGATGCGCCACACGCCATCGGCCATCAGGTGCTGCCACACGCCGCGGCCTTCGTTGAAGGGGGCATCGACCCAGGTCCATCGTTCGACCGGCAATGGCTTCTTGAAGCGCACGTCGCTGATGCACCAGCGGTCGGTGCTGCGGGACGAATGCGCATCGATGCCGAGTTGCGTGCGGATGGGGCTGTTGGCGCCCGTGGCGTCGATCAGCCGGTCGGCCTCGATCGTGTAGCGGCCCGCGGGCGTCTCGACCTCGATGCGCACACCGTCGCCGAGCGGCTCCACGCGCGTCACCCGGCTCTTCCACCGCAGGTCGGTGAGCCCGAGTTCGAGGATGCGCTCGACCAGGAACCACTCGAGGTAGAACTGCTGCAGGTTGATGAACGGCGGCTGCCTGGAGACGCTGTTCGCCTGCAGGTTGAAGTTGTAGACCTCCTGCTCGCCGGAGAAGGTGCGCCCGAACGACCAGGTGATGCCCTTGGCAGCGATGCGCTCGTAGATGCCCAGGCGCTCGAAGATCTCCAGGCTCTTCTGCGCATAGCAGATGCCGCGCGACGAGGCGCCGCGCACGCCGACGGTGTCGTCCTCGTCGAGCAGCACGGCGTGCACGCCGCGCTGCGCCAGGTCGCAGGCCAGCGTGAGGCCCGAAGGCCCGGCGCCGACGATCACGATCGGGTGTCGAACGATCTGGGTGCTGCCCAGCTCGGGCGGCGGCGTGAAGGGCCAGCTCGGAAGCTCGTAGGCCGGCGCGAATGCAAAGCTTTCCATGTCTCTTCTACAACAGCGCGTGGGCGAATTCGGCGATGGCATCCGCTGCCTTGGGCACCAGCTCGGGCTGACCCGCGAGATAGTGGTTGCCACCCACGATGTCGACATTGCGGATGCGCGCGCCGCCGGCAGCCATCCACGCATCGCGCGTACTCGGAAAGGTCGACTGGTCGCCCGTGTAGGTGAGCAGCAGCTTCGGCACGGTCGTGCGTTCAAGGTTGGTGGGTCCGTCGGCCTGCGAGCGCGACGACCATTGCGAGAGAAACGCGGTCAGCGAGGTGGTGCGGCCCATCGCATTGGCCGAATAGTTCACCTGCCGCGCATCGCCCCACACGCTGCCCGGCAGGCGGTCGTTGGCGTCGAGCGAAAGATCGACGCAGCGAGGATCGGCATGCGTGCGGTAGACGATGAAGGCCTGGTCGCGCGGTGCGCCCGGCGTGTTCCGAAGCAATGCGAGGCGGTCGACGCACCACCGCTCGATGCGGTCGAGCCGCGCCTTCTGCGCCGCGCTGAAACGCGCGAGAAATTCGGCGTCGTAGGGCACTCGGTGGTGCGGGTCGTACATGTCGAGCTCGGGGTCCACCGAAAGCGGGTCGTGCTCGTCGGTGACCGAGGGGTCGATCCAGTCGCGCATCAGCCGCGTGCGGCCCCGGTGCGCGGCGCACAGGGCAATGCCATCCACCGGCGGCAGGTCGCTTGGGTGCAGGTGCGTCGGGTCGCCATCCGGCAGGTGCGTGGCCGTGAGCTTCTCGGCCTGCGCCTGGTAGAAGCTCGCGAGCGCCGCGCCGCCCGAGTTGCCGATGAGAAACACCTTCTCGTAGCCGGCCGCGCGCAGGTACTGCACGCCGGCGCCCAGGTCCTGGATGGCGCGCTCCATCAGCAGCACCGTGTCGTTGCCCACGTAGCGCGAGTTCAGTCCCATGCAGCAGATGCCGCGTTCGGCCAGCGGGCCGATCAGGTAGTGGCCCATGAAATTGCTGGTCGGATGCATCACGATGGCCGCGATCTTCCTGGGCCCCGGCGGCGCGCGAAAGGCGCCGTAGATGCGCGGGCGCAGCATTTGCAGGCCCGACTGGCTTTCCATCGCCGCGCCGGGCTTCACGTCGATGACGGCGAGTTGCAATTCAGGCATTCGCGGTGCCTTTCGCTGCGCGCAGCCCGGCCTTGCGCACGGTCCACGCATCGAGGTCCGCCCGGGCGCGCAGTGCATGCGCATCCATCTCGGCCTGCGGCACGGTCGGTGTGGTCAGCTCCACGCGGATGCCGTTGGGGTCGAAGAAATAGATCGACTCGATGATGTGATGGTCGGTCACGCCCAGCACTTCCACGCCCGCGCCTTCGAGCCGCGCCTTGGCGGCGAGCAGGTCTTCCACGGAGTCGACCCGCAGCGCAATGTGGTTCACCCACGCCGGCGTGTTGGGCGAAGGCAGGGCGGCAACGTCGTCGCCCAGGTCGAAGAAGGCGATGTACGAGCCGTCGCCCATCCGGAAAAAGATGTGCACGTAAGGGCAGTACTCGCCGGTGCTCGGCACGTGGTCGCTCTTGATGACGTGGGCGAGCGGCAGGCCCAGCAGGTCTTCGTAGAAGCAGCGGGTTTCTTCGCTGTCGCGGCAGCGCCAGGCGAAATGGTGCAGCCCGCGAACTGGCGGGGCCGCGTTGGCGGTCGTCGGCATGGCTTTGTCTCCGGTAAGCCGTGATTGGGCGATGCCGCGTCTTATGATGCAATCGAAATTAATTCATCGATTGATGAAATAACCATATGAATCTGACCCTGCGCCAATTGCGCGCCTTCGCTGCCGTGGCCGAGGCCGGCAGCTTCACCGCCGCGGCGCAGCAGCTGCACCTCACGCAGTCGGCGCTCAGCGTGCTGGTGCGCGAGCTCGAACGCGAGATGGGCGTGCAGCTGCTCGACCGCCATACGCGCCGCGTACAGCTCTCCGAAGCCGGCCGCGAGTTCCTGCCTTCGGTCCATCGCCTGCTCCGCGACCTCACGAGCGCAGTGGCTGGCGTGACCGATTTGCGTGACAAGAAGAAAGGTGTGTTGCGTCTTGCAGCGCCCCAGCTCATGGCCTGCACGCTGATGCCGCGCGTGATCGCGATCTTCCGCGAGGCGTACCCCGATGTCGACGTGCGCCTGGCCGACACGCTCCCGGAGCATCTGCTGGCCGGCGTGACGGCCGGCGACGTGGAGCTTGCGGTGGGTCAGGACGTGGCGGTCGATGCCGCCATCGAGCGCCGCACGCTGCTGCGCGACCGGCATTGGCTGATCTGCCCGCCCGGCCATGCGTTTGCCAGGCGCCGCAAGGTGCGCTGGCACGAGCTGGAGCCCTACACCTTCATCGCGCCCACGCGTGACTTCCGCCAGCGCGTGCTGCCCGAACTGGCGCCCGCGGAGCGCGACTACATGCTGCGTCCGGCCACGCAGGAGGTGTCGTACATGACCACGGCGCTCGGCATGGTTGCCTCGGGCCTGGGGCTCACCGTGTGCCCGACCTATTCGGCGTCGCTGGTGCGCGCCCACGGCTTGCAGATGGTGCGGCTCGAGTCGCCCGACTTCCACCGCGACGTCTGCGTCTACAGCGCCGCGCGGCGCACCCTCTCGCCCGCCGCCGCGAGCTTTGTCGAGGTCCTCGAGCGCTTTGCCAAGGCGCAGCAAAAGGGCTGAAAAAGCATCGACAAGTGGCAAGACGCGCGTAGAGCCGCCGCGGGGCGAAACCTACAATGCAGGCGACTTGTCTTCCACCACCTCCAGATCCATGAACGTCATTCGATTCACCGACCTCTGCGCGCAGGGCAAGGCCGCCGGCCAGCGCGTCTTCATCCGTGCCGACCTCAACGTGCCGCAGGACGACGCGGGCAACATCACCGAAGACACGCGCATCCGCGCCTCGGTGCCCTGCATCCAGCTGGCGCTCGATTCCGGCGCCGCCGTGATGGTCACCTCGCACCTGGGCCGCCCGACCGAAGGCGAATTCAAGCCCGAGGACTCGCTGGCCCCGGTGGCCAAGCGCCTGGGCGAACTGCTCGGCCGTGACGTGCCGCTGGTGGCCAACTGGGTCGACGGCGTCGACGTGAAACCCGGCCAGGTCGTGCTGCTCGAGAACTGCCGCGTCAACAAGGGCGAGAAGAAGAACGACGAAGCGCTGGCCCGCAAGCTCGCCGCGCTCACCGACATCTACGTGAACGACGCCTTCGGCACCGCCCACCGCGCCGAAGCCACCACCTACGGCATCGCGCAGTTCGCGAAGGTGGCCGCGGCCGGCCCGCTGCTCGCGGCCGAGATCGACGCCATCTCCAAGGCGCTGGCCCTGCCCAAGCGGCCTCTGGTGGCCATCGTGGCGGGCTCCAAGGTGAGCACCAAGCTGACCATCCTCAAGAGCCTGTCGGCCAACGTCGACCAGCTGATCGTCGGCGGCGGCATTGCCAACACCTTCATGCTCGCGGCCGGCCTCAAGATTGGCAAGTCGCTGGCGGAGCCCGACCTGATCGACCAGGCCAAGGCGGTGATCGAATCCATGCGCGCCCGTGGCGCCGACGTGCCGATTCCGGTGGACGTGGTCACGGCCAAGACCTTTGCGGCCGATGCGCCCGCCACGGTGAAAGACGCGAACGACGTGGCCGACGACGACCTGATCCTGGACATCGGCCCCAAGACCGCCGCACAGCTGGCCGCGCAACTGCGCGAAGCCGGCACCATCGTCTGGAACGGCCCGGTGGGCGTGTTCGAGTTCGATGCCTTCGCGGGCGGCACCAAGGCCATCGCCCAGGCCATCGCCGAAAGCAGCGCCTTCTCGATCGCCGGCGGCGGCGACACGCTCGCGGCCATTGCCAAGTACGGCATCGAGAAGCAGGTCGGCTACATCTCGACCGGCGGCGGCGCCTTCCTCGAAGTGCTCGAGGGCAAGACGCTGCCGGCTTTCGAGATTCTTGCCAAGCGTGCCGCGGGCTGATTTTTCACGCGCGCGCCGTGTCCACTTCCTGTAGTCACACAAAGTGTATACAGTAGCGGATACAAAATGGAGACCAGCTCAATGATCACGGACCGCCTTCCCCGCCACGCCACCAAGATCGTCGCCACGCTCGGCCCGGCGTCCAATACGCCCGAGCTGCTCGAACAGATGATCCTGAACAAGGTCAGCGTGGTGCGGCTCAATTTCAGCCACGGCACGGCGCAGGACCACATCGACCGCGCCGCCATGGTGCGAGAGGCCGCCCGCAAGACGGGCCGCGAAGTGGCGATCATGGCCGACCTGCAGGGCCCCAAGATCCGCGTCGGCAAGTTCGCCCAGGGCAAGGTCTGGCTCGAGCCGGGCGCCAAGTTCGTGCTCGACGCCTCGCGCACCGAACCCGGCGACACCGACGCGGTCGGCCTCGACTACAAGGACCTGCCGCGCGACGTGCGCCCCGGCGACAAGCTGCTGCTGAACGACGGCCTCATCGTGCTCACGGTCGACGCGGTGCGGGGCGAGGCGGTGCACACCACCGTCAAGCTGGGCGGCGAGCTCTCCAATAACAAGGGCATTAACAAGCAGGGCGGCGGCCTCACGGCGCCGGCGCTCACGGCCAAGGACATGGAAGACATCAAGACCGCGATGAGCTTCCAGGCCGACTACGTGGCGGTGAGCTTTCCCAAGAACGCCACCGACATGGAAATGGCGCGCCAGCTGTGCAATGTGGCCGCGGCCGAATTCGGCCACAAGCCGGGTCTGATCGCCAAGATCGAGCGTGCCGAGGCCATTCCCAAGCTGGAAGAAATCCTGCGTGCGAGCGACGGCATCATGGTGGCCCGCGGCGACCTTGCGGTCGAGGTGGGCAATGCCGCCGTGCCGGCGCTGCAGAAAAAGATGATCCGCATGGCGCGCGACATGGACAAGGTGGTGATCACCGCCACCCAGATGATGGAGTCGATGATCACCAACCCTGTGCCCACGCGCGCAGAGGTGAGCGACGTGGCCAATGCCGTGCTCGACGGCACCGATGCCGTGATGCTCTCGGCAGAAACCGCCTCGGGCCGCTACCCGCTCGAAACCGTGCAGGAGATGAGCCGCATCTGCGAAGCCGCCGAATCGGCGGAGGACAAGATGCTCGACGCCGACTTCAGCGGCAAGACTTACAGCCGCATCGACCAGTCGATTGCCATGGGTGCGCTGTTCACCGCCCACCATCTCGGCGCCAAGGCCATCGTGGCGCTCACCGAGTCGGGCTCCACGCCGCTGTGGATGAGCCGCCACCGCGCGCACATTCCGATGTACGCGCTGACCTCCCGCCTTGCCACGCAGCGCAGGATGGCGCTCTACCGCAACGTGCGCCCGCTGCTGATGGATTCGGAGAGCGACCGCGACACCGCGCTCGAGCAGGCCGAAGCGCACCTGAAGAAGCGCGGCATCGTGCAGACCGGCGATGTCTACGCAATTACCTGCGGTGAGCCGATGGGTGCCCCGGGCGGCACCAACATGCTGAAAATTTGCCGCGCTAGCTAGGGGTCGTTAAGGGGCCCATTCGTGAAACACCGCGGAACCGGCTTTGCCGGGCCGCTGGTGTTGCCCCCGGACGGGGGAGGCATCGCGACACGAAGTGCGCGATGCTTCGGGGGCGAGCCTATTGCTAGCCGTTCCTGAACAGGAAGCTGTAGGCGTTGAGGGCCGGCACGCCGCCCAGGTGCGCATAGAGCACCTTCGAGCCCGGCGGGAATTCGCCCAGCCGTACCTTCTCGATCATTCCGTGCATTGACTTGCCCTCGTACACGGGGTCGGTCAGCATGCCTTCCAGGCGCGCGCAAAGGCGGATCGATTCCAGCGTGCCTTCGTTGGGCAGCCCGTATTCAGGGCCGCCGAAGCGGCGGTCGAGCACCACGTCCTTGTCGGTGATGTCGCGGCCCAGTTCGACCAGTTCGGCCGTGTTCCTGGCAATGCGCACGATCTGCTCGAAGGTCTGCTGCGGCTTGGCCGAAGCGTCGATGCCGATCACGCGGTCGGCCCGGCCATCGGCCGCAAAGCCCACCACCATGCCGGCCTGCGTGCTGCCCGTGACCGAGCAGGTCACGATGTAGTCGAACTTGAAGCCCAGCTCGGTCTCCTGCTGCCGCACCTCCTCGGCGAACCCCACGAAGCCCAGCCCGCCGTAGCGGTGCTCCGAGCAGCCGGCCGGAATGGGAAAGGGCTTGCCGCCGGCCTTGCGCACGTCGTCCATGGCTTCTTCCCAGCTCTTGCGGATGCCGATGTCGAAGCCCGCGCTGTCCAGCCGCACGTCGGCGCCCATGATGCGTGACATCTCGATGTTGCCGACGCGGTCGTACACCGCATCGGAATAGTTGACCCAGTTCTCCTGCACCAGCACGCACTTCAGGCCCAGGTGCGCGGCCACAGCGGCCACCTGGCGGGTCTGGTTCGACTGGATGCCGCCGATCGACACCAGCGTGTCGTAGCCACCCGCCAGCGCCTCGGGGATCAGGTATTCGAGCTTGCGGGTCTTGTTGCCACCGAAGGCAAGGCCGCTGTTGCAATCCTCGCGCTTGGCGTAGAGCTCGACTTCGCCGCCCAGATGTGCGCTCAGGCGCTTGAGCGGATGGATCGGCGTGGGGCCGAAGGTCAGGGCATGGCGGGGAAATTTCTCGAGGTTCATCGATGTGCTCCAGAGGAAATGGAAAGGAGGAGGGAATGACATCGATCGTAGAAAGAAGGCGCCAAAACGTGGTTGCAAACTTTGATGGAAAAATGAGAAAAAAAAAGACAAGATCGCAGGATCGAAGGCTTTTGGTTTGCAAAGAAAGAAATGAGCACAACAAAATTGCGCACCACGCCGGCGCAGGCGGCCGAAGCGGCACCGGAGCTCGACCGCACGGACCGCGCCATCCTTCGCGCCCTGCAGCGCGACGCCTCGGTCTCGAACGTGGCGCTGGCGGCCAAGGTCAATCTCAGCGCGCCCGCGTGCCTGCGCCGGGTCGAGCGGCTCAAGGCCGCGGGGCTCATCAAGGGCATCGTGGCGCTGCTCGACGCGAAGGCGCTGGAGCTGGGCATGCTGGTGATGATCGGCGTGGTACTCGACCGCTCGACGCCCGACTCGTTCGCCGATTTCGAGAAAGCCGCGCAGAAGGTGTCCGGCTGCCTCGAATGCCATGTGGTCACGGGCGAATTCGACTACTTCATGCTCGTGCGAACGCGCGACAACGACAGCTTCAACCGCCTGCACGCCGAGCAGCTGCTGTACTTGCCCGGCGTGCGGCAGATCCGGACTTTCGTGGTGCTCAAGCAGGTGCTGTCGACCACGCAACTGCCGATCTAGGGCGCCCACCGCTGTCGGCCTGATTCCCTTCGGGTACCTGTCAGTGCCGTCCCACAAGGGGGCTCGATAGAATTGCGGCAGTTTTCTCTCGTCTTTCCGCCTTCTTTTTCCCCTATTTCCGCGAGGTATTTCCCATGGCACTCGTCTCGATGCGCGAACTGCTGGATCACGCAGCCGCCAACGGCTACGGCATTCCGGCCTTCAACGTCAACAACCTCGAACAGGTCCAGGCCGTGATGGAGGCCGCCAAGGAAACCGGCGCCCCCGTCATCCTGCAGGCCAGCGCCGGTGCCCGCAAATACGCCGGCGAAGCCTTCATCAAGCACCTGATCCAGGCTGCGATCGAGCAGTACCCGAACATCCCGCTGGTCATGCACCAGGACCACGGCCAGAACCCGGACGTCTGCAAGGGCGCCATCGACCTGGGCTTCAGCTCGGTGATGATGGACGGCTCGCTGGAGGCCGACGGCAAGACCATTGCCAGCTACGACTACAACGTGGACGTCACCAAGAAGGTGTCGGACATGGCCCACCGCCTGGGCGTGACCGTCGAAGGCGAACTCGGCTGCCTGGGCTCGCTGGAGACCATGAAGGGCGACAAGGAAGACGGCCACGGCACCGACGACACCATGACGCGCGAGCAGCTGCTGACCGATCCCGAGCAGGCCGCCGACTTCGTCAAGCGCACCCAGATCGACGCGCTGGCCATTGCCATCGGCACCAGCCACGGCGCCTACAAGTTCACGCGCGAGCCCACCGGCGACATCCTGGCGATCGACCGCATCAAGGAAATCCACCGCCGCATTCCCAATACCCACCTGGTGATGCACGGCTCGTCGAGCGTGCCGCAGGAGCTGCTGGCCATCATTCGCCAGTACGGCGGCAACATGAAGGAAACCTACGGCGTGCCCGTGAAGGAAATCCAGGAAGCCATCAAGCACGGCGTGCGCAAGATCAACATCGACACCGACATCCGCCTGGCCATGACCGGCGCGGTGCGCAAGTTCCTGGCCGAGAACCCCGAGAAGTTCGACGCCCGCGAATGGCTCAAGCCGGCGCGCGAAGCCGCCAGGCTGATCTGCAAGCAGCGCTACATCGAGTTCGGCTGCGAAGGCCAAGGTGCCAAGATCAAGGGCGACACGCTGCAGGTCGTCGCCGCCAAATACGCCAAGGGCGAGCTCGCGCAAGAAGTCGTCTGAAACTTTTTTCGCGATTCGCAGGCCACCGTTCGCGGTGGCTTTTTTCTGCGCGCACAATCCGTTTTTCCCGTCACCCGTTTCCGCACAGCACCGCCTCATGACCACCGTCCACACCTCCTCCATCCAGAGCCTGCCCCTGCTTGCGCGCGGCAAGGTGCGCGACAACTACGCCGTCGGCGAGGACCGCATCCTGATGGTCGCGAGCGACCGGCTCAGCGCCTTCGACGTGATCATGGGCGAGCCGATCCCGGGCAAGGGCGAGATCCTCACGCAAATGGCCCTGTGGTGGTTCGACCGCCTGGGCCAGCTGTGTCCCAACCACCTGACGGGCGAAGCGCCCGAAAGCGTGGTCACGCCTGAAGAGGTGCCGCAGGTCACGGGCCGCTCGATGCTGGTCAAGCGCCTGACGCCGATCCCGGTCGAGGCGGTGGTGCGCGGCTACCTGGCCGGCAGCGGCTGGAAGGAATACCAGGAAAGCCGCTCTGTCTGCGGCGTGCCGCTGCCCGAAGGGCTCACCAACGCCAGCAAGCTGCCGCGCCCGATCTTCACGCCCGCCGCCAAGGCCGCGGCCGGCGAGCACGACGAGAACATCAGCTACGACCGCGTGGTCGAGATCGTCGGGCCCAAGCTGGCGCAGCAGATCCGCGAGACCAGCCTCGAGATCTACGAAACCGCCGCGCAGATCGCTCTGACCAAGGGAATGATCATTGCCGACACCAAGTTCGAGTTCGGCCTGGACGAGGCCGGCACGCTGGTGCTGATGGACGAGGTGCTCACGCCCGACAGCTCGCGCTACTGGCCGGTCGAGGGCTACCAGGCCGCGCTGGCCGCCGGCACCAATCCGCCGAGCTACGACAAGCAGTTCGTGCGCGACTGGCTCGAAGCCACCAAGATCAACGGCAAGCCCTGGGACAAGACGCCGCCGGCGCCGCGCCTGCCGGCCGAGGTGATCGAGAAGACCGCGGCCAAGTACCGCGAAGCGCTGGAGCGCCTCACCGGCTGAGGAAAAAAGAACGCGAAAACGCTCCCGGCGGCAGCCTTCATCGCGTCGCCGCGTTCAGCGTTGCCACGGTGCGGCCGCTCGCGTCGAGCAGCGCGAGCCGCCCAGGCCCGGCGAGCCGATAGCTGGCGGTGGTCTGCAGCGCCGAAACGAATTGCGCTTCGGTGGCGCCGCGCACCGGGTCCGCGCAGGCCATGCGGGTCGATGCCAGTTGGCCGATGCGCAGCGTGACGCCGCTGCGCGTGAACGAACCCGACACCCGGTTGCAGCCGCCCGATCCGCTGACGCGGCCGCTGCTGCGGTCGAACTGGATCTGCGCATCGCCGCCGGGCGCCACGGGTTCGCCGCCCAGCTGCGCGAGGCGCCAGACCGGGCCTTCGATCGGCTCGTCGAGGCTGATGCCGCTGCCGCAGGCGGACAGGGCGGCGGCCAGCAGTGCGGTCGCGAGGACGGGAAGCGCGAGGCGGGCGAGGAAGCGCATGG
The DNA here is from genome assembly GCF_041154455.1 of Variovorax sp. V213. Lineage (NCBI taxonomy): Bacteria > Pseudomonadati > Pseudomonadota > Betaproteobacteria > Burkholderiales > Comamonadaceae > Variovorax > Variovorax sp. V213. Next base: position 107,787 of record NZ_AP028664.1, read on the forward strand.
CCGATTTTTCCTTCTCAATTGCAACAAGTTGAATCGGCGCCATCGTATTCGACGCCGCCCCGGCTCGCCAATGCCGCGGCGCCGGCTGACCGCGTCCCACAGGAGGGGCGGAGCAATAAAAAAGCGACTCGAGAGTCGCTTTTTCATTGAATTGCGCATCGAGGTGCGCAATTTGGCATTCAGCTCAGCACCACGCTGCTGAGGCGGCGGCGATAGGTGGCCACCACCGGGTCGTCCGGCGGAATCTGCCCATCGGCCACCTTGACCTTCGGCGGCTCGATCAGATCGAGGATCGCGATGTAGGTCTTGCGCGCAAGCTCTTCGTTCCAGCTCTTGTCGCGCATCAGGATCTCGAGCAGTTCGTCCATGGCATCGGTCCAGCGCTGCGCATCCATCAGGAGGCGCGCGCGGCCGAAGCGGGCGTCGAAGTCGCGTTTGCCGGCGGCAATGCGGGCGTCGAAATCGGCCACGGTGGGCGCGGGGCCCGAGCCCGGCGCCGCAAAATCGATGGCCTCCATCCAGCGCTGCAGCGAATCGAAGCGGCGCACCAGCGTGGTCTTGGCAATCACCGGCGCAAACGCCACCTTGGCGTCGTCGATGCGGCCCATCTGCAGCAGCAGCTTGACGTAGTCGAAGCGGGCGTCGTCGTTGGCCGGGTCGGTGGCCACCGCATGCTGAAGCCGCTCGAGCGCGCCTTCGGTGTCGCCTTCGGCCAGGGCTTCCTGCGCCGCGGCCCCCTCGGAAGCCGCCTCCGCTTCTTCGGCACCGGGCACGTGCTTGTCGAGGAATTCGCGGATCTTGTCGACCGGAATGGCACCGACGAAGCCGTCGACCGGCTGTCCGTCCTTGAACATCACGCAGAACGGGATGCTGCGCACGCCGAACATTTCGGACAGCTGCGACGAAATCTGCGGCACCTTGTCGGCGTCGAGCTTGGCCAGCGTGAAGCGGCCGGCGTACTCGGTTTCGAGCTTTTCGAGCACCGGCCCGAGCTGCTTGCACGGCCCGCACCACTCGGCCCAGATGTCGAGCAGCACCGGCGTGGCGACCGAGCCTTCGATCAGTTCGGCCTGAAAATTTTCGAGAGTGATGTCGATCATCGGAACCAGCTGGGGGTGAAACGTAAAATTGAAACCATGAACGAAACCATTCAGGTCGGTGTAGTGATGGGCTCGAGCTCCGATTGGGAGACGATGCGCAACGCGGTCGAGATTCTCCAGCAATTCGGGATCCAGCACGAAGCGAAGGTGGTCTCGGCCCACCGGATGCCCGATGCGCTCTTCGCGTACGCCGAGAGCGCCGCCGGGCGCGGGCTGGCCGCGATCATCGCGGGCGCGGGCGGCGCGGCCCATCTGCCGGGCATGCTGGCCTCGAAAACCACGGTGCCGGTGCTCGGCGTGCCGGTGGCCAGCCGCCACCTGCAGGGCGTCGATTCGCTCTACAGCATCGTGCAGATGCCCAAGGGCGTGCCGGTGGCCACCTTTGCCATCGGCAATGCGGGGGCCGCCAACGCGGCGCTGTTCGCGGTGGCCATGCTGGCGGTGAACGACCCGGCGCTGCGCGCCCGGCTCGATGCCTTCCGCGCCGCGCAAACGGCCGCGGCCGAGGCCATGGCGTTGCCGCCGCCGGTCGATGGCGGCGCCGTGTCGCCTTTTTCGCCGCAAGGCGGGGGTGCCCTATGAGCAACAACGGCCTGCCCATTCTTCCCGGCGCCACGCTCGGCGTGCTCGGCGGCGGCCAGCTGGGCCGCATGTTCGCCCATGCCGCCCAGCGCATGGGCTATTTCACGGCCGTGCTCGACCCCGATGCCGACAGCCCGGCCGGCCGCGTGAGCCATCACCACATCCATACCGACTACGCCGACGTCGACGGACTGGCGCGGCTCGCGGGCCTGGCCGATGCGGTCACGACCGAGTTCGAGAACGTGCCGGCCCCCTCGCTGGACAAGCTGTCGGCCGCCCGGCCCGTGTCGCCCGATGCCGCCGCCATTGCCATCGCGCAGGACCGCATCGCCGAAAAGGCCCATTTCACGCGCTGCGGCGTGGCCTGCGCGCCGTATGCGGTCATCGAGACTGCGGCCCAGCTTGCGGCCGGTGAAGACGGGCTGCTGCCCGGCATCCTCAAGACCGCGCGCCTCGGCTATGACGGCAAGGGGCAGCAGCGCGTGACCACGCGCGCCGAGCTGGTCGACGCCTGGCAGGCCGCGCACTGCGTGCCCTGCGTGCTCGAAAAGCTGCTGCCGCTCGAATTCGAATGCTCGGTGATCGTCGCGCGCGGCCGCGACGGGCAGCTGGTGCACTTTCCGCCGCAGCGCAACCTGCACCGCGATGGCATCCTGGCCGTGACCGAGGTGCATGCGCAGAACATGCCCAAGACCGTGGCGCAGGCGGCCATCAACTCCGCCAAGAGCATTGCGAACGGGCTGAACTACGTCGGCGTGCTGTGTGTGGAATTCTTCGTGTTGACCGACGGTTCGCTGGTGGTGAACGAAATGGCGCCGCGGCCGCACAACAGCGGCCACTACACCATGGAAGCCTGCGACGTGTCCCAGTTCGAGCTGCAGGTGCGCACGCTCGCGGGCCTGCCGCTGGCCCAGCCGCGCCAGCACAGCCCGGCGATCATGCTGAACCTGCTCGGCGACCTGTGGTTCACCGCAGGCGGCGACAAGCCGGCCGCGCCGCGCTGGAGCGACGTGCTCGCGCTGCCTGGCGTGCACCTGCATCTCTACGGCAAGATCGAACCACGCCGCGGCCGCAAGATGGGCCACCTGACCCTCACCGGAGCCACGCTCGAAAGCGTGCGCGCCACGGCTTCCCAGGCTGCCACGCTGCTCGGCCTGCCGCCCCTTTCGGCGGCCGACTTCGCATGATCCTCGACGGGCAGGATCCTCACGCCATTGCCGAAGCCGTGCGCGTGCTGCGCGCGGGCGGGCTGGTCGCGTTTCCGACCGAAACCGTCTATGGGCTGGGCGCCGATGCCACCAGCGACATGGCGGTGGGCGGAATCTTCAAGGCCAAGGGCCGGCCGGCCGATCATCCGCTGATCGTCCACGTCGCGGCGGGCATCAAGGGCACCGAGTCGCTGTCGCGCTTTGCGCAGCCGCTGCCGCCCTTCGCGCAGAAGCTGGTGCAGGCCTTCTGGCCCGGTCCCCTGACGCTGATCGTCACGCGCCAGCCCGGCGTGGCTGGCGCGGCGGCCGGCGGGCAGGACACCATCGGCCTGCGCTGCCCTTCGCATCCTGTGGCACAGGCGCTCCTTGAGGCCTGCGCAGAGCAGGGCGTGCCGGGCCTTGCCGGGCCGAGCGCCAACCGTTTCGGCCGCGTCAGCCCGACCACCGCGCAGCACGTGGTCGACGAGTTCGGCGATTCGCTGCCGGTGATCGACGGCGGCGCCTGCGATGTGGGTATCGAATCGACCATCGTCGACTGCAGCCGCGGCGCGCCTGTGCTGCTGCGTCCGGGCCTGATCACGCGCGCACAGATCGAGGCCGCCGCGGGCGAGCGGCTGAGCGACCGCGAAGTGCTCGAAACGCCCGACCCGCGGGCCTCCGGCACGCTCGAGGCGCACTACGCGCCCAATGCCAAGCTGCGGTTGATGGACGCCAAGGCGATTCAGACCGCGCTCGACGTGCTCGGTGCGGGCGCCGCCAACATCGCGGTGTGGGCGCGCGCCGAACTGCGCAGCCCATCGCAGCGCGTGCTGCAGCGGCGCATGCCCGACGATGCGGTGGCCAGCGCGCACCAGCTGTTCGCGGTATTGCGCCAGTTCGACGCAGAGGGCGTCAAGCTGATCTGGGTGGAAACACCACCGGATACGCCCGAATGGGAAGGCGTACGCGACCGCCTGCAGCGCGCCTCGATGGGCTAACCCCCAGGCTCAACCGCCTGCGGCCAGCACGCCCTGGAAGAAACCTCTCGCCGAGGCCAGACAGAATGGGGGCGCCAGCGTGCCGTGGTAGGCCAGGGTGACGGCCTGCCGCTTGTCGGCGTCGGTGCCGGGGGTGTTCTGCGCGAGGGTGCTCTTGGCCTGCGCGAAGCCGGCGCGCGCGGCGGAATAGGCGTCGGTGGTGGCCGTGTCTTCCAGGTCGACCACCGTCAGCGCGGCAGTGGGCATGCCGCGGGCGCGGAAGTAGCCGGCGGTGGCGCGGGTGCTCAGGAAGTTCACGGTCGGGTCGTTGGCGCCACCGCACATCAGCACCGGCCGGGCCGGCAGCCAGTTGCGCAGGTCGTTGGCGCGCGCCGCCTTGCGGAAGCCCACGGCCGGCCTGCAGTCCAGCGGCGAGGTCGTGCTGAGCGAGCCGGCCGTGGCGGGCAGCGCGTTGCCGGGGCAGGGATTCGCCAGGATGTCGCTGGCGGCCTGTGTCAGGTAGGTCTGGCGGATCAGGTTGTTGGCGCCATAGAAGATCGACAGCTCCGGGCTCACCGGTCCGGGCGTTGCGCCGGCAGGAAACAGCGCGAGCTGCGGCAGCTTGCCATTGGCATACAGGGTGGTGAGGGGCGTCAGGCTCGGCAGCAGGGTGTCGATGCCGGTGGCGTACTGCGCTTCGTAGATGTCGGCGGTGCTGCCATACACGTCGCCGAACTGCTGCTGCCAGCTGGCCGAGAGCAGCGGCACGAAGAGCGTGCTGCCGAGGGCCGGCCAGCCCAGGAAGGTGTAGTCCGCCAGCAGGCCGATGGCCGATGGGGCCGAGAGCGGCGCCGACGCCGTCACCGCCTTGCCCGTGGCCTGCATCTCGCGGTGCGCCGCCATCGCCACGTAGCCGCCCTGCGAATAGCCGGTGATCAGCAGCGAGCCCGCGTCCGCCGCGTCGATGCCCGAAAAAGTCTTGCGCGCCGCCGTGAGCGCATCGACCATGTCCTTGCCCTGCTGGTCGCCGTTGAGATACGGGTGATAGGGCAGCGTCGACTTGTCGTAGCCCGCGTAGTTGGGCGCCACCACGATGTAGCCCTGCGCGGCGAACATGGCGGCGATCGTCAGGCCTTCGCCCGCGGCCGGCTGGGTCGAGTCGGTCCACCTGGCGAGGTTGTAGTTGCGCGCGGCGGTGGTGCCGTGCGCATACAGGACCACCGGGCGCGCTCCGTTGCAGGCCACGTCGGCCCCTGACGGCAGCATGATCGCGGCCGTCGCGTTGGTGGCCTCGCCCTTGCCACCCACGGTGCGGTATTCGAGGTAGCGTACCTCGACCCCGCACTTGGGCGTGCCGGCCACCTGCAGCAAGGCCTTGCCCTGGTCGCTGGCCTGCAGGTTGGTCCTGAACTGGTCGGCCGTCAGCTTTGCGGTCTGCTCGGGCGGGTCGGTGACGACCGATCCGCGGCCGGTGTCGCCGGCCGGCGGCGGAAGCCCCACGCCGATGCCGCCGCCCCCTCCGCCGCCACCGCAGGCGGCCAGCAGCAAGGTGACGCCGGCGAGCGCCGAAAGCCGATGCATCGGCGAGGATGGTTGTCTTCGGGGCTGGTTCACGGCGTGCCTCCTGGCATTTTATTTGTCGGACCGAACGGGCGTCCGATTCTGTGCAGCGCCATGCCCGGGCGCAAGCGGCGCGTATACCTAGAGAAGTTTTCAGTACACGGCCGCCCCGGAACGGATGCCGGCCGCCGGCTCAGTTGTCCTGGGAGGCCCAGTCGACCAGCGCGTCGAAGGCGGCGCGCGCGGCCCCCGCGTTCTCGCCGTTGGCAATGGCCACCAGCACGTAGCGCCGGCCGCTCGCGCCGTGCACGTAGCCGGCCACCCCGGCCGAATCGCGCAGCGAGCCCGTCTTCAGGTGGGCCGCGCCGCCCGAGCGCAGCGCGCGCTTCCTGAGTGTGCCGTCCACCCCTGTGGCGGGCAGCGACGACACCAGTTCCGGCATCACCGGCGAGCGCCAGGCCACCTGCAGCATCTTGGCTAGCGCCGCCGCGCTGATGCGCTCGTCGCGCGACAGGCCCGAGCCGTTGTCGAACACCGGCGGCGCCTCGCCGGTGCCGATGCGGTCGCGCCACCACTGGCCCAGCGCGTTGCGCGAGGCCTCGAAGCTGCCGCGGTTCTTCTGCGTGAGCCCGATCGTGAGGAACACCTGCTGCGCCATCACGTTGTTGCTGTACTTGTTGATGTCGCGGACCACCTCCGCGAGCGGCGGCGATCCGAATTCGAAGGCCGGCCTGAGGCCCGCCGGCACCCGGCCCTCGCGCATCTGGCCGCCGACGCGGCCGCCCATTTCCGCCCACAGGCCGCCGATGGCGCGCAGGCCGTAGGTGCGCGGATCGGCATACGCCACCGCCCAGTTTTTTTCGCCGCAGGCAGCCGGAAGACCGCCCATGAAGCGGACGCGGTTCGGGTCGCTGAAGTCGGGCTTGAGCGCCGCGCGCCAGTCGCCGCATTCGCCGGGCGCGAGCGCCACCGTGGGCTGCATCGACACGCTGGCAAGCGGGGGCTCGTAGCTCACGCGCGCCTGCTGGCCGCCGCGCTCGGGCGTGAAGATCATGTTGACCGACTTGAAGTTGACCAGCAGCGCGTCGGGCGAGGCGTTGTAGGGGCGCAGCGGCTCGCCGTCGAAGGCGCCCGGGTCGTTCTCGATCGTGTTCTCGAAGGCGCTGCGGTCGAGCACGATGTCGCCGCTCACGGTGGTGATGCCCAGCCCCTGCACGCGCCGCAGCAGCAGCCAGGCCCGTTCCAGCACCAGCTTGGGATCGCCCTGGCCCTTGATGTAGAGGTTGCCGTTGAGCACGCCGTTGCTCACCGTGCCGTCGACATAGACCGGCGTGCTCCAGCTGTAGGCCGCACCCAGCAGGTCGAGCGCGGCATAGGTGGTGACCAGCTTCATGATGGACGCCGGGTTGACCGGCACCTGCGTGCGCCAGGCCAGCCGCGGCGGGCGCACGCCGTCGGCGTCGGCCACCAGCATCGTCACCGAATCGCGCGGCACCTTGGCACGCGCCAGGGCGGCCTCGACTCCGGCCGGAAAAGCCTGCTGTGCAAGGGCTCCCGCCGCGGCCCCTGCGGTGAAGAAAAAGGCGCAGGCGGCACGAACGAAGGAGCGGCGGCGAAGATGAGGCATCGACCGATTATCCCGGCGCGAAAACATGCAGCTGCGCGTGATACAGCAGCATCACCGTCTTGGCATCGACGATGCGCCCGTCCGCGACCATGGCCAGCGCCTCGTCGATGCCCAGTTCGAGCACTTCGATGTCCTCGCCCTCGTCGGCCAAGCCTCCGCCATCGCCGATGCGCATCGAAGGGTCGTATTCGGCAATGAAGAAGTGCAGCTTCTCGGTGACCGAGCCCGGGCTCATGAAGGCTTCGAGGATCTTCTGCACCGCACCGAGCCGATAGCCCAGTTCTTCTTCCACCTCGGCGCGAATGCGCTCTTCGGGCGCCGCGTTGTCGAGCAGGCCCGCCGCGGCCTCGATCAGCAGGTCGTCGTGCCCGTTGACGAAGGCCGGGTAGCGGAACTGCCGCGTCAGCAGCACCGTGCGCTGCGCCAGGTTGTACGGAAGCAGCGTGGCACCGTTGCCGCGGTCGTAGGTTTCGCGGTGCGTGCGCTGCCACTGGCCGTCGTTGCGCCGCCAGTCGAAGGCGGTGGTCTTCAGCGTGTACCAGTTGTCGGAAAGCAAGGTGACTTCGTGCACCCGGACGCGGTCGTGAATCGTCATGGGAGCGCAGCTTATGCGTAAATTCGTGCATAAACAAGAAAATTCGTGCAAACGACTGTCCTGCCAGCTACCATCGCCCGATGCTCACCCGCCAGCGCAAGCAACACATCCTTTCGGTCCTGCAGCGCGACGGCAACGTCGTCGCCAAGTCGCTCAGCGGGGAGCTCGGGCTGTCGGAAGACACCATCCGGCGCGACTTGCGGGAGCTGGCCGCCGAGGGCTTGCTGCAGCGCGTGCACGGCGGCGCGCTCCCGCTTGCCAGGGCCGAAGCCGATTTCGCGGGCCGGCTGCAGCTCGCGACCGCGGAGAAGGTGGCCATCGGCCGCGCCGCGGCGCGCCTGGTGCGGCCCGGGCAGGTGGTGTTCATCGACGGCGGCACCACGGCGGTCCAGATGGCGCGGCACCTGCCGAAGAGCCTGCGCGCCACCGTGGTCACGCACAGCCCGTCGGTCGCGGTCGAGTTGGTGGACCACGCCGACATCGAAGTGGTGCTGATCGGCGGGCGCCTCTTCAGGCATTCGATGGTGGCGGTGGGCGCGGCGGCGATGGACGCCATCTCGCGCATCCACGCCGACACCTGCTTCCTGGGCGTGACCGGCGTGCATGCCGAGGCCGGACTGACCACCGGCGATGCCGAAGAGGCCGCGATCAAGCGCGCGCTCATGGCCGCCGCGGCCGAGACGGTGGTGCTGGCCTCGTCGGAAAAGATCGGCGCCGCCTCGGCCTGGATGGTCAACCCCGTATCGGCGGCCACCCGCCTGCTGGTGTCGCCGGAAGCGCCGGCGACCGCGCTGGCGCCGCTGCGCAAGGCCGGGCTCGACATTCTTCGCAGCGACGGCGGCTGATCGCCGCATTCGGCGCCGATTCGCCCCTGGCCGGCGCGGCCCAGTGCGGGCCCTCGATAATCGGGGGATGCCCGCCATGCCCCGTCTCTCGCCCCGCACGCTCGGCATCGGCGCGGCCGTGGTCACCGTGCTGGTCTGGACGGCCTTCATCGTGATCGCCCGGGCCTCGGCCGCACGCTCGCTCACCCCGTTCGACCTGGCGCTGGCGCGCATTTGCGGCGCCAGCCTGGTGCTGGTGCCCTGGGGTGCCTGGATGGTAATGAAGGACCTCCGGCAAAAGGACGGACTCACCGCCTCTTCGCTCTTCGGCCTCTCGCCCCTGTCGCTGCGCGTGACCGCAAGCGCCGGCATCCTCGGCGGCGTGGCCTATGCCATGCTGGCCTACAGCGGTTTCTTCTTCGCGCCAGCAGGCCACGCCTCGGTGCTGATGCCCGGCAGCCTGCCGCTGTGGACCACGCTGCTGGCGGCCCTGGTGCTGCGCGACCGCATCACGCCGGGCCGCGCTTTCGGGCTGGCGCTGATCGTGGCCGGCGACCTGGTGGTCGGCGGGCGCAGCCTGCTGCACGCCTTTGAGGGCGGCGAGGTCTGGAAGGGCGACCTGCTCTTCATGGCGGCCGCCTTCTGCTGGGCCTGCTACAGCGTGGTGGCGCGCCGCCATGGGCTCGACGCCGTGCGCGCGACCATCGCCATCACCGTCTTCGCGCTGCTGACCTATGTACCCGTGTACAGCCTGCTGGTGGCTGGCGGTGCGGTGGCGAGCCGCATCGGCTCCGCACCGTGGGCAGAGGTGGCGTTCCAGATGCTGTTCCAGGGCGTCGGCTCGGTCGTCATCTCGGGCATCACGTTCACGAAGATGATCCAGTACTTCGGACCGGTGCGCAGCACCATGATCACGGCGCTCGTGCCCGGGCTCTCGGCCTTCGGCGCGGTGATCTGGCTCGACGAGCCGCTGCACTGGAACCTGATCGCCGGCCTGCTTCTGGTGACCGCCGGCATCCTGTTCGGCGTGCAGAAGTCGGCGACCGGGGCGCGCAATGCCGCGATGCCCACGGTTCCGGCCGCCGCCATGGGGCGACGCGATGCCTAAGCTCCTGGCTTTCGACACCAGCACCGAACACCTGTCGGTGGCGGTGCGCCACGGCGAGCGCCTGTTCACGCACAGCGGGGCCGGCGGGGCGCAGGCGTCGAGCACGCTGATCCCGCTCATCCTGCAATTGCTGGGCGAGGCCGGGCTCGAGCTGGCCGCGCTGGACGCCGTTGCCTTCGGCCGCGGGCCGGGTTCCTTCACGGGCCTGCGCACCGCCTGCTCGGTGGCGCAGGGCCTGGCCTTCGGCTCCCGCGTGCCACTGCTGCCGGTCGACACGCTGCTGGCCGTGGCCGAGGAGGCCCGCCATGCCTTCGGCGCCCGCCAGGTGGTGGCCGCGCTCGACGCGCGCATGGACCAGCTCTATGCCGCGCGCTACGACTTCGATGGCGGCGCTGCGCTGGGCGCCCTGCCAGGCGATGGCGGCGAGCCGCTGCTGCTCGCGCCCGAAGCGCTCGAGGTGCCCGCCGGCTGGTCCCTCGCCGGCAACGCCTTTGCCGCCTATGGCCCGCGCCTTGCGCCGGCCGCGGCGCGCCACGAGGTGCTGCCGACCGCCACCGCCATGCTCCGCCTCGCGCCCGCGCTGCTGGCCGCCGGCCGCACCGTGGACGCGGCACATGCCTGGCCGCTCTATGTTCGCGATAAAGTGGCGCAAACGACCGATGAGCGCGCTGCCATCAAGGCGGCCGCCGTCGCGGTTCCACCTGTTGCCAGCAAACCATGAGCGCCGCGCCGGGCCGCCCCAAGCAAGCTCGCACCGCAGTGCGAAGCACGGAGGTAATCGAATGAGCGCCGTTCTTCAGCCTGTCGAAGCCCGCCTCGAACCGCTCACCGTCGAGCGGCTCGATGCCGTCTGCGCGGTCGAGCACACCGCTTACAGCCACCCGTGGACGCGGGCGAATTTCATCGATTCGATGGCCGTCGGCTACCACTGCCAATGCCTGCTCGCGCCGGTCTCCGTGCCCGACCTGGCCACGCCGGTGACCAGCCTCGGCGAAACGCTGATCGGCTATTTCGTCGCCATGAAGGGCGTGGACGAAGTGCATCTGCTCAACTTCACGGTGGCGCCGGCTTTCCAGCGCCAGGGGTGGGCACCGCTGATGCTCGCGGCGCTGACCGGATGGTCGCGCGCCGAAGGTGCGCAGTGGCTCTGGCTCGAAGTGCGCCAGAGCAACCAGCGTGCGCTCGACGTCTACGTGCGCCAGGGTTTCCGCAGTGTGGGCGTGCGCAAGGGCTACTACCCGGCCCATGACGGCAAGCGCGAAGACGCCGTCGTCATGAGCCTGCGACTGAATGAAACAGGCTCGGCCTGGGGAGCTTTGCGATGAGCGCGGTACAGACATTGAAGCTCGATGCGCGGCAGCGCGCGATGCTCGACGAGATGGGCGTGAAGGTCTGGTGGCCGATGCCCGAAGTGGTGGAAGCGCCAACGGCCGCGGTTGAAACGAAAGCGGTGCTCGCGGAAGCACCGCCGGTTGAAGAGGCGCGCGAACGCTTCGTTGCCGAGGCGCCCGCCCCGGCCGCAAGGCCCGCCGCCGCCCCGGCGGCTCGCCCCGCGGCCGCGCCGATCGCCCATGGCGCCGCGGTGCTGGTCGAGGCCCCCCGCCGCCTTTACGCCGAGGCCGGAGCCGCACCGGCCCAGGGCGGCTGGCTGGTCGTGGCCGACATGCCACCCGAGGCCGATGGCCGCCACGGCGAGCCCTTTGCCGGTGACGCCGGCAAGCTGCTCGACAACATGCTGCGCGCCCTCAAGCTGCACGACGGCAAGACGCCGGTGCACCTGATGCGCACGCACCGCGGCGTCGCCGCCGGCCAGCCCGGCAGCCCGCGCCCGATGGCCGAGGCCTTCGAGGAACACGCCGCCGCGCTGGCACCGGGCCTGGTGCTCGCCATGGGGCCGCTGGCGGCGCAAAGCCTGATGCAAAGCGGCGATCCGCTCGGCAAGCTGCGCGGCCGCGCCGTGCCGCTGCCATCGGTCGACGGCGTGCCGGTGGTGGCCACCTACCACCCGGCGTACCTGCTGCGAAACCCCGCCGACAAGGCGCGCGCCTGGGCCGATCTCTGCCTGGCCGCAGCGCAGAAAACCGCTTCGAATTAGGGCGCTGCGGCCGGGTCCTTAAAATCGGACCCCATGACTTTCCTCGACAAGCTGGCCACCGCACAGCAAAAAAACGGTTCGTTGCTCTGCGTGGGGCTCGATCCGGAGCCAGCCAAGTTCCCGGGGCAGCTCAAGGGCGACGCGGGCCGCATCTATGACTTCTGCGCGCGCATCGTCGACGCCACGGCCGACCTGGTCATCGCCTTCAAGCCGCAGATCGCCTATTTCGCAGCCCACCGCGCCGAAGCCCAGCTCGAACAATTGATGGAGCACATGCGCCGCAATGCGCCCCATGTGCCCGTGATCCTGGACGCCAAGCGCGGCGACATCGGCTCCACGGCCGAGCAGTACGCCATCGAGGCCTTCGAGCGCTATGGCGCCGACGCGGTGACGCTGTCGCCCTTCATGGGCTTCGATTCGGTGGCGCCCTACCTCAAGCATGAAGGCAAGGGCGCCTTTCTGCTCTGCCGCACCAGCAACCCCGGCGGTTCCGACCTGCAGGGCCAGCGGCTGGCGGACATCGAGGGCCAGCCTTTCCTCTACGAGCACGTCGCCAAGCTGGCCCAGGGTCCGTGGAACCTCAACGGCCAGCTCGGCCTCGTGGTGGGTGCAACCTACCCGGCGGAAATCGAACGCGTGCGCGAACTCGCGCCCACGGTGCCGCTGCTGATTCCGGGTGTTGGCGCCCAGGGCGGCGATGCGGTGGCCACGGTGCGTGCCGGCTGGCGCGCCGATGCGCCGATCATCGTGAACTCGTCGCGCGCCATCATCTATGCCTCGTCGGGCGAAGACTTTGCCGAGGCGGCCCAAAAGGCTGCGCGCACCACGCGCGACGCGCTGGAATCCGCCAAGGCCTGAGGGGCTTTTTCGTGGAACACCGCGGAACCGGCTTTGCCGGGCCGCTGGTGTTGCCCCCGGTGAGGGGGGTGGAGAAGCGACACGAAGTGCGCGAAGCCTGGGGGAGAGCCAATCAGGCTCTGCGCAGGCGCGTGAAGGCCTCGAATTCCCAGTTGCGCATGCCCAGCAGCAGCGTGTAGCCCTCGCGGTCTTTTGCCGAGAGCTTCTGGTCCGTCTGGTGCTGCTGCGCAAAGTCTTGCGCCACGCGCTGCAGCCGCTCCAGGAACGCCGGCGCCAGCGAGCGGCTGATCGAGCCGTGCACCAGCAGCAGCCCTTCGGCCGGGCCGTCGAAACCGCCGCGGTAGTAGTCGAGCACCACGTTCTCCCGAAAGAACTCCATCACCGGGCCGTGGGGCCGCCAGCGGAAGGTCTTGGCCAGCTTCAGCCGGTAGCGGTTGAGCGGGCGTAGCTCGATGATGCCGATGCGGTCCAGCTGGGCCAGAAAGCCGATGCATTCCGCTTCGCTGATCCGGTACGACGACACGATCTGCTCCAGCGTCCACTGGCTCAGCACGCTGATGGCCACCAGCAAGAGCTTCTTGTCCTTGACCACCGCTTTTTCCTGCTCCTGCGTGAGTTCCTTCAGGAGCGGCTGGGCGTCGGCCACGCGGCGCGCCAGTTCGGCAAAGTCGATCTTGAGCGCCCGGCAGATCGCGTCGACGCGCGACAGCGGCATGTCGCTCTTGGCCAGCATGCGCTTCACGCTGGATTCGGCCATGTCGAGCGACCGCGCCAGGTCGGCATAGGTCATTCGGGCGCTCTTGAGTTCGTTCTTGAGGGCTTGGACGAGGTCGACGGTGGTACTCATGAAAGTGGCTTGCTGGCAAGGGGGTATTAAAAGAAGATACCGAAAGGTGTGAATTAATGCCTCGTATCGATTCTCGATTCCTGTAGAGAGGCTGGCAACTAAATTCCGCGGCTCGTATCACCCACCCAACGAGGACCGCCATGCTCCCGCCCACCCTCAGCCGCCGCGAACGCGGATTGCTCTTCACCCTTGTGCTGCTCGCGCTGGCGGCCCTGCTCGGACCGGCGCTGCCGGCCGCCGACGTGGCGATCGCATCGGTGTTTGCCGATGGCCGCGCCTGGCACGGCCTACCCAACGCGATGGACGTGCTCAGCAACCTGCCCTTCGCGCTCGTCGGCTGCTGGGGCCTGTACCGGCTCAACCGGATCGACCGCGCCCACCAGCAGGCGCTGGCCGAATTCCCGCTGGCGCCGCCGGCCAGTGACCCGCCGGACAACACGCTCGACTGCGCCTGGCTTTTCTTCGCGGGGTTGATCGCCACCGCCGCCGGCTCGGCCTTCTTTCACCTGATGCCAGACGCGTCCCGGCTCGCGGCCGACCGCGCCGGGATGGCCGTGGCCTTCGCGGGCCTGATCGGCATTGCGGTCTGCGAGCGCGTGAGCCAGCGCGCCGGCTGGCCGGCGGCGTGGTTCGTGCTGATGGCGGGACTGCTCTCGGCGGAGGTGTTCCATGAAAGCGGCAATGTCCTGCCCTGGGCGATCGTGCAGTTCGGCGGCATGGCGCTGGTGCTGACGCTGGCCCTGGCCACGCCGATGCGCGGCGCGGTCGGCCTCAAGCTCGGCTGGGTGATCTTCTTCTACGTGCTGGCCAAGGGCTTCGAGCTGGCGGACGAGCCGATCTACGAGATGTCCGGGCAGCTGATCTCCGGCCACAGCCTCAAGCACCTGGCGGCATCGCTGGCCGGCCTGCCGGTGCTCGCGGCGCTCAGGAAGCTCGACGTGAGCTGGCGCAGGGCCCTGCTGCGGCACAATCCCGACGCAGCCGCCCTGGTGACATAGGCTCGCCCCCAGTCTTCGCGCACTTCGTGTCGCTGCGCCAACCCCCTGCCGGGGGCAACACCGGCGGACCGGCAGATCCGGATCCGCGGTGTTGCACGAAGAAGCGGGGGCAGTGTGTAGATAACAAGACAAGAGGAGTTGCTTCGAATGACAAATCCCGCCGCCGCTGCTGCTGCTACCGCGCCTCACGAAGCGAACGCGCACGCCAACCAGTTCGCGCTTCTCGGGCAGCGGCGCTTCGCGCCCTTCTTTTGGACGCAGTTCGCGGGCGCAGCGAACGACAACCTCTTCAAGTTCGCCTTCACGGTCATGGTGACCTACCAGCTCCAGCTGAGCTGGATGCCGCCGGCCATGGCGGGCCTGGCCATCGGCGCGCTGTTCATCCTGCCGTTTCTGCTGTTTTCCGCCACGGCCGGGCAGCTCACCGACAAGTTCGACAAGACGAAGATGATCCGCTTCGTGAAGAACCTCGAGATCGCGATCATGCTGCTCGCGGCCTGGGGCTTCGTGCGGGCCGATGCGGTGGTGCTGCTGGGCTGCGTGTTCCTCATGGGCCTGCATTCCACGCTGTTCGGGCCGGTCAAGTTCGCCTACCTGCCGCAGGTGCTCGATGCGCGCGAGCTCACCGGCGGCAACGGCATGGTCGAGATGGGCACCTTCGTCGCCATCCTGCTCGGCCAGGTGGCCGGCGGGCTGCTGGTGGCCTTGCCGCAGGTCGGCCACACCACGGTGGCGGTGGCCTGCGTGCTGCTGGCACTGGCCGGGCGCGGTGTGGCCCAGGCCATTCCGGCGGCGCCCGCGACCGATCCGGGCCTGGTGATCAACTGGAACCCGTTCAGCGAGACCTGGCGCAATCTCAAGCTCGCGCACGGCAACATCGTGGTGTTCCGGTCGCTGCTGGGCATCTCGTGGATGTGGTTCTTCGGCGCGGTGTTCCTGAGCCAGTTCCCCAGCTTCGCGAAAGAAGTGCTGCATGGCGACGAGCAGGTCGCTTCGCTGCTGCTGGTGGTGTTCTCGGTGGGCATCGGCATCGGCTCGCTGCTGTGCGAGACGCTGAGCCGCCGGCAGGTGGAGATCGGCCTGGTGCCGCTGGGCGCCATCGGCATGAGCGTGTTCGCCATCGACCTGTACTTTGCGTCGCGCGCGCTGCCGCCGGTGGCGGTCATGGGGCTCGGCACCTTCGTGAGCCAGGCCGCGCACTGGCGCGTGATGGCCGACCTGGCGCTGCTGTCGCTCTTCGCGGGCCTGTACAGCGTGCCGATGTACGCGCTGATCCAGCTGCGCAGCCAGCCGACGCATCGCGCGCGCATCATCGCGGCCAACAACATCCTCAATGCGCTGTTCATGATCGGCAGCTCGGTCATCGCGGGCGCGCTGCTCGGCGCCGGCTTCACGATTCCGCAGATCTTCCTTTTCACCGGCATCGCCAACGCCGTGGTGGCGTTCTACATCTTCATGCTGGTGCCCGAGTACCTGCTGCGCTTCATCGCGTGGCTGCTCTCGCACTTCGTCTACCGCTTCGAGATCAAGGGCGACGAGCACATTCCGACCGAAGGCGCGGCGGTACTGGTGTGCAACCACGTGAGCTTCATCGACGCAATACTGCTGATGGCCGCGAGCCCGCGCCCGATCCGCTTCATCATGGACCACCGGATCTTCAAGGTGCCGGTGCTCGGCTGGCTGTTCAAGCTGGCCAAGGCCATTCCCATTGCGCCGCAGAAGGAAGACCCGGCAGCCTATGAAGCCGCCTTTGCCAAGGCGCTGCAGGTGCTGCGCGAAGGCGACCTGCTGGCGATCTTTCCCGAAGGCGCCATCACGCGCGACGGCAAGCTGCAACCCTTCAAGGGCGGCGTGATGAAGATCATCGAGAGTGCGCGCGCCGAAGGCATCGAGCCGCCGGTCGTCCCGATGGCGCTGACCAACCTCTGGGGCTCCTACTTCAGCCGCATCGAGCTGCGCGGCGGCCAGAACGTGGCGATGGCCAAGCCCTTCCGCCGCGGTTTCTACAGCCGCGTAGGGCTCAATGTCGGCCACGCGGTGCCGACGGCCGATGTCCGGCCCGAGACGCTGCAGCAGCGCGTGAGCGGCTTGCTCGGGGCCTGACGCGCGGCCTGTCCGGCGTGCAAGGCGCCGAAAAGTATCTCTTCGAGATACCCGCGGCGGCTCAAACCAGAACTGGTTTAAGCATTTGAGCCTCGCAGTGCGGGAGCGAACCATCATTCGCTCACCTTCACTACGCCGCGAGGCCTTCATGCAACCCTTCCCGTCCACCACCGTTTCGATCCAGCGCGACACGCGGGCCTGGCAGTTCCAGGCCTGGGCTTCGTTCGCCGTCGCCGTGTTCCTGTGCGCCACCGGCTTGAGCTGGCTGCCGGGCGAGGCATTGGACCGTGCGTTCATGGTGATGGGCTATGTGTTCTGCCTCAGCACCGCCTTCATGCTGGCCAAGTTCGTGCGCGACAACCAGCACGCGGACGCCAGCGCCGCCGCGGGCCGCGACGTGCCGATGTGGCGCCTCGTGGTCTGGGGCAGCTTCTTCACCGCCATGGGCCTGACCGGCTGGGGCCTGGTGCGCATGGAGATCAACGACGCCTACAAGGCTTTCCTGGGCGTGAGCTGGCTGTTCCTGATCAGCTCGGCCTTCACGCTGGCCAAGACGCTGCGCGACCGCCACGAAGCCGATCTGGTCGAAGCGCGCCTGCAAGGCCGCCGCGCCGCCCGCCAGGAAGCCGCGGCTTCTTCCGCCGCGGCCGAATGAGCGCCGCTTCTCCACTTCACGCCAACCCGCACATCAGCCAACGAAAGACCGTCATGAAAAAGTCGATTGCTTCTCTTCTGGTCGCCGCTTGCACCGCATTCGCAGGCGCCACGCTCCCTCTTCATGCCCAGGCTCAATCCCGGGGTTCCGAGGCTTCGGCCGCGCTCTCGCTGCTGCCCGTGGCGTCCGTCGTGGGCGCCGCTTCAGCCGTGGGCGCTTCGGCCACGGCGGTGGTCGCGGTGCCCGCCGCGCTGTCGGTGGGCGGCTCGATGCTGACGGTGATTGCGGTCGAGGCTTCGGCCGATGGCACCGTCTACCTGCTGGAACGCGCTTCGGATGGCGCACGCGCCAGCGTCAAGGTGATGGGGCGCGCAGCCAACGGCGTGTCCGCGGCGGTCGGCAAGGGCGTGCTGGTCAGCGTGATCGGCAGCGGCATCGTGCTGTCGGCCGCGGGCGAGGTGCTGGCCTTCGTGCCCAACGCCATCGGCCGCGCGCTGTTGCACAACGAGAGGCTGTCATGAATCGCGCGCTTTTCACGGCGCCTCCCCCGGCGTTCCTGCTTGCGCTCGCAATGGCATTGCCGCTGCAGGCGCAGGCCGGCCGCTCCTGCGAACAGGCCAGGCCGACCGCCGAGGTGATCGTCAAGGGCATGCAGCTGGCCGAGCGCACGTCGCAGCAGCTGGACGCGAGCGGCGCCCGCGTCGTGCTGCTGGCGCGGGCAGGTCAGGACCTGAGCAAGTACGGCCTGCGCTATTCGCACCTTGGCATCGCCTACAAGACAGACGAAGGTCCGTGGCGCGTGGTGCACAAGCTCAACCAGTGCGGCACGGCCGAGGCGGCGGTGTACCGGCAGGGGCTCGGCGAGTTCTTCCTCGACGACCTCTGGCGCTACGAAGCGGCCTGGTCGGTGCCCACGCCGCAGGTGCAAACGCAACTGCTGGCCGCGTTGCGCGAATCGCCGTCGCGCATCGTGCGGCTGAATATTGCGCCCTACAGCATCGTGAGCTACGTCTGGGGCCAGAAATACCAGCAGTCGAACCAGTGGGCGGTCGAGACGCTGGCCGCGGCCATGGAGCCCGCCACCATCGGCAACCGCGCGCAGGCGCAGGCCTGGATGCAGTTCAAGGGCTACGAGCCGACGACACTGCGGCTCGGGCCGCTCACGCGCCTGGGCGGCCGCATAGGGTCGGCCAACGTGGCGTTCGACGATCATCCGAACGACAAGCGGTTTTCGGACCGCATCGAAACGGTCACGGTCGATTCGGTGTTCGCATGGCTGCCGCGCGCGGGGCTGGGGGCGGCACCGGTGGCGTTCAAGCTGTAGTGGCAACAGGAGCGCTCGCGCTTCGAAGACAAAAGAGGAAGAAGAAATGAGCAAGTCATTGCGTCTGTCCGAAAAGTGGTTTCGCCGCGGCCTGTGGCTGGTGGCGCTGGTGTTCGCGAGCTTTTTGATCGGGCTTGGCGGCACCATCGTGGACGACCTGCCAAAGGTCGAACGGGCGCTCCAGCTCGACGATTTCATCGACCGGGCCGCGGCCGAGCCATTGCGAAGCACCATCAAGACGTCGGAAGAAACCGAGCTGGTCGCCACGCGGGAGCTCGATCAGGTTCGCCTGCAGCTCACTGCCGCGCAGCAGGCCAGCGCCAACGCCCGCGAAACCTTCGGCAACTGGATTGCCACGCGGCGCGCCACTGCGCAGCCCGACCAGGACCCGGAGCTGATCGCGCGCACCAAGACGCTCGATGCGCTCAAGCAGAAGGAGGACGAAGCCCAGCGCAAGGTGGCTGCGCAGCGCCAGATCGTGCTCGATGCGCGGCAGGCCGAGCAGCGCGCCCGCCAATCACTGGCGGTGCTGGAGCGTGCCGCCCAGGAGAAGCTGGAGGCCGAGTACCGGCGCGTCGAGCTGCGCGTGTTCGGCTACCGGCTGGCGCTCACGCTGCCCCTGCTGGTGGTGGCAGGCTGGTTGTTCGTGAAGAAGCGCAAGGGCACCTCCTGGCCTTTTGTCTGGGGCTTCATCTTCTTTGCGCTGTTCGCTTTCTTCGTCGAGCTGGTGCCTTACCTGCCGAGCTACGGCGGCTATGTGCGCTACGTGGTGGGCATCCTGGCCACGGTGCTCGTGGGGCGCTATGCCATCGTCGCGCTGAACCGCTACCTTGCGCGCCAGAAGCTGGCCGAGCAGCAACCCGACCAGGTGCGGCGCGAGGAACTCAGCTACGACACCGCGCTGGTGCGGCTCGGCAAGAACGTGTGTCCCGGCTGCGAGCGGCCGGTGGACCTGAAGAACAACGAGATCGACTTCTGCCCGCATTGCGGCATCGGCCTGTTCGACCATTGCGGCCAGTGCGAAACCCGCAAGAGCGCGTTCTCGAAGTTCTGCCATGCCTGCGGCACCTCCGCTGCGCCGCGGGCGCCGCTCGCATCGGCCGCGGGGTCTGTGGATTCGTTCACACCCGGCGCACCGGCTCAGCCCGCCGTGTAGCGGAAGCGCCGCACCAGCGTGCTACAACGTCCGGCTGCGGCACCGACGTGGCCGCGGGTTTTCAGTTCTCAACATTGATGGAGCACACGCATGAGCATTTTCGGCAGCATTCTTTCCAAGATCTTCCCGTCCGCAAACGCCGCCAACGCACCCGCGGCTGCTCCGGCCCCCGTCCCCGCGGGCGCTCCGGCTGCCGCGGCACCGCCACCCGCCATCACGGTGGTGGACGTCGAGGCCCTGCTCGACGGCATGCCCGGCGCGAGCAGCCTGAACTGGCGCACTTCCATCGTCGACCTGATGAAGCTGCTCGGGCTGGACAGCAGCCTCGACGCGCGCAAGCAGCTGGCGGCCGAACTCAGCTACGGCGCCGATACGAGCGACAGCGCCAAGATGAACATCTGGCTGCATCGCCAGGTCATGACCAAGCTGGCGGCCAACGGCGGCAAGGTTCCTGCAGAACTGCGCGACTGATCGTCCGCCCCTCGAAGCAAGAAGCCCGGCATGCCGGGCTTCTTGCTTCGAGGGGAGAGGGCGCGAGAGGTTCAGGTCCAGCCGGCATCCACCACGAAGTCTTGCGCGGTGCACATTCTCGAATCGTCGGCGGCAAGGAAGAGCGCCATGGCGGCAATGTCCTCGGCCATCACGCGGCCCGGCAGGCACTGGGCCGCATCGATCTCGGCGCCAGACTCCGGCTTGACCCACAGCTTGATCTGCCGCTCGGTCATGACCCATCCCGGCACGATCGAATTGACGCGGATGTTCTCTTTGCCCAGGTCGCGCGCAAGCGAACGCGTGAGGCCGCGCGCGGCAGCCTTGCAGGCCTGGTAGACCGGGTAGCCCCGGCCCTTGATCATCCAGCTGATCGAGCCGAAATTGATGATCGAGCCACTGCCCAGCGCGCGCATGTCGTCCGCCACGGCCTGCGCGGCGAAGAACTGGTGCTTGAAGTTGACCGCCACCAGGCGATCGAAGTCTTCGCTGGTCACGTCGGCCATGTCATGGCGCCGGTCGTTGGCCGCGTTGTTCAGCAGCACGCCGACCGGGCCGAACTGCGCGCGAACCGCGGCAATGGCGGCGGTGAGCGCCGCAGTGTCGGTCACGTCGCACTCGCAAAAAAACGCCGGGTGGCTGCCCTGCAGTCGGGCCGCGAGCGCGCGGCCCGCGGCGGCGTCGAGATCGCAGAAGCCCACCTTCGCGCCCTGGGCGTGGAATGCCCGCACCAGCGCTTCGCCGATGCCGGTGGCGCCGCCCGAAATGAACACGGTGCGGCCGGCCAGCGAGGGATAGCGGGCGGTGTACGCAGTGGGTGGTGAAGAAGAAGCGGTGGTCATGACGTTGAGCGTAGCGGATGAACGCATTCAAGCGCACCCGGTTTACTCCTGCATACCTCTGGCGTATGTGGCGTATGGCTTCCGGCAGGTGGGCAACGGACGCTCGCGTGGCTACGCTTGACGCCCATGAACATCCTTTACCGTCGCCGCGCAATGACCGGCCTCGCCGCCCTGGCGATTCTTCCGCTGGCCGCCGCCGTGCGGCCTGTCCGGGCACAAACGCCTGCGTCCATTCAGCTTTTCAAACTGGTTTCGCCACGCGACGAGATCGTCGTCGGCGTGGAGGCCGCCCAACTCGGCACGGGCTCGGGGCCCGCCGTACAGCGCCTGGCCGAATTGCTGGCGGCCAAGGGACAGCTCACGCTCTGGCAATACGCATCGCAGAAGGACGCCGGGGGCGCCTTGGTGCAGGCCCCGCTGCGGCAGGTGGCCGTCTTCAAGAACGAGCTCCTGCGCATCGAGCCATACACCACGCCGCTGCCGGTCAAGGCACCGGCGGCCGCCAAGTAAACGGTGCGCCCATGCGTGGCGGCTACACGCCGCGCGCGCGGTCGGCCTTGAAGCGGGCCCTGAACGCCGTGAAGCTGTCCGCCTCGAGGGCTTCGCGGATCTCCCGCATGAGATTCAGGTAGTAGTGAAGGTTGTGGATGGTGGTGAGCATCGGCCCCAGCATCTCGGCGCAGCGGTCGAGGTGGTGCAGGTAGGCCCGGCTGAAGCCTTCGCGCCCACCGTCGTTCCATGAGACGCCCGAGGTGCCGGCGCAGGCATGGCAGGTGCAGCTCGGGTCGATGGGCTGCGGGTCGTTCTTGTGGCGCGCGTTGCGCATCTTCAGGTCGCCGAAGCGCGTGAACAGCGTGCCGTTGCGCGCGTTGCGCGTGGGCATCACGCAGTCGAACATGTCGACGCCGTCGGCCACGCCCTGCACCAGGTCTTCGGGCGTGCCCACGCCCATCAGGTAGCGCGGCTTTTGGGCCGGCAGCCGGTGCGGCGTGTGGCCCATGATGTGCAGCATCTCTTCCTTGGGCTCGCCCACGCTCACGCCGCCGATGGCGTAGCCCGGAAAGTCCATCTCCACCAGCGCGGCGAGCGACTCTTCGCGCAGGTTCTCGAACATGCCGCCCTGCACGATGCCGAACAGCGCGTTCGGGTTCTCGAGCCGCGCGAACTCGTGCTGGCAGCGCTTGGCCCAGCGCAGGCTCAGCTCCATCGAGATGCGCGCCTCGGCCTCGGTCGTGATGTGGCCCTTGGTGTCGTAGGGCGTGCACTCGTCGAACTGCATCACGATGTCGCTGTTGAGAATGGTCTGGATCTGCATCGAGACCTCGGGCGTGAGGAACAGCTTGTCGCCGTTGACGGGCGATGCGAACTTCACGCCCTCTTCGCTGATCTTGCGCATGGCGCCCAGCGACCAGACCTGGAAGCCGCCCGAGTCGGTGAGGATCGGCTTGTTCCACTTCTCGAACTGGTGCAGCCCGCCGAAGCTCGCCATGACGTCGAGGCCGGGTCGCATCCAAAGGTGGAAGGTGTTGCCCAGGATGATCTGTGCGCCCATTTCTTCGAGGCTGCGCGGCATCACGCCCTTCACGGTGCCGTAGGTGCCCACGGGCATGAAGATCGGCGTCTGCACCACGCCGTGGTTGAGCGTGAGCGTGCCGCGGCGCGCGTGGCTGTCGGGGTCGGCTTTCAGGAGTTCGAAGTTCAGCATGGTCGTTGTCTTCAATCTTGTTGTTGTCGTGCCAGCAGCATGGCGTCGCCGTAGCTGAAGAAGCGGTATCGGTGGGCAATCGCATGGGCATACAGCGACATCACGCGCTCGTAGCCCGCGAAGGCCGAGACCAGCATCATCAGCGTGCTCTTCGGCAAATGGAAGTTGGTCACCAGCAGGTCGACGTGCTCGAACGCGAACCCCGGCGTGATGAAGATGCGCGTGTCGCCGGTGGCCTCGCCGCTCTTGGCCCACGATTCGAGCGTGCGCACGGTGGTGGTGCCGACCGCGACGACGCGGCCGCCGCGGGCCTTGCACGCGGCAATCGCACGCTGCGTGGCCGCGGGCACTTCGTAGCGCTCGGCGTGCATCGTGTGCTCGGCGATGTTCTCGGTTTTCACCGGCTGGAAGGTGCCCGCGCCCACGTGCAAGGTGACGTTGGCGCGCTGCACGCCGCGGGTTTCGAGTTCGTCCAGCAGCGCTTCGTCGAAATGCAGCGCTGCCGTAGGCGCGGCCACTGCACCGGGCACGCGCGCAAACACGGTCTGGTAGCGGCGCTCGTCGTCGGCCGAATCGGTGTGGGTGATGTAGGGCGGCAGCGGCACGTGGCCGCAGCGGGCCATCAGCGCGTAGGGGTCTTCGCCCGCGTCGCTCTCGAAGCCGAAGCGAAACAGCGCGCCGTCTTCCTCAGGCCAACGCCCCAGGAGCGTTGCGCGGAAGCCGCCGACCATCTCGAGCATGGTGCCCACCGGCGGCTTCTTGCTGACCTTCATGTGCGCCACCACCTCGTGGCCGTGCAGCACGCGCTCGACCAGCAGCTCGAGCTTGCCGCCAGTCGGCTTCTCGCCGAAGAGCCGGGCCTTGACGACGCGCGTGTCGTTGAAGACCAGCAGGTCGCCTGCGCGCAGCAGCGAAGGCAGGTTCTTGAAGATGCGGTCGACCGGGCCGCCGCCTGTGCCGTCGAGGAGGCGGGAGGACGTGCGTTCGGGGGCCGGGTGTTGCGCCACCAGCTCGGGCGGCAGGGCGAAATCGAAATCGGAGAGCGTGAAGGCGCGCATGGTGCTTGAGGGCCGGACGGGCCCGTGCCAAGGAGGCATGGAAAGGAAGAAGAACAAGGCCGGAGCCGGGCAGAATTGTCCCATGCCCGCTTCCGCGAAGTCAGTGCGCCCCCAAAAGACCGCAAACCCGCCCACCGTCGCCCCAGCCGCGCCCGGCGCCGGGTTGAGCCTCGTGCAGCGCGCGCTGCGCAAGCTCGGGCTCGTGCGCGACATCGACTTTGCGCTCTACCTCCCGATGCGCTACGAAGACGAGACACGCATCGTGCGGCTGGCCGACACGCGCGACGGCGACATGGCGCAGGTGGAAGGCGTGGTGACCGAGTGCGAGGTGGTGTTCCGCCCGCGGCGGCAACTGATTGCCACCCTCGACGACGGCAGCGACACCTGCCAGCTGCGCTTCTTCAATTTCTATCCCTCGCAGCAGAAGCAGCTCGCGGTCGGCGCGCGGGTGCGCGTGCGCGGCGAGGTGCGCGGCGGCTTCGTCGGGCGGCAGATCATGCATCCGACCGTCAAGGCGGCCGGCACCGCGCTGCCCGAGGCGCTCACGCCGGTCTACTCGACGGTCGCGGGACTCGCGCAGCCGGTGCTCCGGCGCGAGGTGCGCTCGGGCCTGGCGCGCGCGGTGCTCGACGAGACGATTCCGGTGCAGATCGGACTGCGCGGCGCATGGGACCTGCGCAGCGCGTTGACCTTTCTGCACTATCCCACGCCCGACGTGGCGATGGCGACGCTCGAGGACCACAGCCATCCGGCGTGGCAGCGCATCAAGGCGGAAGAGCTGCTGGCGCAGCAGCTGTCGCAGCTGCAGGCGCGGCTGGAGCGTGCGGCGCAGCGCGCACCGATGCTGCCCGCTTCGCCCGAACCGCAGCCCAGTTCGCTGCATGCGCAGTTGCTCGCAGTGCTGCCCTTTGGCCTCACCGGCGCGCAGCAGCGCGTGGGTGAAGAGATCACGCGCGACCTGGGGCGCGAGATTCCGATGCACCGCCTGCTGCAGGGCGACGTGGGCTCGGGCAAAACCGTGGTGGCGGCGCTCGCGGCGGCGCGCTGCATCGACGCGGGCTTTCAGTGCGCGTTGATGGCGCCCACCGAAATTCTTGCAGCCCAGCATTTCGGCAAGCTGGTCGGCTGGCTCGATCCGCTGCTGGCCGAACGCGGTCTGCGGGTGGCCTGGCTCACGGGAAGCCAGAAGAAGAAGGAGCGCGACGCGATGTCGGCCGCGGTCGAGAGCGGCGAAGCCGCGCTGGTCATCGGCACCCATGCCGTCATTTCGGAAAAGGTGCGCTTCAAGAACCTGGCGCTCGCGATCATCGACGAGCAGCACCGCTTTGGCGTGGCGCAACGGCTGGCGTTGCGCGGCAAGGCCGTGGGCCATCTCGAGCCGCACCTGTTGATGATGAGCGCCACGCCGATCCCGCGCACGCTGGCGATGAGCTACTACGCCGACCTGGACGTTTCCACGCTCGACGAGCTGCCGCCGGGCCGAACGCCCATCGTGACCAAGCTGGTGGCCGACCACCGGCGGGACGAGGTGATCGCGCGCATCCAGGCGCAGCTCGGGCAAGGGCGGCAGGTCTACTGGGTCTGCCCGCTGATTGAAGAGAGCGAGGCCGTCGACCTGCGCAACGCCACCGAAACGCGCGACGAGCTCGCGGACTCACTCGGTCCGGCCGTCAACGTCGGGCTGCTGCATTCGCGCATGCCCACGGCCGAGAAGCAGGCGGTGATGGCGGCTTTCACCGCCAACGAAATCCAGGTGCTGGTGAGCACCACCGTGATCGAGGTGGGCGTGGACGTACCGAACGCCTCCCTGATGGTGATCGAGCATGCCGAGCGCTTCGGCCTCTCGCAATTGCACCAGCTGCGCGGCCGCGTGGGGCGCGGCGCGGCGGCCTCGGCCTGCGTGCTGCTCTATGCGCCCGGCGACAGCGGCCGCGTGGGCGAGGCGGCGCGGGCGCGGCTCAAGGCCATGGCCGAAACCAGCGACGGCTTCGAGATTGCGCGGCGCGACCTCGAGATTCGCGGGCCTGGCGAATTCCTGGGCGCGCGACAGTCGGGTGCTCCGCTGCTGCGCTTTGCCGATCTGGCCACCGACGTGATGCTGCTCGACTGGGCGCGCGAACTGGCGCCGCGCATGCTCGAGAAGCACCCGGACCTCGCCCAGCGCCACATCGATCGTTGGCTCGGCACCAAGGCCGAATACCTGAAGGCGTAGGTTGCGTCAGGCGGCAGGCCTGCGCGTGAACGCCAGAATCAAGCCGAAGCCGATCATCATGCTGCCGCTCACCTTGTTGAACCAGCGCATGGCGCGGCTGCCGTTGGCGAGCCGGCGCATGCGCGCCCCGAGCATGGCGTAGAGCGCGATCGCGACCACCTCGAGCAACAGGAAGGTCACGCCCAGCAGCAGGTAGCTGGCGGCGTAGGCGCCGGGCACCACGAACTGCGGGAAGAAGGCCGTGAAGACCAAAATGGCCTTCGGATTGCCCGCCGCCACGGTGAACTCCTGGCGCACCAGCGAGCGCATCGAAGGCGGCGCGGCCGCGTCCGGCGCCTGCGATTCGGCCACCGGTGCCGGCGCACGCAGCAGGCGAATGCCGATCCACACGAGGTAGGCGGCGCCGATGTACTTGATGACGTCGAAAGCCAGTTCCGACGCGACCAGCACCGCGCCCATGCCCAGGCCTGCGATGGCGATCATGATCGCGAAGGCCGCCAGGCGTCCGCCGGCCGCGATGACCGCCGGCGAAACGCCGTGCCGTGCGCCGTTGGTGACCGACAGCAGGTTGTTGGGGCCGAAGGCCATGTTGATGGCAAAACAGGCCGGCAGGAACAGCAGGTAGGTGGACAAGGTCATGGGGATTACCGGTGTCGACAGGGGGCGCCCGATCTTGGGTCAGAAACCCGCGGAATTCAACACGAATCGCAGGCGCAGCCCACATCTCGCGCGGAGGCGAAGAGGAACGCCAGACCCATGGGCGCCAAGCCCGAGGCTCGGGCCGAAGAAAGGACGGCGGTTCGGGCGGCTCGCCCGCACCGCGATCCAGTCCGAGGAGACACGCCGAAGCAAGGGCTCTCAGGCCTTGGCGCGGGGCTTGAGAAAGGCCGCAAGGGCCTTCTGGTCCTCGGCAAGCTGCATGCGCATGAGCTGCAGCATGCGCAGGGCGAGCCCCGACAGCGGCTGCCCCGGCGGCAGCACCAGCAGCCCTGCGAAAGAGACGTCGAGCGACAGCGGGCGGATGACCAATCCGCGCCGCGCGTACTCCAGCGCCGTGACCGGATTGACGACGCCGATGCCCATTCCGCTCAGCGCCATTTCGCAGACGCTTGCCGCATACGGCGTTTCGACCAGCACGCTCAGGGCGACGTTGCGCTCCGCCAGCGCACGCTCGAGGCGTCTTCGCGAAGCGTCCTCGGGGTTGAGCGCAAGAAACGGTTCTTCCGCAATCTGCTGCGGCTGAATGATCCTGGCATTGACCAGGCGGTGCTTCGGATGCATGACCACCACGCCCGGAAAGCGCGCGAATTCGGAGTGCTCCAGGCCCGTGGTCGGCATTTCGTCGGCCATCAGCCCGAAGTCGACCTGGCGCCCCAGCACGGCCTCGTGCACCTCCCGCGAACTGAGCACCTGCAGCGAAATCTGTGGCCTGGCCTCGGCGTCGAGACGCTCGGTGACCAGGCGCGACAGCACCCGCGGCACGAAGGTCAGGCCGAAGGCGGGATAGACCGCCATGCGCAGCGTGTTGACGCCGAAGCGCTTCAGGCTGCGCATGCGGTGCTCGATGCTGCTGAGGCCCACGAAAACGCGCTCCACCTCGACCAGCAGCGCCTGCGCTTCGGGCGTCGGATGCAGGCGGCCCCGTAGCCGGCGGAAAAGCGCGAAGCCGGCCGCGTCTTCGAGCCGTTTCAGCGACTGGCTGATGGCGGGCTGCGTGACCCCCAGCAGCGCGGCGGCCTTGCTGGCGGACCCCACCGACATCACGGAACGAAACACCTCGATCTCGCGCAGCAACATATAACAACCACTTATGGAAATAGAACTTCGAGAGCGATTCAGATTATCTGCGCGGTCCTAGAGTTGCGGCTTCAGCCACCCACTTGGAGAAGCGACGTGAAACTTCGAACCGTCTTTGCAGTGACCGCACTGGCTTTGGCTGCGCCCTCGTGGGCACATGACCTTTCGGCCGACATCGCCAAGTTCAACGCCGTTGCGGCGACGAAGAAGCTCGACAGCGAAGCGGCCCTGGCCGCGAAGCTCGCATTCGAACGCGCGCAAGCCGAGATGGAGCAATCCGACGTGAAGATGGTGCTGCGCATCCGCTCGATGACCAATGCTGGCCTGCGGGCGCTGGGCGAGCAGCCGGCCTTGCTCACCAGCGAGTACAAGCGCTTCGAAGCGGCGCTGGCCAATCCGAAGACCAACGATCCGGTCAAGGTCGCGGCGGCGCGGGAAACCTTTGCGCGGCTGTCGGCAGACATGAAGGTCTACGCCGACCTGGAGAACATGGCCGTCGACCAGATGAAACAAGCCTTGCGGCTCATTGAAACCGCCCCGGCGCCGTGAGCTGCAGGTGGAGGTGTACCTCCTTGTCGCGGCCGTCTACCTGGTGCTGCGCACGGCAGGGGCCTGGTCGGTCACCCGGCTGCAGTGGCGCAGGGCCGCATCGGCAGCCTGAATCAATGAATGCATGAACCCACGCAGGAACCCCATGAAAACCATCAAGGCATTGATGCTCGCCAGCACCCTTGCGTTCTCGAACCCCGGCTTCGCGCATGGCGACGAGGATCACAGCGCGCCGAGCGGGCCGGTTCGCAAGGAACAGAAAGAGTGGGGCATCGCAGGCGACGCGGCCAGCGCGACGCGAAAGCTCGAGTTCAGGATGACCGACAACATGCGCTTCGCCCCCGAGCGCATCCAGGTGAAGCAGGGCGAGACCGTGAGGCTTTCAATCCGGAACGACGGGCAGGTCATGCACGAGTTCGTGCTCGGCACGAAGAAGGAACTCGACGAGCACGCGGCGCTGATGATGAAGTTCCCGGGCATGGAGCATTCGGAGCCCTACATGGCGCACGTTCCGCCCGGCAAGACCGGGGAAATCGTCTGGACCTTCAACCGGGCCGGGGACTTCGATTTCGCCTGCCTCATCGCAGGCCACTACCAGGCCGGCATGGTGGGCAAGGTCAAGGTCGTCGCCGCCGCGAGGTCCTGAGCCGGCCCGAATCTGCCGTCCTCCATCGCAAGATCCTGCCCTCTGCGGGCAGCAGCTAAGCCCCGGACCATGCCCGGTCACAGACGCTTGCGCATAATTGACGCAAGCTATGACTCTCACCGAACTCAAATACATCGTCGCAGTAGCCCGCGAACGGCACTTCGGCAAGGCGGCCGAGGCCTGCTACGTCTCCCAACCCACTCTCTCGGTGGCCATCAAGAAGCTCGAAGACGAGCTCGAGGTCAAGCTCTTCGAGCGCAGCGCCGGCGAAGTGACCGTCACGCCGCTCGGCGAGCAGATCGTGCAGCAGGCGCAGAGCGTGCTCGACCAGGCCGCCAGCATCAAGGAAATTGCCAAGCGCGGGAAGGACCCGCTGGCCGGCCCGCTGAACCTTGGCGTGATCTACACCATCGGGCCGTACCTGCTGCCCGACCTCGTGCGCCAGGTGATTGCGCGCACGCCGCAGATGCCGCTGGTACTGCAGGAAAATTTCACCGCCAAGCTGCTCGAAATGCTGCGCGCCGGCGAGATCGATTGCGCGATCATGGCCGAGCCTTTTCCCGACACGGGCCTGGCGATGGCGCCGCTCTACGACGAACCTTTCATGGCGGCGCTGCCCATGAAGCACAAGTTGGCCGACCGCGAATCGATCACTTCGGAAGAGCTCCAGAACGAAACCATGCTGCTGCTCGGTACCGGCCATTGTTTTCGCGACCATGTGCTCGAGGTGTGTCCCGAGTTCGCGCGCTTCTCGAGCAATGCCGAGGGCATTCGCAAGAGCTTCGAGGGCTCGTCGCTCGAAACCATCAAGCACATGGTGGCCTCGGGCATGGGCGTGACGCTGGTGCCGCGCCTGTCGGTGCCTGCCGAAGCGCTCAAGCCCAAGGTCAAGGGGCGCAAGGAGCCTGAGCAGATGGTGCGCTACCTGCCGGTACGCGACGCGCAGGACCGCGATCCGCCCACGCGCCGCGTGGTGCTGGCCTGGCGCCGCACCTTCACGCGCTATGAGGCGATTGCCGCGTTGCGCAACGCCATCTATGCGTGCGAGCTGCCGGGCGTCAAGCGGCTGTCATAGAAAAATTCGCGAACTTGGCCTACGCGGCGGCCGTTCGATTTCGTTCATCGGCGGGATAGAGTGACTCTGTTGCGAAGCCGCGGGTCGGCTTTCAGAATCAAGCTGTCCCTCAAATGTCGAAGAAAGAGTTTCACGCCATGGCAAAAGAATCGAAGACCTCAAAGAAAACATCATCGTCGTCGTCGTCCTCGTCGCAGGGCAAGGTGCCCAAGAAAGGCAATGCCCTGGTGGCGCAGGAGTCCGGCAGCCGCAACGCGCCCATCATCAACATCGGCATCGAGCGCCAGGACCGTGCCGCCATTGCCGAGGGCCTGAGCCGCGTGCTGGCCGACACCTACACGCTTTACCTCACGACCCACAACTTTCACTGGAACGTGACGGGGCCGCACTTCAACTCGCTGCATGCGATGTTCATGGGCCAGTACACCGAACTCTGGGGCGCCACCGACGTGCTCGCGGAACGCATTCGCGCGCTGGGCCATTACGCGCCGGGCTCTTACGCGGAGTTCAGCAAGATCGCCACCGTGCCGGACGTGCCCCAGACCCCGCCCAAGGCGATGGAGATGGTGCGCATCCTCGTCAAGGGCCACGAAACCGTGTCGCGCATTGCGCGCGAATTCATTCCCGTGGCCGAGGAGGCCGGTGACGACCCGACGGCCGACATGCTGACCGCACGCTGCACGGTGCACGACCAGACCGCCTGGATGCTGCGTTCGCTGCTCGAGGACTGAAAAAGCGCCCGGGCCCCGAGCCCCGGTATCGAGAGCGGCACAATGGCCGCTCTTTTTTTGCCTGCCGCATGCTTGCCCGCCGTTTTGCGCTCTATCTCGACCTGATTCGCTGGAACCGCCCCGCGGGCTGGCTGCTGCTGCTCTGGCCCACGCTGGGGGCGCTCTGGTTTGCGGCCGAGGGCTGGCCGGGCTGGCGCCTTCTGGCCGTGTTCGTGCTGGGCACCATCCTCATGCGCAGCGCGGGCTGCTGTGTCAACGACGTGGCGGACCGCGACTTCGACCGCCATGTGAAGCGGACCGCACAGCGGCCGGTGACCAGCGGCGCGGTTTCGGTCAGGGAGGCGCTGGTGCTGGGCGCGGTGCTGGCGCTGCTGGCTTTCGGCCTGGTGCTCACGACCAATCGGGTCACCATCCTGTGGTCGTTCGCGGCGCTGGCCATCACGCTGGTCTATCCGTTCGCCAAGCGCTTCGTGTCGGTTCCGCAGGCGGTGCTGGGCATCGCCTTCAGCTTCGGCATTCCGATGGCTTTTGCGGCGGTGCAATCCACGGTTCCGGTGTTCGCCGCGTGGCTGCTCGCCGGCAACCTGTTCTGGGTGCTGGCCTACGACACCGAATACGCCATGGTCGACCGCGACGACGACCTCAAGATCGGCATGAAGACCTCGGCCATTACCTTCGGCCGCTTCGACGTGGCGGCCGTGATGGCAAGCTACGGCGTCTTTCTGGCCGTCTGGGCCTGGGCCGGCGCCAGCCGCGGCCTGGGGGCGGTGTTTTTCGCCGCCATCGGCATCGCCGTGGCGCAGGCCGCCTGGCACTGGCGGCTGATTCGCGGCCGCACCCGCGACGGCTGCTTCAAGGCCTTCCGCCTGAACCACTGGCTCGGCTTCACGGTGTTTGCCGGCATCGCGGCCGGCTATGCGCTGAAGTAGATCGGGCGATGGGCGGGGGCCTCAGGCTTTGCCGAATTCCTCGCCCAGCTCGGCGGCCCGTTTCTGCGCCGCGCGAATCGCGGTCTTGAACTTCGCCTTGACGTCGGCCCCCTCGAGCGAAGTGAGCGCCGCGTAGGTCGTTCCACCCTTCGAGGTCACGCGTTCGCGCAGCACCGACGGCGGTTCGGTGGCGCTGTGCGCCAGTGCCGAGGCCCCGGTGAAGGTGCCGATGGCCAGCCGCTGGGCCTGGTCGGGCGACAGGCCCATTTCGATGCCGGCTTCGGTCATGGCCTCGATGAAATAGAACACATAGGCAGGGCCCGAGCCGGACATGGCCGTGACCGCGTCGAGCGCGGCTTCATCGTCGACCCAGAGCAGTTCGCCGGTCGGTGCCAGCAACTGCCCGACCAGGGCGCGGTCGGCGGCGTCCACCCCGGCGCGTGCATAGAGGCCGGTCATGCCCTGGCCGACCAGCGCGGGGGTGTTGGGCATGGCGCGCACCACGCGTTCGCTGCCGAGCCAGCGCGCAATGCTGCCCGATGGAATGCCTGCCGCCACGCTCAGGTGCAGCGCGTGTTCGGCGAACGGGCGCACCGGCTGGGCGGCGTCCGCAAAAGTCTGCGGCTTGACCGCCCACACCACCACGGCGCAGCGCGAAAGGGCCTCGCCGGCCTCGGCGTGCGCATGGATGCCGAAGGACTGCGCCAGCTTCCGGCGAGCCTCCTCGAAAGGCTCGACCACCTCGAAGGCGTCGGCGGGCGTGCCTTGCTTGATGAGTCCGCCAATGATGGCGCTGGCCATGTTGCCGCCGCCGATGAAGGCAATGGGGGGGAGCGGCGCCGGGCCGGTGCGGGGCAGGAATGTGACGGCAATGGTCATGGTCGGTCGGTGTATTCGAATGCCGCGAACTGGGTTGTCTGCAGCGGGTTGAAATTGTCGTCGCTCACCACCATCAGCATGCGCTTGCCGTCCGGCAGCGCCGGCCCCCAGCACATGCCTTCGGTGTTGTCCAGGAGCGAAAGGCCGAGCTGGGCAAAGTCGGCGACCAGCGTCTTCGCCGCGGGGCGATGGTTCCCCGCGGCCAGCGTATCGCTCTCCAGCACGTCGGTGGCGTCGCGGGTATC
This sequence comes from Variovorax sp. V213, assembly GCF_041154455.1. NCBI lineage: Bacteria > Pseudomonadati > Pseudomonadota > Betaproteobacteria > Burkholderiales > Comamonadaceae > Variovorax > Variovorax sp. V213. Next base: position 140,540 of record NZ_AP028664.1, read on the forward strand.
GATCTCGTAGAGGCGCAGCGAGTTTCCGGCGCCCGTGGCATAGGCGCGCTCCAGCACCAGCATGCGGTCGGCATCGAGCATCAGGACCTCGCTGATGCCGTTGTCGGCGTAGCTGCCGGGAATCAGCGGCCGCAACGGGATCGCGTCGGGAACATAGGCAATCTGGCGCGTCGCCTGGCCGGTTTCCAGGTCCATCCGGGTCAGCCGGCAGGGGCCGCCTGGCGCCTTGGTGGTGGGAAGGGGGCCGTCCTGGATCAGTGCGTTTTCCATGGCCAGCCAGGCGTGGCGGCCGTCGGGCGTCAGCGCCAGGCCCTCCAGGCCCAGGTTGTCGCGCGGGCCGCGGCGCTGCGACACATCGGCGTTGAACATGGCCGGCAAGGCAAATTCGCGCAGCAGGCGGCCGTCGCGCGCCGATTCGTAGAAAGCGGGCCCGAAGCCCCGAGCCACGTCGCCTTCGCTGGTCCAAAGCAGGGTGCCGGCGCCCGGCCGCAGGCGCAGTGCTTCGGGGTCGGGCACGGGCGTCCGGGGCTCGGCGCGGCGGCGCGCGAGCCAGGGGCCGCCGCCGGGGCGTTGCAACTGCACGACGCTTTTCGGTTCGGGCGGCTGAACCCAAGGCGCCGGCCATTGCGCGGTATAGAAACGGGCGGGGTCCATGTCTGACCGGTCATCGCTGAGAAGGATGTACTCACTTCTTTCCGTGTCATAGTCGATGCCGGAGAGGCCGCCTGCCGTGGTGCCTTGTATATTCAGCCGGTGCGGCCAGTACGCCTCGGCCACGCGGCGCAACCGTACCGCCGTGGCAGATGGGATCACCGGGCTGCCGCAGCCGACCAGTCCACCCAGCCCCGCCGCCGCGGCGGCCGCGCTGGCCAGCAGCCCGCGGCGCAGGGGAGACGCGGGAGCTATGGGGCCTGAATTGACGGTGCGCACGCCGCCAAGTCTAGTTCCAGTGCATTTCGCGTCAGAAGGCAGTTGACATGCCTTGGCCTGCGTGCAACAATCGCAGGCTTCGCTTCAAAAAAGGCGAAGCTTTCAGCCCAAAGCGGAAGTGCCTCGAGTGGTTCGAGGTGCAGACGACGGGCCCAAGACTGACCGCAGCGTTTCCCTCCCGGAGGCGCATCGGTACAAGTTGGGAACTACTAGCAATGATCCAAACTGAATCCCGGCTCGAAGTGGCCGACAACACAGGCGCGAAGTCCGTCCTGTGTATCAAGGTGCTCGGTGGCTCCAAGCGGCGTTATGCCAGCGTGGGCGACGTCATCAAGGTCAGCATCAAGGAAGCCGCTCCGCGTGGTCGCGTCAAGAAGGGCGAGATCTACAGCGCAGTGGTGGTCCGCACCGCCAAGGGCATCCGTCGCGCCGACGGCTCCCTGGTCAAATTCGATGGCAACGCAGCCGTGTTGCTCAACGCCAAGCTGGAGCCTATCGGCACCCGCATCTTCGGACCGGTGACGCGCGAGCTGCGCACCGAAAAGTTCATGAAGATCGTGTCGCTGGCCCCCGAAGTTCTGTAAGGACAACAACGCCATGAACAAGATTCGCAAAGGCGACCAGGTCATCGTGTTGGCCGGGCGCGACAAAGGCAAGCGCGGCACCGTCTCGCTGCGCAAGGACGATTCGCACCTCGTCGTCGAGGGCGTGAACATCGTCAAGAAGCACGCCAAGCCGAACCCCCTCAAGGGTACGACCGGCGGCATCGTCGAGAAGACCATGCCCATCCACCAATCCAACGTGGCGATCTTCAATGCCGCGACCGGCAAGGCCGATCGCGTGGGCATCAAGATCACCCAGGGTGCTGACGGCAAGCGCGTGGCTGTTCGCGTCTTCAAGTCCAGCGGCGACGAAATCAAGTTCGCCTAAGAGGTACTCACATGGCACGTCTCCAACAACACTATCGCGAAAAGATCGCGAAAGACCTGACGGAAAAGTTCGGCTACAAGTCGCCGATGCAGGTCCCCCGCCTCACCAAGATCACGCTCAACATGGGCGTGGGTGAAGCTGTCGCCGACAAGAAGGTTCTCGACAACGCTGTCGCCGACCTGACCAAGATCGCCGGCCAGAAGCCCGTGGTCACCAAGTCGAAGAAGGCCATCGCCGGTTTCAAGATCCGCGAGAACCAGCCCATCGGCTGCATGGTCACGCTGCGCGGCGTGCAGATGTATGAGTTCCTGGACCGTTTCGTGACCATCGCGCTGCCGCGTGTTCGCGACTTCCGCGGCATCTCCGGCCGTGCGTTCGACGGCCGTGGCAACTACAACATCGGCGTCAAGGAACAGATCATTTTCCCCGAGATCGAATACGACAAGGTCGATGCCCTGCGCGGTCTCAATATCAGCATCACGACGACGGCCAAGACCGACGAAGAAGCCAAGGCGCTTCTCGCTGGTTTCCGTTTCCCGTTCAAGAACTGAGGTGATCTGTGGCTAAAGCATCTTTGATCCAGCGCGAACTCAAGCGCGACAAGCTGGTCGCCAAGTACGCTGCGAAGCACGCGGAACTGAAGGCAATTTCCAACGACGTGAAGAAGAGCGACGAAGAGCGCGCTGCTGCCCGCCTGGGCCTGCAAAAGCTCCCGCGCAACGCGAACCCCACGCGTCAGCGCAACCGCTGCGAAATCACCGGTCGCCCCCGTGGCACCTTCCGTCAATTCGGTCTGGCCCGCGCCAAGATCCGCGAACTGGCTTTCAATGGCGACATCCCCGGTGTCACCAAGGCCAGCTGGTAAGCCAGGCAGGAGCAAACAACATGAGCATGAGTGATCCCATTGCCGACCTGCTGACGCGTATCCGTAACGCGCAGATGGTGGCGAAGCCCACTGTGTCGGTCCCGTCTTCCAAGGTGAAGATCGCGATCTCGCAGGTCCTGAAGGACGAGGGCTATATCGACGGTTTCCAGGTCAAGACCGAAGACGGCAAGTCCGAACTCGTCATCACCCTGAAGTACTACGCTGGCCGTCCGGTCATCGAGCGCATCGAGCGCGTGAGCCGTCCCGGCCTGCGCGTCTACAAGGCCAGTGCTTCCATTCCGCAAGTCCAGAACGGCCTCGGCGTTGCGATCGTCACGACCCCCAAGGGCGTGATGACGGACCGCAAGGCACGCGCTACCGGTGTCGGTGGCGAAGTGCTGTGCTACGTCGCCTAACCGAGACATCGAGGAGTAACTGAAATGTCCCGAGTAGGAAAAATGCCGATCACCATCCCCGCAGGCGTGGATGTGTCGATCAAGGAAGACCAGATCAGCGTCAAGGGCACGGGCGGCACGCTCAACCTCGCACGCAATGCCCTGGTCAAGGTCGTCAGCAATGACGGCAAGCTGAATTTCGAGCCCGCCAACGAGTCGCGTGAAGCGAACGCGATGAGCGGCACGATCCGTCAGCTGGTGAACAACATGGTGGTTGGCGTGACCAAGGGCTTCGAGAAGAAGCTCAACCTGGTCGGCGTCGGCTACAAGGCTGCAGCCTCCAACAACAAGTTGAACCTGCAAGTCGGTTATTCGCACCCGGTCAACATCGACATGCCCCAAGGCATCACGGTGGCCACCGCGACCCCGACCGAAATCGTGATCAAGGGTGCTGACCGTCAGCGCGTTGGTCAAATCGCCGCTGAGATCCGCGCTGTTCGTCCGCCTGAGCCTTACAAGGGCAAGGGCATCCGTTATTCGGACGAGAAGATCGTGATCAAAGAGACCAAGAAGAAGTAAGGGGCAGCAAAATGATGTTGACCAAAAAAGCACAGCGTCTTCGCCGCTCGCGCCAGACCCGCATCCGCATCGCGACGCAGGGCGTGGCCCGTCTGACGGTGAACCGCACCAACCTGCACATCTACGCCACCGTCATCTCCGACGACGGCACCAAGGTGATCGCCACCGCATCGACGGCCGAAGCCGAAGTGCGCACCGCACTCGGCGGCTCGGGCAAGGGCGGCAATGCCGCCGCTGCAACGGCCATCGGCAAGCGCATCGCCGAAAAGGCGAAGGCTGCCGGCGTCGAGAAGGTCGCCTTCGACCGCGCAGGTTTTGCGTACCACGGCCGCGTCAAGGCGCTGGCCGATGCGGCTCGCGAAGCCGGTCTGCAGTTCTAACCGGACACGAGATTCAAAATGGCAAAGATTCAAGCAAGAACGCAGAACGAAGGCCCTGAAGACGGTTTGCGCGAGAAGATGATCGCGATCAACCGCGTCACCAAGGTGGTGAAGGGTGGTCGTATCCTCGGTTTCGCAGCACTGACCGTCGTGGGCGACGGCGAAGGCCGCGTCGGCATGGGCAAGGGCAAGTCGAAGGAAGTGCCTGCTGCCGTGCAAAAGGCGATGGAAGAGGCCCGCCGCAACCTGGCCAAGATCTCGATCAAGAACGGCACGCTGCATCACCGCGTGACGGGTCACCATGGCGCCGCCTCGGTTGTCATGATCCCCGCCCCGAAGGGTACCGGCATCATCGCCGGCGGCCCGATGCGCGCCGTGTTCGAAGTCATGGGCATCACCGACATCGTGGCCAAGAGCCATGGTTCGTCGAACCCCTACAACATGGTTCGCGCCACGCTCGACGGGTTGAAGAACTCGACGACCGCGTCCGAAGTGGCTGCCAAGCGCGGCCTGACCGTCGAAGAAATCTTCGCCTGAGCGCAAGCTCTCGCAAGGCTGAAGGAAGCATTCAAATGACGACGCAACAACAAACCCTCAAGGTGCAATTGGTCAAGAGCCCGATTGGCACCAAGGAATCGCATCGCGCGACCGTGCGTGGCCTCGGCCTGCGCAAGCTCAACAGCGTGAGCGAGCTGCAAGACACCCCGGCGGTGCGCGGCATGATCAACAAGATCAGTTATCTGGTCAAAGTTCTGTAAGAGAGACTGATATGGAACTCAATGGCATCAAGCCGGCGGATGGCGCCAAGCACGCCAAGCGCCGTGTCGGCCGCGGTATCGGCTCCGGTATCGGCAAGACCGCAGGTCGCGGTCACAAGGGCCAGAAGTCGCGCGCAGGCGGTTTCCACAAGGTCGGCTTCGAAGGCGGTCAAATGCCGCTGCAGCGTCGCCTGCCGAAGCGCGGCTTCAAGTCGCACCTGCTGAAGTTCAACGCTGAAGTCACGCTGACTGCCCTCGAGCAGCTCGGCCTGGCCGAAGTCGATGTCCTGGCGCTCAAGCAAGCCGGCCTCGTGGGCCAGCTCGCCAAGGTGGTCAAGGTCGTCAAGACCGGTGAACTCACCAAGGCCGTCAAGCTGACGGGCGTGGGTGCAACCGCTGGTGCCAAGGCTGCGATCGAAGCAGCCGGCGGCAGCGTCGCCTGATCACACTGGACTGAAAGAAGTTCTTCGTGGCAACTAACGCGGCAACGATCGCAAAAACAGGCAAGTTCGGCGACCTCCGTCGTCGGCTCGTCTTTTTGCTGCTCGCGCTCGTGGTCTACCGGATCGGCGCGCACATTCCTGTGCCGGGTATCAACCCGGACCAGCTGGCTGCGTTGTTCCAGGGCCAGCAGGGCGGCATCCTGAGCCTGTTCAACATGTTCTCGGGCGGGGCGCTGTCGCGCTTCACCGTGTTCGCGTTGGGGATCATGCCGTACATCTCGGCGTCGATCATCATGCAGCTGATGACCTACGTGCTTCCGACCTTCGAGCAATTGAAGAAGGAAGGCGAGGCCGGCCGCCGCAAGATCACGCAGTACACGCGCTACGGCGCGCTGGGCCTGGCCCTGTTCCAGTCGTTCAGCATTGCAGTGGCCCTCGAATCGTCGGCCGGCCTGGTCATCGCTCCCGGTTTCGGCTTCCGCCTGACCGCGATGGTGAGCCTCACGGCAGGTTCGATGTTCCTGATGTGGCTCGGCGAGCAGATCACCGAACGCGGCCTGGGCAACGGCATCTCGATCCTGATCTTTGCAGGTATCGCGGCCGGTCTGCCGAACGCCATCGGCGGCCTCGCTTCGCTGGTGACCACCGGTGCGATGAATCCGATCATTGCGCTCTTCATCATCGCGGTCGTGGTGCTTGTCACCTACTTCGTGGTGTTCGTCGAACGCGGCCAGCGCAAGATCCTCGTGAACTATGCGCGGCGCCAGGTCGGCAACAAGGTGTATGGCGGCCAGTCGTCGCATCTGCCCTTGAAGCTGAACATGGCCGGTGTGATTCCGCCGATCTTCGCCTCGTCGATCATCCTGCTGCCCGCGACGGTGGTCGGCTGGTTCAGCACCGGCGAAGGTGGTTTCCGCTGGATCAAGGACATTGCCGGCGCACTGCGCCCGGGCGAACCGATCTATGTGCTGCTGTACGCTGCCGCGATCGTTTTCTTCTGCTTCTTCTACACGGCGCTCGTGTTCAACAGCAAGGAAACGGCCGACAACCTGAAGAAGAGCGGTGCCTTCATTCCGGGCATTCGTCCGGGTGACCAGACCGCTCGCTATATCGACAAGATTCTGGTTCGCCTGACGTTGGCTGGCGCGGTGTACATCACCTTCGTCTGCCTGCTGCCCGAGTTCCTGATCCTGAAGTACAACGTGCCGTTCTACTTCGGTGGTACCTCCCTGCTGATCATCGTGGTCGTCACGATGGACTTCATGGCCCAGGTGCAAAACTACATGATGTCCCAGCAGTACGAATCGCTGCTGAAGAAGGCCAACTTCAAGACATCGTAGGGCTGTGAGTTTCAGTATTGAGAATTTGGGTATGGGCGGTGTACCGCCACGTTAAACAGTTTTAGGAGAATGAAATGAGAGTTTCGGCTTCGGTCAAAACCATCTGCCGTAATTGCAAGGTCATCCGCCGTAAAGGTGTGGTGCGTGTGATTTGCACCGACCCGCGCCACAAGCAGCGCCAGGGTTGATTGAAGAGTATTAGAGGACGCACATGGCACGTATTGCTGGCATCAACATTCCGCCGCACAAGCACGCTGAAATCGGCCTGACCGCCATCTTCGGCATCGGTCGCACGCGCGCCCGTCAAATCTGCGAAGCGAGCGGCATCGAATATTCGAAGAAGATCAAGGATCTGACCGACGCCGATCTCGAAAAGATCCGCGACCAGATCGCTCTCTTCACCATCGAAGGCGATCTGCGTCGCGAGACGACGATGAACATCAAGCGTTTGATGGACATCGGCTGCTATCGCGGCTTCCGTCACCGTCGCGGCCTGCCGATGCGCGGCCAGCGCACGCGCACCAATGCCCGCACCCGCAAGGGTCCGCGCAAGGCTGCGCAGTCCCTGAAGAAATAAGGATAGACCAGCATGGCTAAAGCACCTGCAAACAACGCCGCACAGCGCGTTCGCAAGAAGGTTCGCAAGAACGTTGCGGACGGCATCGCCCACGTGCATGCCTCGTTCAACAACACCATCATCACGATCACCGATCGCCAGGGCAACGCCCTGTCGTGGGCTTCGTCGGGTGGCCAGGGCTTCAAGGGCTCGCGCAAGTCGACGCCGTTCGCTGCGCAGGTGGCTTCCGAAGTGGCCGGCCGTGCTGCGGTCGAACAAGGCATCAAGAACCTCGACGTCGAGATCAAGGGCCCGGGCCCCGGTCGCGAATCGTCGGTGCGCGCACTGGCTGCGCTCGGCATCCGGATCAATTCCATTGCCGACGTGACGCCCGTTCCGCACAACGGCTGCCGTCCCCAGAAGCGTCGCCGCATCTGATCGTCAGTCCGCAAGGCGCAGCCGGCTTTTGAGCGGCTGCGCATTTGTTTTTTTACTAAGCCCACCGCCATCCGCGTCCGCGCCGATGGCTCCCGCAGGCAACTGCGGCAGATGACACAAAGGAAAACTCGTGGCACGCTACCTCGGCCCCAAGGCCAAACTCTCCCGCCGTGAAGGCACCGACCTGTTCCTGAAGAGCGCCCGCCGCTCCATCCAGGACAAGGCCAAGTTCGATTCCAAGCCCGGCCAGCACGGCCGCACTTCGGGTCAGCGCACCTCCGACTACGGCCTGCAGCTGCGCGAAAAGCAGAAGGTCAAGCGCATGTACGGCGTGCTCGAGAAGCAGTTCCGCCGCTACTTCGAAGAAGCCGATCGCCGCCGTGGCAACACGGGCGCCAACCTGCTGTTCATCCTCGAATCGCGCCTGGACAACGTCGTCTACCGCATGGGCTTCGGCTCGACGCGCGCCGAAGCACGCCAGCTCGTGTCGCACAAGGCGATCACGGTGAATGGCCAGTCGGTCAACATCCCGTCGTACCTGGTGAAGACCGGCGACGTGATCGCCGTTCGCGACAAGTCGAAGAAGCAGACCCGCATTGCCGAAGCGCTCCAGCTCGCCCAACAAGTCGGTATCCCGGCCTGGGTCGAAGTGAATGCCGACAAGGCCGAAGGCACCTTCAAGAAGGTGCCCGATCGCGACGAATTCGCAGCCGACATCAACGAATCGCTGATCGTCGAACTGTACTCGCGCTAAACAGACGATAACGTGCCGCTTCGCGCGGCACGAACTTGAATTTTTTGTTCCCATCGGGAGGCACTCTCGACGGGTGCTTCACCAGCCTTACCGGTGTAACGAGCCGGGGGTATTGAGAGGAAGTCTGCATGCAAACCACCCTGCTGAAACCCAAGACCATTCAGGTCGAGCAACTTGCCGCCAACAAGGCCAAGGTCACGCTCGAGCCTTTCGAGCGAGGCTACGGCCACACGCTCGGCAACGCGCTGCGTCGCGTTCTGCTGTCGTCGATGGTCGGTTATTCGGCCACTGAAGTCACGATCGCCGGCGTTCTGCATGAGTACTCGTCGATCGACGGCGTGCAGGAAGATGTCGTCAACATCCTTCTGAACCTCAAGGGCGTGGTGTTCAAGCTCCACAACCGCGACGAAGTCACGCTGAGCCTGCGCAAGGACGGCGAAGGCCCGGTCCTGGCGTCGGACATCCAGACCCCGCACGACGTCGAGATCATCAACCCCGACCACGTGATCGCGCACCTGTCGCAAGGCGGCAAGCTCGACATGCAGATCAAGGTCGAAAAGGGCCGCGGCTATGTGCCCGGCACGATGCGCCGCTACGCCGACGAGCCGACCAAGTCGATTGGCCGCATCGTCCTGGACGCTTCGTTCTCGCCCGTGAAGCGCGTGAGCTACACGGTCGAAAGCGCCCGCGTCGAACAGCGCACCGATCTGGACAAGCTGCTGGTCGAGATCGAAACCAACGGCGCGATCACCGCCGAAGACGCCGTGCGCGCCTCGGCTAAAATCCTGGTCGAGCAACTGGCCGTGTTCGCACAGCTCGAAGGCGGCGAACTGGCTGCGTTCGATACGCCGGCACCGCGCAGCGCACAGCAATTCGACCCGATCCTGCTGCGCCCTGTCGACGAACTCGAACTGACCGTGCGTTCGGCCAACTGCCTGAAGGCCGAAAACATCTACTACATCGGCGACCTGATCCAGCGCACCGAGAACGAGCTGCTCAAGACCCCGAACCTGGGTCGCAAGTCGCTCAACGAAATCAAGGAAGTGCTTGCCTCGCGCGGCCTGACCTTGGGTATGAAGCTCGAAAGCTGGCCGCCGGCCGGCCTCGACAAGCGTTGATTTTTTGAAGAAGTGGGCCCACGAGGGCCCGTGCACCGGGCAGTACCTGATACGGCTGCCTGTTTAATAAAGTAAAGGAAAGCACCATGCGTCACGGACACGGACTCCGCAAACTCAACCGCACCAGCTCGCACCGCCTTGCGATGCTGCAGAACATGATGAATTCGCTCATCGAGCACGAAGTCATCAAGACCACGGTCCCCAAGGCCAAGGAACTGCGCCGCGTCATCGAACCGATGATCACGCTCGCCAAGAAGCCCACGGTTGCCAACAAGCGCCTGGCCTTCGACCGCCTGCGCGACCGCGACAGCGTCGTCAAGCTCTTCGGCGAACTCGGCCCGCGTTTCGCAGCGCGTCCGGGCGGCTACACCCGCATCCTGAAGATGGGTTTCCGCGTTGGCGACAATGCACCCATGGCACTGGTCGAACTGGTCGATCGTCCTGAAATTAAAGAAGAAGCCGCCGAGCAAGGCGCTGCTGAATAAGGTATAATTCCATCTTGCCGCGCGATGGAGCAGCCTGGTAGCTCGTTGGGCTCATAACCCAAAGGTCGCAAGTTCAAATCTTGCTCGCGCAACCAATTTAAAAGGCCCTTTGAATTTCAAAGGGCCTTTTTTCTTGGGTCGAAGAATTCAAATAAAAAAATGCCCTCGCGAAGAGGGCTTTTTTTATGGGTCGAGTTTGCGTCAGTCCGGGATGACCGCCGTGACCTCGATCTCGATCTTGGCGCGCGGCTCGACCAGCGCCGCCACCTGCACGCAGGTCATGGCCGGGAAGTTGCGCCCCATGGCATCACGGTACACGGGTCCGAGTTCCGCCAGCCGGCGGCTGTACTCGTCGCGGTCCGTCACGTACCAGGTCATGCGAACCATGTGCTCGGGGCCGGCGCCGGCTTCGCGCAGCACCTCGGCAATGTTGCGCAGCGCCAGGCCGCATTGGTCGATGAAGTCGTCCGATTCGAATTGCTGCTGCGCATTCCAGCCGATCTGTCCGCCGACGAACACCATGGTGCCGCGCGCGGCCACGCCATTCGCATAGCCCTTGGGGGGCAACCAGCCTGGTGGCTGCAAGAGTTTGTTCATCATGATGTGGTGTGGTCGAGTTGTCTCAGTTTGAAGCGCTGGAGCTTGCCGGTCTCAGTGCGTGGCAGCACCGTCACGAATTCGATCTCCCGCGGGTATTTGAATGGCGCGATGGTGGCTTTCACGTGGTCCTGCAGCGCCTTGACGAGTGCCGCATCGCCTTCATGGCCGGGTTTCAATACACAGAAGGCCTTCACGATCATGCCGCGGTCGGGATCCGGCTTGCCGATCACGCCGCACTCGGCCACGGCCGGGTGCTTGAGCAGTGCATCCTCCACCTCCGGCCCGCCGACGTTGTAGCCGGCGGTGATGATCATGTCGTCGGCGCGTGCCTGGTAGAAGAAGTAGCCGTCGTCGTCCTGCACGAACGAATCGCCGGGGTAGTTCCAGCCGTTCTTCACATAATCGGCCTGGCGCGGATCGTCGAGATAGCGGCAGCCCACCGGCCCCTGCAGCGCCAGCTTGCCGACCGTGCCGCGCGGCACCTCGTTGCCCTGGTTGTCCACCACCTTCGCCGTGAAGCCCGGCACCACCTTGCCGACCGCGCCGCGGCGAACCTCGTCGCCCGCGGCGGAGATGTAGATGTGGAACACCTCGGTGCCGCCGATGCCGTCGAGCATCTCGATGCCGGTGGCTTCCTTCCAGAGCTGCCGCGTGGCGTCGGGCAGCGCCTCGCCGGCGCTCACGCAGATGCGCAGGCTCGGCGCGCCGTGCTGCCGGACGAAGGGCGCCATCTGGCGATAGAAGGTGGGCGCGGTGTAGCAGATCGTCGCGCCAACTTCGTTGATGAGCTTCACCAACCCTTCGGGCGTGAAGGGCGCATCGGCAAAGTACACGGAAGCGCCGGCCCACATCGGAAACACCAGCAGTCCGCCGAGTCCGAACGTGAAGGCCAGCGGCGGCGAGCCGATCACGATGTCGTCGCTTTGCGCCTTCAGCACGTGGCGCGGCCAGGTTTCGCACATCGCCAGCACGTCGCGGTGCGTGGTGACCGGTGCCTTGGGCTTGCCCGTGGTGCCGGAAGTGAAAGCGAGCAGGGCGATGTCGTCCGACGCCGTGGGGCATGCGGTGAACACGCCGCTCTTGCCGGCCGCGCGTGCCGACAACGAATCGGGCGCGTCGGGCTTGTTGAACGCCACCACCGTGGCAAGCACTGGATGTTCGCGCTGCGCGAGCACCAGCTCGTCGAGCAGCCGGCCGTCGCACAGCGCCGCCACGGGGCGGGCCTTCTCGATGATCTCGCCCAGTTCCTTGGCGCGCAGCAGCGGCATGGTGGCCACCGCGATCAAGCCGGCCTTCACCACGGCGAGCCACGACAAGGCCATGGACACCGAATTGCCGCCGCGCAGCAGCACGCGATTGCCGGGCACGAGGCCCAGGTCTTCGACCAGTACCTGCGCGATGCGGTTGACTTCGACGGCGGCCTGCGAATACGTCAGCGTACCGGTGGGGGAACGCAGCATCGGCTTGTCGCCGAACCCCTTGGCGGGTGCCTTGTCCAGCAGCTCCTCGACCAGGTTCAGCTGATCGGGCAGCTGCAACTCCGGCAGGTCGTAGCGGAAGACCGGCAACTGCTCGGCGGGCGGCAGGCGGTCGTGAACGAAGCGGTCGACTTGTGCAGACACGGTGTTTATCCCCGCAGAACGGATTTGCCAATGATCAGTTGTTGAACTTCCGTCGCGCCTTCGTAAATGCGCAGCGAGCGGATGTCGCGGTAGAGGCTCTCGATCTTCGTGCCGACCTTCACGCCAAGGCCGCCGTGCATCTGCAGTGCCATGTCGATCACGCGGCTTGCGTTCTCGGTGGCGCACATCTTGGCCATGGCCGCGGCAGCCGACACGTCGCCTACCGGGGGGGCGCCGCGCTGTTCGGCGTCATCGCGCATCCACGCCGCGCGGTAGGTGAGCAAGGCGGCACTGTCGATCAGCGCCGCCATCTCGCCGAGCTTGGCCTGGGTGAGCTGGAAGTCGGCCAGCGTCTGCCCGAACATGCGCCGGCCCTTCGCATGCGCAATCGCCTCGGCGAGTGCGCGGCGGCCCATGCCGAGCGCGGCACCCGCCACCGACGCGCGGAAGATGTCGAGCGTGCGCATTGCCAGCTTGAAGCCGCCGTTGAGCTCGCCGAGCTGCGCCGTGCGCGGCACGATGCAGTTCTCGAAGCGCAAGGTGGCAAGCGGGTGCGGCGCCATCACGTCGATGTGCTCGGACGTATCGAGACCGGCCGTCTTCGCATCGACGATGAACGCGGTGATGCCGCGCGTGCCGGCCGCCGGCTCCGTCTTCGCGAACACGCAATAGAAGTCGGCGATGCCGCCGTTGCTGATCCAGGTCTTTTCGCCATGCAGGCGCCATCCGTCGGCCGTGGCCTCTGCGCGCATGGCCATGGCGGCCACGTCCGAACCGGCCTCGGGTTCGCTGAGCGCGAAGGCGGCGATCCTGCCGCCCTTGCCGACGGACGTGAGGTAGTGCGATTGCTGATCGGGCGTGCCCGCGAGCGTGATCGCGCCGCTGCCCAGGCCCTGCATCGCAAACGCGAAGTCGGCCAGCGGCGAGTGGTAGCCGAGCGTCTCGCGCAGCAGCACCAGCGCGCGCGAATCGAGGCGTTCCAGCGCGCCGCCCGCGCTGCCGGGCACGGCATAGCGCAGCCAGCCGCCATCGCCGAGGCGGCGCACCCATTCGCGGCAAGCGGCGCGGTCGTCGCGCTCATCCACCTCCTGGGCTGCGCACCAGGGCAGCAGGTCGCGTGCAAGCGCCTGGTGGGCGTCGTCGAAGAACGGCAGCGCGAGGTGCGCTGTCGAAGGCGGTGCGGGAATCTTCGTCATCATGGCGTCAGTCCCCACCGAACACAGGCTTGCGCTTGGCGGCAAAGGCTTCATAGGCGCGCTTGAAGTCTTCGGTCTGCATGCAGATCGCCTGCGCCTGCGCTTCGGCCTCGATGGCCTGGTCGATGGTCATCGACCATTCCTGCGACAGCATGGTCTTGGTCATGCCGTGCGCGAAGCTCGGGCCTTCGGCCAGTTCGCGCGCCACCTTGGTGGCGGCTTCGAGCAATGCATCGCTTTCGTGCAGCGCATTGAAGAAGCCCCAGGCCTGGCCTTCCTGCGCCGTCATCGCGCGGCCGGTGAACAGCAGCTCCGAGGCGCGGCCCTGGCCGATCACGCGCGGCAGCAGCGCGCAGGCGCCCATGTCGGCGCCGGCAAGGCCCACGCGGGTGAACAAGAAAGCCGTGCGCGTCGAAGGAGAACCATAGCGAAGATCGCAAGCCAGCGCGATCATCGCGCCCGCACCGGCGCACACGCCGTCGATCGCCCCGACGATGGGCTGCGGGCAATGGCGGATGGCCTTCACCAGGTCGCCCGTCATGCGCGTGAACTCGAGCAACTCGGGCATGCGCATCGTGGTGAGCGGGCCGATGATCTCGTGCACGTCGCCGCCCGAGCAGAAGTTGCCGCCCGCGCCGGTGATCACGACGGCCTTCACGTCAGTCGCATACGTCAGCGCGCGAAACAGGTCGCGCAGCTCGGCGTAAGAGTCGAAGGTGAGCGGGTTCTTGCGCTCGGGCCGGTTCAGCGTGATGGTGCCGACGCCGGCCTCGTAGCTCCACGCGAAGTGCCTGGCCTCATAAGGCGCCTTGGCCTCGAATTGCGCGCGCATGGGATTGCCCGCGCCGATGTAGTGCTTCATTCGGCCTCCGCCATCTGGCTGTGTGAGTGTTGCTTGACCTTGCCGAGCAGCTTGTGAAGCTGCGCGATCTCCTTGGCGCTGAGGCCCGCGAACGCATCGACGATCCAGTCCTCGTGCTGCTGCGCCATGTCGTTGAATAGTTTGCGGCCGCGGGCGGTGAGCCGCACGCGCCAGGCACGGCGGTCGCCCTCGACGTTGATGCGCTCGACCAGTCCCTCGGTCACCAGCTGGTCGGTGATGCCGGTGACGTTGCCGCCCGTCACCATCATGCGGCGCGAGAGTTCGTTCATCTTCAGGCCATCGGGGGAGCGTTCGAGCTGCGACATCAGGTCGAAGCGCGGCAGCGTGGTCGAAAACTGCGAGCGCAGTTCGTTGCGCACCTGCTTCTCGATCAACTGGGTGCAGGTGAGGAGCCGCAGCCAGAGGCGCAGGGCCTCGGGGTGCTCGCTATGGGCGCGTGCTTCGAGGTCCATGTCAGTGGCGCCCGGCCGCCCGAAGGCACTGACGCGCCCCCTCGGGGGGCAGCGATACGCGAAGCGATGAGCGCGGGGGTTTCATTTCAGTGTGTCTCCTCGGTGTTCCGCGCCGCCAGCGCCGCATTCGCGGCTGCGGCCATCTGCTGCTGCTTGGCGATCTCGCGGTAGAGCTGGTCGCGTCCGCTCAGGTATTGCTTGGGCCAGTCGACATCGCGGCTTTGCAGCTTGGCGGCTTCGTGCAATGTCCAGGCGGGATCCGCGAGGTGCGGGCGCGCGATGGCGCACAAGTCGGCGCGGCCGGCCGCGATGATGCTGTTGGCCTGGTCGGCGTCGGTGATGGCGCCGACCGCGATGGTCGCAATGCCGACCTCATTGCGGATGCGGTCCGAGAACGGCGTCTGGTACATGCGGCCGTACACCGGCTTGGCCGCGCGCGTGGTCTGGCCGGAAGACACGTCGATGAAATCGGCGCCGGCTTCCTTGAAGAGGCGCGCCACCACGACCGCATCGGCATCCGTGTTGCCGCCGGGTGCCCAGTCGTGCGCCGAGATGCGCACGCTCATCGGCTTGTCGGCCGGCCACACGGCGCGCATCGCGCGGAACACCTCGAGCGGATAGCGGCAGCGAGCCTCGATGCCGCCGCCGTACTCGTCGGTGCGCTGGTTGGTAAGGGGGCTGATGAAGGCCGACAGCAGGTAGCCGTGCGCGCAGTGCAGCTCGAGCCAGTCGAAGCCGCATTCGGCTGCGCGGCGCGTGGAATCCACGAACCGCTCGCGCATGGTGTCCATCTGCTCGCGCGTCATCGCGGCCGGCAGCTGGTTCTGTTCGCCATACGCGACCGGGCTCGCGGCCAGCAGCGGCCAGTTGCCGCTTTCGAGCGGCTCGTCGGTGCCTTCCCAGCCCACGCGGGTGGAGCCCTTGGGGCCGCTGTGGCCGAGCTGCATGGCGATCTTCGCGCTCGACTGCGTGTGCACGAAGTCGACGATGCGCTTGAACGCCGCCTGCTGCGTGTCGTTGTACAGACCCGTGCAGCCGGGGGTGATGCGCCCCTCCGGCGTCGGGCTGGTCATTTCGACGCACACCATCGCGGCGCCGCCGAGCGCGCGCGCGCCCAGGTGCACCAGCAGAAAATCCTGCGGCACGCCGTCGACCGCGCTGTAGGTGGCCATCGGCGACACCAGGATGCGGTTCTTCAGCGTGAGGCCGCGCACCGTGAACGGCATCAGCATGGGCGCCACGGGCGTGCCCCCGGCGAGCCACCGCTCGTAGCCGCCGAGCCATTCGGTGTCGCGCACGCGCAGGTTCTCGTGGCTGATGCGCTGCGAGCGCGTGAGCAGCGAATAGGCGAACTGCTCGATCTGCATGCCGGTGTAGCGAGGCACGTTCTCGAACCACTCGGTCGAGTTGCGTGCCGCGTTCTGGATCTTGAGCACCTCGACGCTGCGGCGCGCCTCGTAGCCTTCGAGCACATGGTCGACCGTGCCGCCGCGCTCGAACTCGTTCGCCAGGTCGATCGCGTCCTCGAGCGCGAGCTTGGTGCCCGAACCGATCGAGAAGTGCGCCGTGTGCGCCGCATCGCCCATCAGCACCACGGGCACCGAGCGGCCTTCCACGTCGATGCGGTGCGTCCAGCGTTCGCACACCACGCGCGGAAAGCGGATCCAGTTGGCCGAGCCGCGAAGGTGCGTGGCGTTGCTGATGAGCGGGTGGCCGCCCAGGTATTTGGCAAACAGTTTCTCGCAGAAGGCGATGGCCTCGGGCTGCTCCATCTGGTCCAGGCCGTGGGCCTTCCACACCGCCTCGGGCGTCTCGACGATGAAGGTCGAGGTCTTGTCGTCGAACTGGTAGGCGTGGGCCTGGAACCAGCCGTGCTCGGTCTGTTCGAAGGCGAAGGTGAAGGCGTCGAAGGTCTGGTGCGTGCCGAGCCACACGAAGCGGCAGTTGCGCAGGTCGATGTCGGGCTTGAACACATCGGCGTAGCGCTGGCGGATGCGGCTGTTGAGGCCGTCGCTGGCAATCACCAGGTCGGCGTTGTACTGGGCGGCCATGGCCTGGTCGTCGGTGGCGTCGGTTTCGAAGACCAGCTTCACGCCGAGCGCCAGGCAGCGCTCCTGCAAGATGTTCAAGAGCCGCTTGCGGCCGATGCCGCAGAAGCCGTGGCCGCCCGAGCGCACCTGCCGCCCCTTGAAGAACACCTGGATGTCGTCCCAGTGGTGGAACTCATGGCCGATGAGCGACGCGGTTTCGGCGTCGGCCGCGGCCAGGTTGGCGAGCGTCTGGTCGCTCAGCACCACGCCCCAGCCGAAGGTGTCGAAAGGGCGGTTGCGCTCCACCACGGTGATTTCGAGCGCCGGCTTGCGCGCCTTCATCAGCAAGGCGAAGTAGAGGCCCGCGGGGCCGCCGCCGATGCACAGGATGCGTTGAAGGTCCATGGCGGGTGCGGCGGAAAGGCCGGCGGTGAGGCTGTTCATGGTTGAATAGTTTAAGCATAAACAATCTGGTGTCAACGGGGTCATACCACAGGGGTACCCAGCAAGTCGTGTGATGTCATGCAAAAAACCGAAAAAATCAATACCATGGGCTCACCATGCAAAGCTTGATACCCAAGATCGAGTCGCAGCTTGCGTCGCTGCCCGTGCCCATCGCGCTGGAATTGCCCGACGGCCGAAGAGTGGCCAAGCCGGGGTCGCGCGTGACGCTGGCGTTCAGCGAGTGGTCGGCGCTGGCCAAGCTGGCGGCGCACCAGGTGGGCGCCATCGGCGAGGCCTACGTGGAGGGCAAGGTGCAGATCGAGGGCGCGATGCGCGACCTGATCGATGCGACGGTCGGCATGCTGCCCGGCAACCCCGCCGAGACCGACACCGCCTGGTGGACCCGCCTGCTGCGCCTGGCCAAGTCCCGCGGCTCCCATTCGTTGAACAAGGATGCGGAGCAGATCCAGTTCCACTACGACGTTTCCGACGACTTCTACGCGCTGTGGCTCGACCCGCGCCGGGTGTATTCGTGCGCGTACTTTCGCACTCCCGAGCTGACCTTGGCACAGGCGCAGGAAGCCAAGCTCGACCACATCTGCCGCAAGCTGATGCTGCAGCCCGGCGAGCGTTTTCTGGACATCGGCTCCGGCTGGGGCGGGCTGCTGCTGTGGGCGGCGGAGCACTACGGCGTCGACGCCACCGGCATCACCCTGTCGAAGAACCAGCATGCGCATGTGCGGCAGCTGATCGAGGAAAAGGGCCTGCAGGACCGCGTGCGCGTGGAGCTGCGCGACTACCGCGAGCTTTCCGCCGACGCGCCTTTCGACAAGATCTCGTCGGTCGGCATGTTCGAGCACGTGGGCGCGGCCAACATGCCCACGTACTTCCGCAAGATCCATTCGCTCTTGAAGCCCGGCGGCCTGGTCCTGAACCACGGCATCACCTCGGGCCAGCTCGACTACCGGCAGCTGGGCGCGGGCATGGGCGATTTCATCGAGAAGTACATCTTCCCGGGCGGCGAACTCCTGCACGTGACGCACGTGCTGCGCGAGACGGCCGCCGCGGGCCTGGAGATGGTCGACACCGAGAGCCTGCGCCCGCACTACGCGCGCACGCTATGGGCCTGGTCCGACGCGCTCGAGGGGCAGCTCGGAACGGCGCGCGAGGTGCTCGCGCGTGCGGGTGGGCGGCAGGGCGAGAACGCGGAGCGCATCCTGCGCGCCTACCGCCTCTATCTGGCGGGCTCCGCCATGAGCTTCGAACAAGGCTGGATCTCACTGCACCAGATGCTTTCCACCAAGCCCGACGGCAGGGTCGAGCACGGTGTTTTGCGCGGCGCCCAATCGGTGTACCCTTTTGCCCGTGACTACATCTACAAGTGAGTGAAAACAATCATGCTGTACCGATTCCAGTCCCGCGCCTCCCCTGACTTCGTGATGCTCGAGGTGCACGCGCGCCAGCTGTTCGACATCATCGGCAAGGACATCGCGCCCAAAGGCATCGTCACCGTCGAGCAGATTCCCGCTGCCATTGCGGCGCTCGAATCCGCGCTGGCACGCGAAGCCAGCAATCCCCACAATAACGACGACTACGCCGTCGAAGGCCACGCCGCCGAGGCTGAGAAGCAGCACGTGGGATTGCACCAGCGCGCAGCCCCCCTGCTCCACATGCTGAGGGACTCGCTGGCCGAGAAAAAAGACGTTACCTGGAAGACCTGAGCGTCAGTCGACTTTTGCGCCGGAGTCCTTCACCACCTTCGCCCACTTCACGTGCTCGCTGGCAATCAGCTTGGTGAATTCGGCCGGCGTGTTGCCGCTCGGAATCGCGCCCTGAGCCAGCATCTTTTCCTTGATGGCGGGTGTCGCAAGCGACTTGGCCACCTCCTGCTGGATCCGGTTCACGATGTCGGGCGAGGTGCCGGCGGGCGCCAGCAGGCCGAACCACGAGCTGGCTTCATACCCCTTGAGCGCCGGGCCGCCCGCTTCCTCGACCGTCGGAAGGTCAGGCAGCGCGGGCGAGCGCTGGGCGCTGGTCACGGCCAGGGCCGTGAGCTTGCCGCCCTTGATCTGCGCCATCGACGAGGGCAGGTTGTCAAACATCACGTCTGCATTGCCACCCACCATGTCGAGCAGCGCCGGGCCCGATCCCTTGTACGGGATGTGCGCCATGAAGGTGCCGGTCATGCTCTTGAAGAGCTCGCCCGCCAGGTGGATCGAGGTGCCGCTGCCGCTCGACGCCATGTTGAGCTTGCCCGGATTGGCCTTGGCGTACTTGATGAAGTCCTGCACGTTGCGGATGTTCAATGCCTTTGCCTTGTCGGCATTCATCTCCATGACGTTCGGAACGGCCGCCACCAGCGTGATCGGCACGAAGTCCTTGATCGGGTCGAACGGCAGCTTGGGATAAAGCGCCCGGTTGATGCCGTGCGTGCCGACCGTGCCCATCAGCAGCGTATAGCCGTCGTTCGGCGCGCGTGCCACGACCTCGGCGCCCACGTTGCCGCCCGCGCCGGCGCGGTTGTCGACGATGAACTGCTGGCCGAAGGCCTTCGACAACTCGGGCGCAACGGCGCGCGCCAGGATGTCGGTGGTGCCGCCCGCTGCAAAGGGCACGACGATGCGCACCGGCTTGTTCGGCCAGGTGGTCTGGGCCCAGGAGGGCGTTGCCACGAGGGCGATGGCGGCAGCCGCAGAAGCGGCAAGCGCTACCCGCCGATTCGTTTTGAAAGTTGAAGAAGTCATGCGCGCGTTTGTACAGGTGAACGGCTTCGCGCGCCGCGAGTAAAAACCCCGGTGGTGCCGGTCTATGCCACCTGCATCCGCTCTGCGAAGCGCTCGCTGCGAAAACGCTCCAGCACGAAGTCGATGAAGACGCGCGTCTTGGCGGGCAGCAGCTTCTTGCTCGGGTAGTAGAGCCAGACGGCGCCCGCGTCGAAATGCCACTCGGGCAGCAGGCGCACCAGTTCGCCGCTGCGAAGGCCCCGCTCGACGAAAGGCATCGGCAGCATGGCCACGCCCAGCCCCATCAGCGCGGCATGCGCAATGGCTTCGGGGTCGTTGAAGATCGCGCGCGGGCGGGGCAGTTCCACCGTGGTCTGGTCGCCGCCCGCGTGCTGCAGCGTCCAGCTGCGCAGGCGGCCCGTGGGCGAGGAGCGGCGCAGCAGCGCGTCGAACCGCACCAGCTCCGCCGGGTGCGCGGGCAGCGTGCGGCCCGCCAGATAGCCGGGGGCGGCCACCGCCACCACGTGAATGCGCGACAGCTCCCGCGCCACCATGCCGGGCGACAACTCGATGCCGCCGCCAATGGCCGCGTCGAAGCCTTCGCCCACCAGGTCCACCTGCTGGTTGTCGAAGTGCCAGTCCGGCAGGATCGACGGGTAGCGCGCGAGGAAGTCGCCCATCATCGGCAGCACGTGCTCGCGCCCGAACGCCTGGCCCATGCTCACCTTGAGCGTGCCAGCGGGTTGGCCGTTGTCCTTCGAGATATCGGCCACCGCGTCTTGCAGGGTGGCGAGCGCGCCCCCGATCTGGCCCAGGAATCGCTCGCCGCTTTCGGTGAGCGTGAGGCGGCGCGTGCTGCGCTGGAACAGCCGCACGCCCAGCCGGGTTTCCAGCCGCGCGACGTTCTTGCTGACCGCGGCAGGCGTGAGCCCAAGCCGCCGGGCCGCGGCCGAGAAGCTGCCGCCTTCCGCGCTCTGCACGAAGGACTCGAGGTGATTGAGCGGTTCCATGGACCGCTATTTTCAACCATGGGTTGAATTTGATTGCGCTAATTGGCGGCTACCGCAAAGGTAATGGAATCACGACACTGAAGGTCTCCATCTCAAAACCGACAGGAAAATCCTCATGTCTCTCGGCAAATCACCCTCCCCTGTCCTCGCGGGCAAAGTCGCTTTCGTCACCGGCGGTTCGCGCGGCATCGGCGCCGCCATCGTGCGCCGCCTGGTCGAAGACGGCGCCGCCGTCGCCTTCAGCTATGCCAGCTCCGGCGCCCCGGCCGACGAACTCGTGCGCAGCATCGAAGCCGAGGGCGGCCGCGCGCTGGCGCTGAAGATCGACAGCGCCGACGCCGCCGCGCTCACCGCCGGCATCGACGAGGCCGCACGCACGCTCGGCCGCATCGACGTGCTCGTCAACAACGCCGGCGTGTTCCTGCCCGGCACCCTGGAAGATTTCTCGCTCGAGGATTTCGACCGCACGCTGGACATCAACGTGCGCGCCGTGTTCGTGGCCGCCAAGGCCGCCGTGCGGCACATGGGCGAAGGCGGCCGCATCATCAACATCGGAAGCACCAACGCCGAGCGCATGCCCTGGCCCGGCGGCAGCGCCTATGCCATGAGCAAGTCGGCACTGAAGGGACTGGTGCAGGGCCTCGCGCGCGACCTCGGCCCGCGCGGCATCACGGTGAACAACGTGCAGCCCGGCCCGGTGAACACCGACATGAACCCCGTCGACGGCCCTAACGCCGCCGCCATGCACGGCCTGATGGCGCTGGCCCGCCATGCGCGCCCCGAAGAAATCGCCGGCATGGTGGCCTACCTGGCCAGCCCCGAGGCCGGTTTCGTCACGGGCGCCAGCCTCAACATCGACGGCGGCTTCGCGGCTTGACGACTCAGTCGGCGCGCTGGACGGCGGCAATGAGCTTGTCCAGGGTGGCGTCGAGGCGGGCCAGTTCGTCGGCCGTCACGCCCTCGAACAGCACGGCTTCGCGCTGCCGGCCGGACGCGCCGACGATCTCGTGCAGCGCCTTGCCGGCCGCCGTGAGATAGAGCCGGCCGCGGCGCCGGTCGGCGGGGTCGTCATGGCGCAGCACGCGCCCGTGGCGCCTCAGGCCGGCCTGGGCGCGGCTCACCGCCATCTTGTCGAGGCCGGTGAGGTCGGCAATCTGGGTCGCGTTGAGCCCGGGCTCTGCACCAAGCACTGCCATCACGCGCCATTCGTTCAGCGTGAGGTGATGCTCGCGGCCCACCTTTTCATGAAAGGGGCGCGCCGTGAGGTTCACCACCCGCACCAGCTTGAAGAACAGCGGGTCCATGGCGCGCGGCGGCTCAGCCCAGCAGTTTTCTCGCGCCGGCCGCAATGGCTTCGGCGCCCACGCGCGATTGCGCCTCGAGCACCGGTGCGTAGCCGACCGGAATGCGCGGCGCGCCCAGCCGCGCCACCCGGCAGCCCGTGGCCTCCGCGGCGCTGGCGGCAATTTCGGCGCCGAAGCCCGCCACCTGCACCGCCTCGTGCACCACCAGCAGCCGCCCGGTGCGCGCGCACGAAGCGAGCACCGTTTCGCGGTCCCAGGGCCAGAGCGTGCGCAGGTCGATCAGGTCGACCGCAATGCCTTCGGCCGCGAGCGTGTCGCACGCCGCGGCGCACGCCTGCATCTGCTTGCTCCAGCTCACGAGCGTGAGCGCGTCGCCCTCGCGCACGCGCCGCGCCTTGCCGAGCGGCACAGCCACGTCCTCGTTCACTACGCCGCGTTGGCCCCAGAGCGTCTTGTGCTCGATGTAGACCACCGGATCGCCGCATTGCAGCGCCGCGCGCAACAGGCTGTAGTTGTCCTGCGGCGTCGCGGGGCTCACCACCACCACGCCCGGCAGGTGCGCGAACCAGGCCTCGAGCGACTGCGAATGCTGCGCGGCCGAGGCATCCCAGATGCCGCCCGGCATGCGCGCCACCAGCGGCACCCGGCCCTGCCCGCCGAACATGAAGCGGTTCTTGGCGGCCTGGTTCACCAGCTCGTCCATGCCGCAGAGCGCGAAGTCGACCACGCGCATTTCCACCACGGGCCGCAGGCCCGCGAGCGCCATGCCCACGCCCGCGCCCATGATCGCGGCCTCGCTGATCGGCGTGTCGATCACGCGCTCGGCGCCGAAGGCCTGCTGCAGGCCCTTGTACTGGCCGAAGATGCCGCCGCGGCCCACGTCCTCGCCGAGCACCACCACGCGCGGATCGGCTTCCATCTCGCGCTGGACGGCGAGCACGGCGGCTTCGGAATAGCTGAGGTCCGTCGTCATCATCAGTGCCATTGCCCAGCTCCGATGGTCTGCACGTCCGCGAAGGCGTCGCCGGGCTCGGGCCAGGGCGCCGCGTCGGCCACGGCCAGCGCGGTATCGACTTCGTCGCGCGCCGTGTTCTCGATCGCATCGAGCGTGGCGGCGCTGACGCCGTGCGAGAGGAGGTGCCCGCGCGCCCGCGCGATCGGATCGGTTTCGAGCGCGGCAGCCAGTTCGGCCGTATCACGGTAAGCCGCGACGTCGACCGACACATGCCCCTTCACCCGGTAGGTCAGCGCATGCAGCAGGCGCGGCCCGCCACCGCCGCGCACCTCGGCGACCAGCCTTGCCGCAGTCTCGTGCACTGCGAATACATCGTTTCCATCGACCTGCGTCGCCGCGATGTCCATCGAGGCGGCGCGTGCCGACGCGCCTTCGCCGGCGGTCATCGGGCCGCTCGCGGTGGTGGCGCTCCAGCGGTTGTCTTCGCAGACGAAGAGCACCGGCAGGTCGTACACGCGCGCCCAGTTCAGCGCCTCGAGAAAGGGCCCGCGGTTGATCGCTCCATCGCCGAAGAAGCAAACGGTGATGTCGCCGCTTTTCTGAAGCAGCTTCTGCGCATGCGCCGCACCCACCGCAATCGGCAGGCCGGCCGCCACCACGCCGTTCGCGCCCAGCATGCCGACGGAAAAATCCGCGATGTGCATCGAGCCGCCCTTGCCGCCGTTGAAACCGGTGGCCTTGCCGAACAGCTCGCACATCATCCGTGTCAGGTCCGCGCCCTTGGCCAGCGTATGGCCGTGGCCGCGGTGGGTGGAGGTGAGGTAGTCGCTCGTTCGCAGATGGGCGCACACGCCGGCCGGCACGGCTTCCTGTCCGGTCGAGAGGTGCAGCGGTCCGCGCACCTTGGCGGAGCCGGCGGCCTGCTGGCCATAGGCGCTCACGCCGCCCTGGCTCGCCGCTTCCGCAGCATTCTCGAAGGCGCGGATGCGCACCATGGTGCGGTACAGCGCCTGGCCGGCGCCGCGCGGTGAAATGCTCGGACCCATCTTGTCTCCAACGCCGTTGAAACCGGCGGCTCTGGCAAAAATCGTATCAAACGAGACGGAAATCCGGCACGGGGCTTACCCCCGCCGGCTCGGCTTCGCGATATCGGTAACCTAAGCTCTCTCTTCCAGCCATCCGTCGCCTATCCTCGGACCTGCATTCCAGAGAGACCCAGTCCCTTGCCCTCGACCAAAGCCTCCGCCCCCCTGCCTCGTCCGGCGACGATGGCCGACGTCGCCGCGCGCGTCGGCGTCTCCAAGATGACCGTGTCGCGTGCGCTCAACCGCCGCACGGGCAGCGACCGCGCGACCTCGGAGGCGCTGCGCCAGCGCATCCTGCAGGCTTGCGAAGAGATGGGCTATGTCATCGACCAGACCGCGCGCACCTTCTCCAGCAAGCGCTCGGGCTTCGTCGCGGTGCTGATTCCGTCGCTGAACAACTCCAACTTTTCCGAGACCGCACAAGGCATTGCGGCCGCCCTGGAAGCGCGCGGGCTGCAGCTGCTGCTGGGCTACACCGACTACCGGGTGGAGACGGAAGAGCGCCTTGTCCGGGCGATGCTCGCGCGCCGCCCCGAGGGCGTGATCCTCACCGGAGGCGCCCACACGCCCGCCGCACGCGCCATGCTGCAGGCGGCCGGCATCCCGGTGGTCGAGACCTGGGACCTGCCCGCCACGCCCATCGAGCACACGGTGGGCTTCTCCAACGCGCAAGCGGCCGCCGCGATGGTGCGGCACCTGCACGCCCAGGGCTACCGGCGCATCGCCTTTATCGGCGGCACCTCGAACCGCGACACCCGTGGGGCCGACCGGCAGCGCGGCTATGCCGAGGCGATCCGCGAACTGGGGCTGCCCGATGGCCGCGTCATCAGCTTCGGCCAGCCGCCCATCTCGATGGCGCAAGGTGGCGAGGCCGTGGTGCAGCTGATCCGACAATGGCCCGACGTGGATGCGGTGATGTGCGTGTCCGACCTCTCGGCCTTCGGCGCGCTGATGGAATGCCAGCGCCGCGGCTGGGACGTGCCGGGCCGCATCGCGATCGCGGGCTTCGGCGACTTCGAGGTGGCCCGCGCCTGCCATCCGCGCATCACCACCGTGGCGGTGGACTGCGTGGGCATCGGGCGGGCCGCGGGCGAACTGCTGCTGCGGGTGATCGACCGCGCCCGCGAAGGCCTCCGGCCGCCCGCGGAAACGGTGCTGATCCCGTTTCGCATCGAGCAGCGGGAAAGCTCCTGAGACCGATCAGGCCGCGGCGGTTTCCGCGCCGGCGTCGGCAAAGTCGATCAGCACCTTCATCGCGCGCTGGCGGTCGCTTGCCAGCTCGAAGGCCTCGCGCGCCTGCTGCATCGGGAAGGTGTGCGACACGACCGGCGACAGGTCGACCCGCCCTTCGTTGATGAGCCGCACCGCCAGCGCGAACTCCGCATGGAAGCGGAACGAGCCGCAGATGCTGAGTTCCTTCGCAACCACCATGTTCTGCGGAATGCTCACGTCGCCGCCCAGGCCCAGCTGCACCACCACGCCGCGCGGGCGCATGACCTCCAGCCCGTCGCGCAGGGCGCGCTCGTTGCCCGAGCATTCGAGCATCACGTCGAAGGTGCCCTTGTCGGCCGAATAGCGCGACACCCAGGCCTTGTCCTGTGCGACGTTGATGGTGTGGTCGGCGCCCATGGCGCGCGCGAAGGCGAGCGGCTCGTCGACCACGTCGGTGGCGGTGATCTCGGCCGCGCCGTGTGCACGCGCGGCTGCAATGGCCAGCACGCCGATGGGCCCGCAGCCCGACACCAGCACGCGCTTACCCAAGAGCGGGCCTGCGCGCGACACGCCATGCAGCCCCACCGAGAATGGCTCGGCCAGCGCCGCGAGGCGCAGCGGCACGTGCGCCGCCACCTTCACGCACTGCGTGGCCTCGCACAGCAGCATGTTGCGGAACGCGCCCTGAACGTGCGGCGTGCGCATGGCGCTGCCGTAGAAGCGCATGTCGAGGCACTGGTTGGGCAGGCCCTCCAGGCAGAACTTGCAGGCGCCGCACGGGCGGCTCGGGTTGATGGCCACCTTGTCGCCGATGCGCACGCTGTCGACGCCGGGCGCCGTGGCCACCACGGTGCCGGCCACTTCATGGCCCAGCACCATCGGCTCCTTGATGCGCACGGTGCCGAAGCCGCCGTTGTGAAAGTAATGCAGGTCGGAGCCGCAGATGCCGCCCATGCCAACCTTCACCAGCACCTGGCCCGGACCGATGTCTCCGGCGTCCTGTTCTTCCAGGCGCAGGTCATCGGGGGCGTGGATCACGAGGCACATACAACGCATACGCATGGGGTTCTCCTTCAGGCCTTCAGGCGACCGGGGTGACGAGGGGCTGGCCACCGAAGTGGGCCTGCAGATTACGGCGAACCAGTTCGCCCATGGCGCGGCGGGTCTCCTCGGTGCCGCTGCCATGGTGCGGATGCAGCACCACATTGTCGAGCGCCGCAAAGCGCGGGTCGATGCGGGGCTCGTTCAGGAACACGTCGAGCGCCGCGCCTGCGATGGCGCGCTGCTCGAGCGCCTGCAGCAGCGCGCCCTCGTCCACCGTGGTGCCGCGCGACACATTCACCAGCCAGCCCTTGGGGCCGAGCGCCTGCAGCACCTCGGCGTCGACGATGCCGCGCGTGGCCTCGCCGCCGGGCAGGATGACGATGAGCACGTCGCACCATTCGGCCATGGCCGTGAGGCTGTTGAAGTGGCGCAGCGGACTGTCTTCGCGCGCCGTGCGGCTGAAGTACCCCAGCTCCATCTCGAAGCCCGAGAGCCGCCGCGCGATGGTGCTGCCGATGCGCCCGAAACCGGCAATGCCCACGCGCTGGCCGAAGACGCGCGTGGCCAGCGGCATCGGGCCCTTGGCCCATTCGCCGCTGCGCACGAAGCGGTCGCCGGCCGGAATGCGCCGCTGCAGCGCGAGCGTGAGGCCCACGGCGAGGTCGGCCACGTCGCCGTTGAGCACGTCGGGTGTGTTCGTGACGCGGATGCCGCGCGCGCGGCAGGCCGCAAGGTCGATGCCGTCGGTGCCCACGCCGTAGCAGGCGACCAGCTCCAGCCTGGGCAGGGAGGCAATCAGCTCGGCGCTCGCGCCCAGCTCGCCCCGCGTGGCCACCGCGCGGATCTCCGGGGAGTGTTCGGCGATGAAGGCCTGCCGGTCCGGCGCTTCCCACCAGCGAAGCAGCGTGTAGCTCGCCGCCATTGGCGCCATGTCCCATTCCGGATAGGGGCCGGGCATCAGCACGTGCGGGGGTCTGGCGGCAGCGGTCAAGCGGATTCTCCTCTGGGATGGCGCGGCTGGGCGCAATATAGATACCGGTAACTTTAACCGCTGCCTGAAGGCGTTCAAAGGAAGTTCCACCAAGGTTTTCACCCTTGACGGTTCAATAGGATACCGGTAACGTATTTGCATTGCCGCCACGGGCGCATTCCGCCCATTCCTCCTGGAGCTCCGCTTGAAACTCTTCGACCTCTCCGGGCGCACCGCCCTCATCACCGGCTCCAGCAAGGGCATCGGCTTTGCGCTGGCCGCGGCGCTGGGCTCGGCCGGCGCACGCATCGTGCTCAATGCGCGCGATGCCGGCGCCCTCGAAGCCGCGCGCGACGCCTTGCGCGCCCGGGGCGTCGCGGCCGAAGCCATGGCCTTCGACGTGACCGACGCCGCCGCGGTGGAGGCGGGCGTGGCACGCATCGAGGGCGAAGTCGGCCCCATCGACATCCTGGTCAACAACGCGGGCATGCAGCACCGCGGCGCGTTCGCGGAGTTTCCGATCGACGCCTGGCACAAGATCACCACCACCAACATCGACAGCGTGTTCTTCGTCGGCCGCTTCGTGGCGCAGCGCATGATCGAGCGCAAGCGCGGCAAGATCATCAACGTCTGCTCGGTTCAAAGCGAGCTCGGCCGCCCAGGCATCGCGCCCTACGCCGCCACCAAGGGCGCCGTGAAGATGCTCACCAAGGGCATGGCGATCGACCTCGGCAAGCATGGCATCCAGGTCAACGGCCTGGGGCCGGGCTATTTCAAGACCGAGCTGACGCAGGCGCTGGTGGCCGACGAAGCGTTTACCGCGTGGCTTTCCGGCCGCACGCCCGCCGGGCGCTGGGGCGACGTGGAAGAACTCGGCGGCGCGGCGATCTTTCTCGCGTCGGATGCATCGAGCTTCGTCAACGGCCACATCCTGTACGTGGACGGCGGCATCACCGCCAGCCTCTGATCTCCATGGCCCTGCAGCAGCAACCGCACCGGGCAAGGCTGGCCGTCGTGGTGATGGGCGTGTCGGGCACCGGCAAGAGCAGCGTGGCCGCCGGCCTGGCCTGCGTGTTGGGCGTGCCCTGGGTGGACGGCGACGACCTGCACGTGCCAGAGGCGGTGGCGCGCATGCGCGGCGGTGTGCCGCTCTGCGACGAGGACCGCTGGCCCTGGCTGGAGCGCATCGGTGCGCGGCTGAGCGACGAAGCCGCGGCGCCGGCAGGCGTGGTGGTGGCTTGTTCGGCATTGAAGCGTGCCTACCGCGACCGCTTGCGCACGGCGGCACCCGGCCTGCACTTCGTCTGCCTGGACGGTCCGCGCGCGCTGGTCCGGCACCGTCTGGAGGAACGCAGCGGCCATTACATGCCGCCCGCGCTGCTCGACAGCCAACTGCAGAGCTTCGAGAAACCCGGCGCGGACGAGCCGGAGGTACTGCACGCCGGCATCGAGGAGCCGGTGCCGCTGATCGTGGCCTCCGTGGGGGCGCGCCTGATCGAGTGCGCACAGAATTGCGCCGCCTCACTGAAAGCTGCCGCATGACATTTCCAAGCCAGCGCGTGGCCGTGATCGGCGTCGGCATCATGGGCTCGGCCATTGCGCGCCGCCTGCTCGAATGCGGCCACGCGGTGTGCGTGTTCGACCTCGACCCCGCCAAGGTCGCCGCGCTGGAGCCGCACGGCGCGCACGCCGCCGGCACCGCGGCCATGGCCGCGTCGGCGAGCGACTTCGTCATCACCAGCCTCAATTCGGCGGCGGTGGTGGAGCGTGCGCTCTTCGGCGAAACCGGCGTGGCCGCCGCCGAGCCTG
This sequence comes from Variovorax sp. V213, assembly GCF_041154455.1. Lineage (NCBI taxonomy): Bacteria > Pseudomonadati > Pseudomonadota > Betaproteobacteria > Burkholderiales > Comamonadaceae > Variovorax > Variovorax sp. V213. The sequence goes on from NZ_AP028664.1 coordinate 169,850, forward strand.
CGGATTCGCGCCGGCTGCTGATCGACATGTCGTCCATCGATCCGGTTTCCACGCGCCGTCTCGCGCAGTTGCTGCGCGAACGCACGGGCATGGGTTTCGTCGATGCGCCGCTCTCGGGCGGCGCTCCCAAGGCCCTGCTCGGCCGGCTGACCGTGATGGCCGGCGGCAGCGAGGACGACGTGGCACGCGCGCGCGCCGTGATGGACAGCCTGTGTGCCAACTACACCCACATGGGCGACAGCGGCGCGGGACAGACCACCAAGCTGGTCAACCAGCTGCTTTGCGCCATCGGCTTCCAGGCCGTGGCCGAGGCGGTGCGGCTGGCGGAAGCCGGCGGCGTCGATGCGTCGAAGCTGCACACCGCGCTGGCCGGCGGCCGCGCCGACAGCCAGATCCTGCGCGAGTTCGGTCCCAAGATGGCCGCGCGCGACTTCACGCCTACGGGCCGCATCGACAACATGCTCAAGGACCTCGAGGCGGTGCAGGCTTTTGCACAGGGCGAACGCCTGCCGCTGCCGCTGGCGGGCGCGGTTTCCGAGCTGCATCGCGCCTTCGTGGCGGCCGGTCTCGGGGCCGAGGACACGGCGGCCATGATGCGGCAGTTCAACGGCTACGCGCGCGACTGAAGCGCGCATCGGCCGCACCCTGCGCGCGGTCCGGCAACACATTTCAACCAGGAAGGAAAACACCCATGTTCATCCGTTGCGCGTTCTTCCGGGGCAAGGTCAAGGCCGGCATGGAAGAGGCTTTCGACCGGCACGTGCACGACAAGCTGGTGCCGCTCTGGACTCGCTTTCCCGGCGTGCTCGAAGTGCGCGTGTTGCGCCAGATCGAAAGCGACGTGAGCGATCCCGAACTGGCCATGGTGCTGTCGACCCGCTATGCGAGCCGCGAAGACATCGCGCAGGCGCTCGATTCACCCGTGCGCTACGAAAGCCGCGAGCTCTCCAAGCATCTGTTCGAGATGTTCGACGGCACGGTCTTTCACACGGTGTTCAGCGCCGAAGAATTTCCGCTCGCCAACCGTTGATGCGGCAGGCGACGGCCTAGCGGCGCTTGGCTCCTTCGGTCTTCGCCTTCGGAGGCCGGGCCTTTTCTTCCGTGACTTCTGCAGCCTCCCGCAAGCACTGCGCGAACTGAGCAACCACCGGCGGATTCGCCCGCGGCCTGCGTTGAAGAAGTCCAACCTCGCGATAGAAGGTGAGCTCGCCCAGCGAGAGCGCGCGAACGCCCGCCGGAAGGGGAAGGTGTGCCTCGACCAGCGGAACCAGCGCAACGCCCAGTCCCTTGGCGGCCATGTGGATGAGGCCGGGTATCTCATCCAGCTCGATGGAGTCTTTCACCACAATCCCTTCGCGCCGAAGAAATCTTTCCACCATGCGCCCGCCGAACGACGCGCGGTCGTAGCGCAGGAAGGGCTGCTCCTGGAGGAGCGTGCGCCAGTCTTTCCCCGGCACCTTCGTGGGTGAAATGAGAACGTAAGGCTCGTGCACCAGCGATTGCCACATCAGGTCCGGAAGAATCCCGAACGGTGGCCGGATCATCACGGCCGCATCGATCGTGCCTGCGTCGAGCTCGTCCATCAGCCGCATCGACACGCCTGGCGATACGTGGACACGGAGCAGCGGCAGCGTGGTGCGCAGCCTTGCCAGGGCCCGCGCCACCAGCGTCGATTGGGCCGAGGCGATGGCGCCGATCCGCAGCAGCCCGCCGTTCGCTGCGTCGTCCGGCAGTTCGCCAAGCCTTGCATAGAGCGCACAGATCTCCTCGGCGCGGGCCAGCGTCGTCTCGCCGGCGGCGTTCAGCGTCGCCGACCGCCCCGTCCTGTCGAAGAGTTCGAACCCCAAGGCGTCTTCGAGCCGCTTGATCTGGCTGCTGACCGCCGATTGGGTCAAGCCGATCCGCTCTCCCGCGGCGGCGAAGGTGCCATGGCGGCAAACGGAGATGAAGGTTCTGAGCTCGTTGATCATGAACCGAGCATCTCAAGAATCGATGCTTGCTTCAATGAGTCATCGCGTCTCGTACTCTTCCATCGGCTTGTCGGTGGGATTGCTCCAGGCGGCCTTGGTCAAGGCGCTGGCCGGCAGTCCCACCTTCGAGTTGTGAGGCGGAATGGGCTGCATGAACCACTTGTCGTAGAGCCGCGCGGCTTCTCCACTTCTAGCCAGCGACACCACGCTCTGGTCCACCAGCTTCTTGAACGCGGCGTCTCCCTTTGGAAGCATGATCGCGATCGGCTCGACGCTGAGCACCTGGTCGAGCAGCTTGTACTGCGCCGGCTCCCTGCTCTTGGAAATGAGAGTGGAAAGGATCTGGCCATCGGCCGCAAAGCCCTCGACGCGGCCCGACTCGAGCAGCAGGAAGCCTTCGCTGTTGTCCTTGGCCAGCACCTCCGCGATCTCGCCCGCGCCGTCGCGCTTGAGCTTTCTCAGGAGTTGCACGGACGTGGTGCCGGTCGTCGCGGCCACGGACTTGCCGGCAAACTGGGCTGGCGACACGATGCCCGATGCCGCCTTCACGGCGATGCGAACACCTTCCACATACAGCGTCGGTGCAAACGCCACGTCTTTCTGGCGCGCCGCGTTGTTGGTGGTGGTGCCGCACTCGATGTCGACCGTTCCGTTCTGCACCAGGGGAATGCGGTTCTGCGGCGTGACCAGCTGGTACTTCACGTCGATCCTGTCGAGTTGCAGTGCCTTCCCGATATCGGCGACGACACGCTGGCAGACCTCGACATGAAAGCCCGTGTAGCTGCCCGGCCCGAGGGTGAAGGACATGGCGCCCGAGGCATCGCGCACGCCCATGGTGATGGCGCCGGAGTCCTTGATCTTCTTCAGGATGTCGGTTTGCGCAAACGCGCTGCCGAACGGCAGCAGGAGTGCCGCGGCCGTTGCGCCGGCAAGAAGGAAGTGTCTCTTCATGTGGGCGCTTTCAGACGGCGAACAACGAGTCCAGATTCGCGAACGACTTCATCTCGATGGCATTGCCCGAGGGATCGAGAAAGAACATCGTCGCCTGCTCCCCCGGCTCGCCCTTGAAGCGGATGTAGGGCTCGATCACGAACCGGGTTTGCCGGGCGACCAGCTTGTCGGCCATCGATTGCCATTTGTCCATCGGAAGAATCGCGCCGAAATGGCGTACCGGCACGTCGTGGCCGTCCACCGCGCTGCTGGCCTTGTGGCCGCATTCATCGGGCGCCAGATGCGCCACGATCTGGTGGCCGTAGAAATCGAAATCGACCCACTCGGGCGCGCTGCGGCCTTCGGGGCAACCCAGCAGCTCGCCGTAGAAGGCGCGCGCTTCGGCAATGTCGCGAACGGGAAAAGCCAGGTGGAACGGAATTCTTTCGGTGGGCGCGGTCATGATGGAAATCGCATCGGTGAGTTCAGGAGCGCCGAACTTTAAGCACCGAGTCGCATAACCGAAAACGATATATTTTTTCTCTGAGCATCGAATATTTCGATGATTCGCCAATCCTCCGCGCGCCTGTTCCCCGGGAATTCCCGGATGCCCATCGTCCAGCGGCAATGGGATAGTTAGTTCGCCCTTCAAACTAACTAATTTCTTACACGGCTTTTGCCGGGCAAATCCTCCAAGGAGAGACATCGATGCAACTCAAGCACACCCTGGCCGCCATGGCCTTCGGCCTCACCGCAGTGGGCGCACTGGCCCAGACCGTGGTCGGCGTGAGCTGGTCCAATTTCCAGGAAGAGCGTTGGAAGACCGACGAGGCCGCCATCAAGGCCCAGCTCGAGAAGCTTGGCGCCAAGTACATCAGTGCCGACGCGGGCGGCTCGCCTGAGAAGCAGCTGGGCGACATCGAGGGGTTGATGTCCAAGGGCGCCAAGGCGCTCATCGTGCTTGCGATGGACAAGGACGCGATCCTGCCCGCGATCACCAAGGCCACGCGCCAGAAGGTGCCCGTGGTCGCGTACGACCGGTTGATCGAGGCGCCGGGCGTCTTCTACATCACCTTCGACAACGTCGAGGTCGGGCGCATGGAGGCGCGCGAGGTCTTCAAGGTCAAGCCCAAGGGCAACTACGTGATCATCAAGGGCTCGCCGAGCGACCCGAACGCCGACTTTCTGCGCGCGGGCCAGCAAGAGGTGCTGGACGCCGCCGTGAAGAAGGGCGACATCAAGATCGTCGGCGACGAATATACCGAGGGCTGGAAGCCCGAGGTCGCGCAGAAGAACATGGAACAGATCCTCACCAAGGTCGGCAACAAGGTCGACGCGGTGGTGGCGGCCAACGACGGCACGGCCGGCGGCGCGGTGGCGGCCCTCACGGCCAAGGGTCTGCGCGGCGTTCCGGTATCGGGACAGGACGCGGACTTTGCGGCGCTCAACCGCATTGCGCTGGGCACGCAGACCGCCACCGTCTTCAAGGACTCGCGCGAACTCGGCCGCGAAGCCGCCAGCGCCGCCATCGCGCTGACGCAGGGCAAGCCGGCCGAGAAGGCCGCACCGTGGAATTCCGGTCCGAAGAAGATCTCGCTCTCGTCGCGCCTGCTCACGCCGGTGCCGATCACGCGCGACAACCTCGACGTGGTCGTGAAGGCCGGCTGGATCAAGAAGGACGAGCTCTGCAAGGGCGTCCCGGCCGCCAGCGCGCCCGCAGCCTGCAAGTAGCAGGCGCAAAGAAAAAGCGCCGTCAATACGCGCCGCACCGTGGTGTCCGGGCCGGCCCAAGGGTCGGGCGCGGCGTGCCGCCGCGCACCTGTTTCTTCGAGAGGATCTGAAAAATGAGCAATCAAACGCCAGGCTGGTGGCGGCGCGCGGGCGTCGATCTGCGGCTCTTGCTGATGAGCGTGCTGCTGGTCGTCATGGGCATCGTCTTCAACGTGATGTCGGGCGGCGTGTTCCTGTCGCCCGAGAACCTCTACAACGTGGCGCAGCAGACGGCCGTGGTGGGCATCGTCGCGACGGTGATGGTGCTGGTCATCGTGGCGCGCCACATCGACCTGTCCGTGGGCTCGGTCATGGGCTTTGTCGGGGTGCTGATCGCCTACCTGCAATACACCTCGGGCTGGTCGTGGCCCACGGCCTGCCTGGCGGGCCTCGCGGTGGCGCTGCTGGTGTCGATCTACCAGGGCTGGCTCACGGCGATGCTGGGCGTGCCGTCGTTCGTGGTCACGCTGGGCGGGCTGATGTCGTTCCGCGGCGCCGCGTTCCTGGTGGCCGACGGCAAGACGCAGCCGGTGAACGACGAGTTCTTCCAGCGCCTGGGCGGCGGGTACGACGGCGGCATCGGCACCACCGCGACCTGGATTCTCGCGGTGTTCGTGGCGGTGGTGCTGTTCGCGCGCATGCTGCAGAAGCGCCGCGCGCGCGCGCATCACGAGATGCCCAACGAGCCGCTCTGGCTCGAACTGCTCTTGACCGCCGTGCCGGTGGCGGTGGTGTTCGTCTTCGCGGCGGTCATGAACAACTACCAGATCGCCTCGAAGGACGCACCGCAGGGTCTGCCGATTCCGGTATTGATCTGGGCCGTGGTGGCCATCGTGCTGTCGTTCATCGTGCACCGCACGCGCTTTGGCCGCTATGTGTTCGCGATGGGCGGCAACCCTGACGCGGCGGCGCTGGTGGGCATTCCGGTGAAGCGGGTCACGCTGATGCTGTTCGCACTGCTCGCGGTGCTGGTCACGGTGGCGGCCATCGTGTCGATTGCGCGGCTCAATGCCGGCACCAACTCGCTCGGCACGGGCATGGAGCTGTACGTGATCGCGGCCGCCGTCATCGGCGGCACGGCGCTCGCGGGCGGCAGCGGCTCGATCTTCGGCTCGGTGCTGGGCGCCCTCATCATGCAGTCGCTCGACAGCGGCATGCTGCTGCTGGACGTGCCGATCGGCAAGCGCATGGTCATCATCGGGCAGGTGCTGATCGTGGCGGTGGTGTTCGACGTGCTCTATCGCAAGCGCTTCGGGGAGAACTGAGATGAGTGCCAACATCATCGATCCCTCCAAACCCCTCGTCGAGCTGCGCGAGATCCGCAAGGCCTTCGGCGGAGTGAAGGCCGTGGACGGCGTGAGCGTGAACCTCCATCCGGGCGAAGTGGTCGCGGTGCTCGGCCACAACGGCGCCGGCAAGTCCACGCTCATGAAGATGCTTGCGGGGGCCTACCCGATCGACTCGGGCGACACGCTGATCGCGGGCGAGAAGGTCCACATCCGCACGCCCGCCGAGGCGCAGGCGCTGGGCATCGAGACCATCTACCAGACGCTGGCGCTGGCGGACAACCTCGACTCGGTGTCCAACCTCTTTCTCGGGCGCGAGAAGATGACGCGCTGGAACACGCTCGACGACCATTTCATGGAAGTCCAGGCGCGCAAGGTGTTCCACCGCCTCAACAAGAACTTCACCAACATCCGCATTCCGGTGCGCCGGCTCTCGGGCGGGCAGCGGCAGGTGGTGGCGATCTCGCGTGCGCTGTACTTCAATGCGCGCATCCTGATCATGGACGAACCCTGCGCCGCGCTCGGCCCCGAGGAAACCGCGATGGTCGGCGGGCTCGTGAAGCAGCTCAAGGCCGATGGCGTCGGCATTTTCCTGATCACGCACGACATGCCCGACGTGTTCTCGCTGAGCGACCGCGTTGCGGTCATGAAGAACGGCAAGCTCGTCGGCACCTACCGCACCGCGGAAGTCACCGAAGACGAAGTGCTCGGCATGATCATCGCCGGCAAGCGTCCTGAAGGAAAAGAGCAGGCGCACCGGTGAATGCAGGCGCGGTGATGGTTCGCAGGCTGAGGACGGGTTCGTGACCATCGGCGATCAACAGCTGCTCAAGCGGATGAACCGCAGCGTCCTGCTGCGGCTGCTGCGCGCGCGGCCGGGACTCTCGCGTGCGCGGCTCGCCACCGAAAGCGGCCTCACCAAATCGACCGTGAGCCTGCTGGTGCGCGAGCTTCTCGACGAGGGCTGGCTCAGCGAGGCAGGTACGACTGTTGCGGATGGTCTGGGACGGCCTTCCACGCCGTTGCAGATCAACGTCGGCATGCGCGCGCTGATGGGCGTCGAGATCGCCGTCGAAACGGTGCGCCTGGCCTGCGTCTCGCTGCAGGGCGAGGTGCTGCATGCCGACACGCATGCGCTGACCGACAGCGCTCCGGCGGGCGTCTGCGCGCAGGTCGCGCGCATGGCCGCGGCCGCGCACCGGCAGTTGGACGAACTGGGGCTGCGCCTGTCGAGCATCGGCGTCTGCGTGCCGGGCGCGGTGGACGATTGCACCGGCGTGGTCCGCTTTGCGCCCAACCTCGGCTGGCGCAACGTGAGCCTGCTGCCCGCGCTCGAAAAAGCCTTTGCCGCGGCGGGCCTGCCGGACGTCATGGTGCAGCTGCAGAACGATGCCGATGCCGCCGCGCTCGGCGAGTACGAGTTCTTCGGCGGCGAGGGCGGCGATCCGCTGATCTTCGTCAGCTGCGACGTCGGCGTGGGTGCCGGCGTGGTGCTGAACGACCGCCTGTTCACGGGCGCGCAAGGCATGGCGGGCGAGATCGGCCACACCATCCTGCAGATCGACGGGCCGCTGTGCTCGTGCGGGCGAAGAGGCTGCGCCGAAGCCTTCTTCGGTTCGCGTGCGCTGGAGCGCGACGCACCCGACACGGCGCGCGCGGCCGCCTTCTTCGGCGTGCTGCTGCAGAACCTGTGGGTCACCTTCGATCCGCGCGCCATCGTGCTCGGCGGCAAGTCGTGCACTCACCATCGCGGCCTGGCGCAGGAGGCTTTCGAGATGGTGAAGCGCCATGCCGATGCGGCCGGCATGCCCGCGCCCGATCTGCGCCTGGCCCGCTATGGCGAGCTGGCTCCCGCGGTGGGCGCGGCCGCGCTGGCGCTGCACGAGTACCTGCGGCCTCTTCAGCTCGATGCGCGTGCGCGCCGGGCCCGTGCCGCGCGCGAGTACCGGATTTCTTCGGCCTGAAAAACCTGCGAGGGGACCAGTACGCGATCAGCCCGGCGCGGTCGCCGCGCCTTTGTCCGCTTCGCGCCAGTCGCGCAGCCGCCGGTACAGCGTGCCGCGCGACACGCCCAGCTGCCGCGCCGCCTGCGACACGTTGCCGCCCTGCGCCGCCAGCGCTTCCTCGATCAGCTTGCGGCTGTGCTCGCGCAGTGTTTCGCCGTGCGGCGTTTCCGTTTCTACGTGGCGGGGAACCACCGCTCCCGTGCTGTCTTTGGCCGCACAGGCGTCGATCGGCGTCGAGGGCTCGATGGACATCACCGCGCCGGTCTCGCCGGGCATTGCCACCGCGTGCCTGAAGTCCGCGCCTTCCGCCGCCTTGAGCCGCGCCTGCACCCACACGCCGAGGCCGCTGGCCAGGCGCAGCGGCTGCGCCGCTTCGCGCCGTTGCAGCCGTAGCAGGCTGGCGAGATCGTGGCCCAGCATGGACTCGACATCGCGCTCGCAGGCTTCTTCCGGCAGGCGGCCGATCAGCCGCGCGCCGGCGCCGTTGAGCCAGGCGATGGTGCCGTCGGGCGCCACGCCGGCCAGCGCTTCCATGGGCGTGCCCAGCAAGGTCGGGCTGGCCTGGAAGCGCAGGATCAGGTGGTCGCGCGACTGTGCCTGCAGCAGCCGGTTCTCGATGGTGGTGGCGTACAGCGCCACCATCGAGGCCGCGTCGAAACCGAAGCGTCGCGCCTCCATCGTGATGTCGAGCACGCCGGCAAGCTGGCCCGCCACGTCCCGAATGGGCGCCGCGGCGCATTGCATCTGCGACAGCACGTCGAAGTAGTGCTCCGCGCCGTCGACGGTGCAGGCCTGTCCGGTGGTCGCCACGATGCCCGGCGCGGTGGTACCGACGATGCGCTCCGAAATGTTCACGCCCACGCGCGCGGTCTTGCGCAGCACCGGCTGGTGCGCCCCGGCCGGCTGCTGCGTGACGTGCACCACCACGCCTTCGCCGTCCGTCAGGATCACGCGGCAGTCGGTGCCCGAGAGCGCGCTTTCCATGCTCGCGAGCTCCTGCCGCGCGACCTCGAGCAGTTCGCGGTTGCGCGCCAGCGTGGCGTGCAGCCGGCTGGGCGTGACCGCATCGAAAGGCACGATGCGTTGCCGGTCGCTGTGGTTGCGGGTGCAGCGCAGCCACGACTGGATCACCGCTTCGCCGACCAGGCCCGAGGGCCGCACGCCTTCCTCGAAGAACTGTTGCCGCGCAAGTGCCACGCGCTGCGCGGGCGTGGTGGAAAAGAGTTGGCGCGGCGCGGTTGCCGTGCCCAGCCTTTCGAAAGCCATGCTATTCGCTGCTCCTCGAAGTCGGGGGAATCAGGAAAATGGGGAACCGGAAATCGCTGGCCCCTCTCGAATGTGTTCTGCAATGGAACAGCGCCGGACTGGGGAAATCCCGAAGGTGAAGGCCAGGGCGACAAAAACGATCCTTGCGGCACAAAGGAGACTCACGATGAAAAAGATCCACGCCGGGCTGCTTCCGCTCGCCGCTGCATGGCTGTGCCTGGGCGCGTCGACGGTTTCGGCCCAGGCTCCGGGCAACCCGCAGGACCGCGCCGCGGCGGCCGTCAAGCAGGTGAACGGCGACTTCATCCGCGCCAATGCGGCAGAGAAGAAGACGCCCGACTGGCCGAGCTACGGCCTCGACTACGCCGAGACGCGCTTCAGCAAGCTCGATCAGGTGAACGCCAGCAACGTCAAGCAGCTCGGCCTGGTCTGGTCCTACAACCTGGAGTCCACGCGCGGCGTGGAAGCCACGCCGCTCGTGGTCGACGGCGTCATGTACGTCACCGCCTCGTGGAGCGTGGTGCACGCCATCGACACGCGCACCGGGCAAAGGCTCTGGACCTTCGATCCGCAGGTCGACAAGTCCAAGGGCTTCCGGGGCTGCTGCGACGTGGTGAACCGCGGCGTTGCGCTGCACGAGGGCCGAGTCTACGTGGCCGCCTACGACGGCCGGCTCATCGCGCTCGATGCGGCCACGGGCCAGAAGGTCTGGGAAAAGAACACCATCGAGGGGCAGAAGGGCTCCTACACCATCACCGGCGCGCCGCGCGTGTTCAAGGGCAAGGTCATCATCGGCAACGGCGGCGCCGAATACGGCGTGCGCGGCTACGTCACGGCCTACGACGCGAAGACCGGCGACCAGAAGTGGCGCTGGTTCGTGGTGCCGGGCGATCCGAGCAAGCCTTTCGAGGACGAATCCATGGCGCGCGCCGCCAAGACCTGGGACCCGAGCGGCAAGTACTGGGAAGCGGGCGGCGGCGGCACCGCATGGGACAGCTTCGCCTTCGACCCCGAGCTCAACCTGATGTACGTGGGCACCGGCAACGGCTCTCCCTGGGCACACAAGGCGCGCAGCCCCAAGGGCGGCGACAATCTCTACCTGGGTTCGGTGGTGGCCCTGAACCCCGACACCGGCAAGTACGTGTGGCACTACCAGGAGACACCCGGCGACAACTGGGACTACACCTCCACCCAGTCGATGATCCTGGCCAACGTCAAGCTGGGCGGCAAGGCGCGCAAGGTGCTGCTGCATGCGCCGAAGAACGGCTTTTTCTTTGTCATCGACCGCACCAATGGCAAGTTCATCTCGGCGAAGAATTTTGTCGAGGTGAACTGGGCCACCGGCTACGACAAGAACGGCCGGCCCATCGAGATCGCTGCCGCGCGACAGAACGAAAAGCCCGGGGACAGCATCCCCGGCCCCTTCGGCGCGCACAACTGGCACCCGATGTCGTTCAACCCGCAAACCGGCCTGGCTTACCTGCCCGCGCAGAACGTGCCGCTCAACCTGATGGACGACAAGGACTGGAAATTCGACCAGAACGCGCCCGGCCGCCCGCACGCTGCACTGGGTTGGAACACTGGCATGTTCGCCAACGCCGAGCCGCCCAAGAGCAAGCCCTTCGGCCGCCTCGTCGCCTGGGACCCGGTGGCGCAGAAGGAGGCCTGGCGCGTGGATTACGCCTCGCCGTGGAACGGCGGCACCCTCACCACCGCCGGCAACCTCGTGTTCCAGGGCACGGCCGACGGCCGCCTGGTGGCCTACAACGCGAAGACCGGCGAGAAGCTCTGGGAGACGCCCACGGGCACCGGCGTGGTCGCGGCGCCTGCCACCTACATGGTCGACGGCAAGCAGTACGTGTCGATTGCGGTGGGCTGGGGCGGCGTGTACGGCCTCGCGCAGCGCGCCACCGAGCGGCAGGGGCCGGGCACGGTCTACACCTTCGCGGTCGGTGGCACGGCCAAGATGCCGGAGTTCGTGCAGTACCGCATGGACAAGCTGGTGCAGGGCGTGAAGTACGACCCCGCCAAGGTCCAGGCCGGCACCATGCTCTATGTGAGCAACTGCGTGTTCTGCCACGGCGTGCCGGGCGTGGACCGCGGCGGCAATATCCCGAACCTCGGCTACATGGATGCGGCCTACATCGAGAACCTCGACAAATTCATCCTCAAGGGCCCGGCCATGGCGCGCGGCATGCCCGACTTCACGGGCAAGCTCTCGGGCGAGGAGATCGAGAGCATCAAGGCTTTCATCCAGGGCACGGCGGACGCGATCCGGCCGAAGTGACGCTGTCGCCGCCATGAAAAAAGCCGCCGGACCTGATGGCCCGGCGGCGCTTCTTTTTTTGGCGAGGGATCGAAACGATCAGTCGGCGTACACGCCGGCAGCCTTTATGATGGGCCCCCACTTGGCGATTTCAGCCGAGACGAACTTCTTGTGCTCGGCCGGCTCGGTGCGCTTGTCGGCGACGATCACGGCGCCCAGCGCTTCTTCGCGCTTGATGAAGCCCGGGTCCTTCAGCGCGGCCTTGACGGCTTCGTTGAGCTTCTTCAGTACCGGCGCCGGCGTGCCCTTGGGCGCATACACGCCGTGCCAGATCGAGACCTCGAAGTCCTTCAGGCCCGATTCGGCCAGCGTCGGCAGATCTTTCAGGGCCGGCGTGCTCAGGCGCTTGCTCGTGGTCACGGCATAGGCCTTGACCTTCTTGGCCTCGATCTGCGAGGTGGTGTTGGTGGTCTGGTCGCACAGCAGGTCGATCTGGCCGCCCAGCAGGTCGGCGATGGCCGGTGCGGTGCCCTTGTAGGGAACCGGTGTCATTTCGACCTTGAGCGCGCTCTGGAACAGCAGGCCGCACAGGTGCGACGCGGCGCCCAGCCCGGCATTGCCGAGGTTGATCTTGCCCTTGTTGGCAGCGATCCACGCCGTCAGTTCCTTGTAGTTGTTGGCGGGCAGGGTGGGCCTGCCGATGAGCGTCATCGGCACTTCATTGACCATGCCGAGGTATTCGAAGTCGTTCTCGACGTTGAACGGCAGCTTGCGGTAGAGCGCCGGCATCGTGGACATGCCGATGTGGTTCACCAGAATGGTGTAGCCGTCGGGCGCAGCGCGAGCGACCTTGGCGGTGCCGATGGAGCTGCCGGCGCCCGCGGTGTTGTCCACGACGATCGTCGTGCCGAGGGTCTTCTGCATGGCTTCGGCCAGGTCGCGCGCCACGCGGTCGGTCGGGCCGCCGGCTGAGAAAGGCACTACCAGCGTGACAGTCTTGCCTGCAGGGAAATCCTGGGCGTAGGCGCCCGCGGCGGCAGCGGCAATCGCCGTAAATGCAAGCAATTTCTTCATGATGTCTCCCGACGATTGAAATGAAAACGGCCGCGATCATAAAGGCTGACCACGACCTGACCCATAGCGAATAGCCCTAGGGACGCGCCAGAAAGCGCACTTTCCTGGGGCATGATGCGCGCTCGCAAGTCGCGCCTGGGGAGGCGCGAAGAAAAAACCATAAACACCGCAGGCCCACGGGCCGCATCGAGGAGGAATTTCCATATGGATCCATGGGTCTATCCGCGCGAGCGCTGGCTCGGCAACATCACGCTCGGACTCGGCCTCTTGGTCTGGGTGCTGCTGGTGCTCGGCACCCTGGGCATTGCGCTCGTCTATGTACTGCTCGGCTTCATTGCCTATGTGTTCGCACAGTCGGCCGTCATCGCCTGGATCAAGGGCACGGCCGTGAAGCTTTCGCCCACCCAGCTGCCGGACCTGCATGCGCGCTTCCAGGCCTGCTGCGGCCATCTCGGCATCGAGCACCCGCCCGAGGCCTACCTGCTGCATGGCGACGGCATCTTCAACGCCTTTGCCACCCGCTTCTTCGGCCGCAACTTCGTGGTGCTGCTGTCCGACGTGGTCGACGCGATGGAAGCCCAGCCCGACGGCATCAACTTCTACATCGGCCACGAGCTCGGCCACATCCGGCGCGGCCACCTCACGGGCCACATCTGGCGCGCCCCGGTGCTCTGGCTGCCACTGCTCGGCGCCGCCTACTCTCGCGCGAAGGAATACACCTGCGACCTGCATGGCGCCGCCTGCTGCGAGCAGCCCGACTCCGCACCCCGCGCACTCGTGGCGCTGGCCGCCGGTGCGCAGCAATGGCGCAACGTCGACCTGCAGCGCTACGCCGACCAGTCGGTGGGCAACAGCGGCTTCTGGGGCTCGTTCCATGAAGTGATCGCCGGCTACCCCTGGCTCACCAAGCGCGTGGCGCGCACCATCGACGCGGATGCGAAGCTGCCGAGCCGCAATCCCGTGGCCTACCTGCTCGCCGTCTTCGTGCCGTACACCGGCCGTGCCGGCGGCGGTGCACTGGCGTTGGTGATGGTGGTCGCCATCATCGGCGTGCTGGCCGCCGTGGCCATTCCGGCCTACAAGGAATACCAGACCCGCGCGGTCGTTTCCCAGGCCTGGTCGGAGGCCGCGCCAGTGCGCGAAGCGCTCGGCAACTACTACAAGCAGAAGGAAGAGATTCCCGACTCGCTCTCGATCGCCGGTGCCCCCGAAAGCCTGCCCGGCGGCGCGGAGCTGACGCTCGATCCGGACACCATGGTGGTCGAAGTCGCGCTTCCAAAGGCGGCAGGCACGCTGCGCATGGAGCCCTCGGCCACCGATGACGGCATTGCATGGAACTGCGTGGCCGGTGACGACCTGGCTGACAAGGCACTGCCGATCGCCTGCCGCAAATAGCGGCAAATTGAACGACATACAGTCGTAAGAGAAGTTTGCCGGCCGTCCAACTGTCCGACAGGCAGACCCGACGCGTGCCGATGCCCTCCACGGGGGTGGGTTCTAGGGTGAAGTCTTTGCCGCCATCACCAGGCATCCAACAAGGAGAACTTCACCCATGCCCATCACCTCATCCTCGCTGGACGGAATGAAGGTTGCCATCCTCGTGTCGGACGGCTTCGAGCAGGCCGAGATGACCGAGCCGCGCAAGGCGCTCGAAAGTGCCGGTGCGCAGACGCAGATCGTCTCGCCGCTCGACGGCAGCGTGCGCGGCTGGAAGCACCTGGAGCCGGCCGACACCTTCGAGGTCGACGTGCCGCTGAAGAACGCCAATGCCGACGACTTCGATGCGCTGCTGCTGCCCGGCGGCGTCGTCAACCCCGATGCACTGCGCATCAACCAGAAGGCCGTGGCTTTCGTGCGCGCCTTCGTCGAATCGGGCAAGCCCATTGCCGCCATCTGCCACGGTCCATGGACGCTCATCAACGCCGATGGCGTCAAGGGCCGAAAGCTGACGTCGTGGCCTTCGCTGCGCATCGACCTGATGAACGCGGGCGCGAAGTGGACCGACCATGAAGTGGTGGTCGACCGCGGCCTGGTGACGAGCCGCAGGCCCGACGACCTGCCCGCATTCAACCGCGAGATGACGAAGCTGTTCGAGCTCGCGCACGAAGCGGCGATTCACTGAGGGTTGCGACGCCCGGCCCCGTGTAGCGCGCACGCGGCCGTATCAATTGCCCCGAGGCCTGCTGCTCGAGCACGTGGGCCGTCCAGCCGACCGTGCGCGCCAGCGCGAACAGCGTCAACGGCGCATCGGCCGGCAGCTTGTGCACGGCCGCCAGCGCTGCCAACGCGAAATCGACGTTCGCCGCTTCGCCCACGAGCGTTTCGCCGGTGGCGCGCAGTGCCGCGAGCACGGGTGGCAGCTCGATGCCGGCAAGCAGGGCGGTGCAGCGCGCGTCTCCTTGCGGATAGAGCGGATGGCCGAAAGCCGCAAGCGGCCGGTCGTGCGCGAGCCACTCGCGCACCGCGGCCTCGCTGCCCATGGCCGTGGCGCTGCGCACCAGCGCCTGCACCGCCGCCGCGGCACCGCCATGCAATGGACCTGTGAGCGTGGACAGGCCGGTGAGCAGGCACGCCGCGAGCGAGGCGCCCGTCGATGCCGTCACGCGCGCGGCGAAGGTCGAGGCGTTGAGTTCATGGTCGGCCAGCAGTACCAGTGCGCGGCGCAGCACATCGGCGGCGCGCGGACGGCGCCATGCCGCGGCAAGACGCATGTGGAGCGGGGCGGTGCGCGAAGGCGGCGGCCCGAGCAATGCATCGGCCAGCGTGCCGATCACTTCTGCCGCCTCGGACTTCAGCACCGCGGCGGCGCGGCCGCGCGAGGGCAGGTCGGTCGCGGCACGTGACGCGAGCGCCAGCAGGCCGGCTTGCAGCGGCGTCGCGCGTTCGCCATGCAACGGCTTGGGAGCGTCGGCCAGGGCGAAGCGCGGCGGCGCGCTTTCCCACAGCAGCCCCGCCACGTCTTCGAGCGTGGCATGTTCCGCAAGCAGGCAAGCATCCTGCCCGCGGTACCAGAGGCGCCCCTCGGACACCGTGGACACGGCGGAAGGCAGCACCGGCTCACCCCATCGAATGGCCTCGCTCGCGACCGCCTCGCTGCTGCGCCGGCCGCGCATGCGCGCCGCGATGCGCTGCACGTCGTCCCGGTGATAGAGGCTGCGCCGAGGGTCCGCCGCATCCGGCTTGGCGCGGACGCGCCCGCGGCTCACGCTCGCGTAGAGCGTCTGCGGACGGACCTGCATCAGCTCGAGAGCTTCGGCGGCAGGCAACCAGAGCGGAGTCTTCGTCGTCATGTTGATGAAATAAATCAAGATTGACGTCAATATTAGCGTCGCCAGAATCAGTCTCGTCATGCAAACGCAGGAGTACAAGGCAATGAACGACGACGACAACAACAGAGACGGCGGCCTCGAAGGCGTGGTGGCCGCGCGCACCGTGCTGTCCGAGGTGGACGGTGCCGCCGGCCGGCTGGTGATCCGCGGCCACCAGCTCGACGAGATTGCACGGCACTGGCGCTACGAAGACGCGGTGGCGCTGCTGTTGCAGGGCTTCTTCGACACGTTGCCCAACGCGGTTGGCCTGCGCGCAGCACTGGGCCGCGCACGGCGCGAAGCCTTCGAGCGCCTGCCGCCGAACGACGATGCCGTGCTGCGCAAGCTGCCGCCCATCGAAGCGGTGCGCGCCCTGATCGCGCGCCTGCCCGATGGCGACGACCTGGCCACTGCGCTGCGGCTGGTGGCGGCGCCCGCGGTCTATACGGCGGCGGTGATGCGTTGGCGGTCGGGCGCACAGGCCCTTGAGCCTGATGAAACACTGCCGCAGGCGGCCGACATGCAGCGCATGCTGCATGGCCGCGCGCCCACCGAAGCGCAGGTTGCCGCACTGGACACGTACCTCGTCACCGTGTGCGACCACGGCCTCAACGCGTCGACCTTTGCCGCGCGCGTGGTCGCTTCAACTGGCGCGGGACTGGCATCGGCGGTACTCGCCGGCATCAGCGCGCTCAAGGGCCCGCTGCATGGCGGTGCGCCCGGTCCGGTGCTCGACGCGCTCGATGCCATCGGAACCGCGGCCAATGCCCGTGCATGGCTCGAGGGCGCTGTCGCCAGCGGCCAGCGGCTGATGGGTTTCGGCCATCGCATCTACCGCGTGCGCGATCCGCGCGCCGATGCGCTCAAGGGCGCGCTGCGTCGGCTGGGCGCCGAAGGCAGCGCGGACACCGTTCAGGCCGCGCGCTTCGAATTGGCCGAAGCAGCGGAGCAAGCCGCGCTCGCCATCCTGCGCGAGAAGAAGCCCGATCGCGCGTTGGAAACCAACGTAGAGTTCTATACCGCGTTGCTGCTCGAAGCCCTGGGCTTTCGCCGCGAGAGTTTCACCTGCGTGTTCGCGGCGGGCCGCGTGAGCGGATGGGTGGCGCATGCACGCGAACAGGTGAAGAAGGGGCGGCTGATCCGGCCGCAATCGGTGTACGTGGGGCCCGCTCCGCATGAGGCCGAAGCCGCGCTCGCGCGCTGAGCGCACGCCGCGTCCCCCGGTCTTCGGACCGTCGCCGCGTTCCGGTACGCTTGCCGTTTTCTTCGCATCGCCTGCACGGCTCGTGCAGCGTGGTGCCCCTGCAAGGCGAAAGTACTCCAACCCATGGCGGCATCCACTTCGTTCGAGCGCGCGCAGCGCCTGCCCACCCATTTCGCATGGATCGCCCTGGCGGTCGGTGCGGCCCTGTTCGCGGTGAACATGACGGTGCTGCTGCTGCCTTCCTCGCCGCACAGCGAGCATATGCGCAGTGTGTATGCGCAGCCGGGCGTGTGGATTCCGCTCTTGTCCCGCGTCGTCACGGTGTGGCTGCTGGCTGCCACCCTGGCGTGGTGCCATGCGCGCAAGGCGCTCGACGAGCGCGGCGCGGCCCGCGTCGCGCAGCTTCGCAGCCCTGGCAGCCGCTTTGCCGCCGTGTACCTCGCCGCGACAGTCGTCAACGTCCTTGCATTGACGCCGCTGCTCTACCAGGCGCAGGTGCTCTTCATGCCGGGCGGCCCGCTGCACGAGCACGTCGACATGTACGGCATGCGCTCGCTCATGGCCGCGTCGATGCTGATCCAGTCCACCCTCCAGATGCTCGTTCTCATCGCGAGCGTGTGGCTCGCCGCCTGGTTCGCGCTGCGCGAGCGCGGCGCTGCGCTTGCCGGCGAACCGTCCGGTGTGCCGGACCTCGGCGCTCGCGCATCGCCTCGCAATGCCGTGGCACTCGTGACGGCCGCGATCTTCGTCTCGCTGCAGTCATGGATCGGCAACGCCGCGAGCGGCTGGGTCGACACCTCGAGGGAGTCGGATCTGGTGCCGCTTCTTCTCGGCTGGTTCGCGGCGCCGCTGCTGATCTGTGCGCTGGCATTCTGGGGTGGCTGGCTCGGCGCCGCGCCGCGGCCCGCGCAAACGCGTCCCTTCCGTGCCGTGGCGGCTGCGGTGTCGGCCTTCGTGCTGTTGCAGGCGGTCTGCGCCGCCCTCGCGATCGGCGGGCTGCTGTGGATCGCCAGCGCGAGCTTCTCGGGCAGCAGCAGCGACAGCCGCCTCGTGGCGCTCGCCGCCGTGATGGTGGCGCTCTACCTTGTGCTGCTGGTGGTGTTCGTGCGTGCGATCACGCGCCGCTTCTACCGCCGCTACTTGTAGCTGCGCGCATCCTCGATCACCTTGCCGTCGTTCGGCAGGGTGCCCGGCGCCACCAGTTCGATGGTGCCGCGCAGCTTGGTCACTTCGCGCACCGCATCGGCGATGCGCGCATCGAGCCCGGCCGGTGCGCCGGCGCATTCGAGCCTGAAGGTCATCTGGTCGTCGCCCATCTCGCCCGAGACCACGAGACGCGCACGCTGGATCTCCGGAAAGCGCCGCGCGATCTCCGCCACCTGCGAGGGGTGGACGAACATGCCGCGCACCTTGGTGGTCTGGTCGGCGCGGCCGAGCCATCCCTTGATGCGCTTGTTGGTGCGGCCCGTGGGGCAGGCGCCTGCAAGCACGGCCGAAAGATCGCCGGTGCCGAAGCGCACGAGGGGATAGTCGGGGTTGAAGGTGGTCACCACGATTTCGCCCACTTCGCCGTCGGGCACCGGGTCTCCGGTGCCGGGGCGCACGATCTCGACCAGCACACCTTCGTCGATCACCAGGCCTTCGCGCGCACTGGTCTCGTAGGCGATGAGGCCGAGGTCGGCGGTGGCGTAGCACTGCGTGCCTTTCACGCCGTGCGCGGCAATCCAGTCGTGCAGGCTGGGCGGAAAGGCCTCGCCGGACACGAGCGCCTTGGTGAGCGAAGGCAGTTTCAGGCCTTTTTCTTCGGCCTTCTCCAGCAGGATCTTCAGGAAGCTCGGCGTGCCCGCATAGCCTTCGGGCTTCAGGTCGGCCATGGCCTCGAGCTGCTGCTCGGTCTGGCCGGTGCCGCCCGCGAACACGGTGCAGCCCATGGCGCGCGCGCCGCTTTCCATGATGGAGCCGGCCGGTGTCATGTGGTAGCTGAAGCTGTTGTGAATCAGCTCGCCGGTGCGAAAGCCGGCCGCATGCAGCGCGCGCGCCGTGCGCCAGTAGTCGCGCGCTTCGCCTTCAGGTTCGTAGATGGTGCCGGGGCTTGCGAACACGCGCGGCATGCGGGTGCCGCGGCCGATGGCGGAAAAACCGCCGAAGGGGTCGTCGGCGCGGCGCTGTTTCTGCAGCTCGAGCAACTCGGTCTTGCGTGTGACCGGCAGCTTGGCGAGCGCTTCGCGCGTGCTGATGTCCGCCGGCTTCACGCCGTCGAGGATCTTGGCAAACGCGGGTGCCGCGCTCTGGGCCTGTGCGATCTGCCTCGGCAGCGCGGCCAGCAGGTCGCGTTCGCGTTCGGCGGGGTCGCGGATTTCGAGGGCGTCGTAGTGGTCGGTCATGGCTTCAATGCCCTTCTTCATCGGATGGCGAGCGGGGGTGGGGTCACGCCAGCCACCTCTTGCGGCGCTTGTAGCTCTTCACATCGCGAAAGCTCTTTCGGTCCGCACCGCCGACGCCGAGGTAGAACTCCTTCACGTCCTCGTTCTCGCGCAGGCTCTTCGCCTCGCCGTCCATCACGATGCGGCCGTTCTCCAGGATGTAGCCGTAGTCGGCATAGCGCAGTGCCATGTTGGTGTTCTGCTCGGCCAGCAGGAAGGTCACGCGCTCCTTGGCGTTGAGGTCTTTCACGATCTCGAACACTTCCTCGACGATCTGCGGCGCAAGGCCCATCGAGGGTTCGTCGAGCAGCACCATCGTCGGGTTGGCCATCAGCGCGCGGCCGATGGCGCACATCTGCTGCTCGCCGCCCGAGGTGTAGGCGGCCTGCGAAGTGCGCCGCGTCTTCAGGCGGGGGAAATATGCGTACACCTTCTCCAGCGTCTCCTGCACCGCGGCCTTGCCGTCGGTGCGCGTGTAGGCGCCGGTCATCAGGTTCTCTTCGATGGTCAGGTGCGCGAAGCAGTGCCGGCCTTCCATCACCTGGATCAGGCCGCGCCTCACCAGTTCGGCGGGCGAGAGCGCCTCGATGCGGTCGCCGCGCAGTTCGATGGTGCCCTTGGTCACCGCGCCGCGTTCGCCCGCGAGCAGGTTGCTCACCGCGCGCAGCGTGGTCGTCTTGCCGGCACCGTTGCCACCCAGCAGCGCCACGATGCCGCCCTCGGGCACCACGAGCGAGACGCCCTTGAGCACGAGGATCACGTGGTTGTAGATGACCTCGATGCCGTTGACGTTGAGAACGATGTTGCTGCTACTCATGATGTTTCCAAAAAGACCGGCGAAGCCGCGGCCCCTGCGGGCCGCCGCCCCTCCCGCCTGGCGGGAGGGGTTGGGGAGGGTGCCCCACGGACGGCGGCACGGCGCGCCCCGGCGGGCGGCCAAAGCGTCAGCTTTGGCAATCCGCCGGGGTACGCGCCGTGAGCTTCTTCTCGGCCGCGTACTTGGCGGCGGTCGACCTCACGAGCGGCTTGATGATCTGCTCGTCGGCCTGCAGCCAGTCGGACGTGAACTTCCAGGCCTTGCCGTCCCAGGTGTGGATGCGCGCCCAGGCGGCACCCATGTGGTCGGTGCACGAGGTGCTGATCGGGCGCATCACGCCGGCAAAGCCCAGGCCGTCGAGCTTGGCCTGCGTGAGGCTCAGGTTCTCCAGCCCCCAGCGCACCTGTTCGCCCGTCATGACCTTGCCCTTGCCGAAGCGTTCCTGCGCGGCGCGGATGCCCTCCACGCCGAGCATCGCGCTCATGGCGCCGCGCATGTAGAGAACCTGCCCCACTTCTTCCTTGGGGCCCGTGCCCTGGTTCTTGTCGTGCAGCATCGCAACCACGTCCTTCGCGAGCTTCGATTGCGGCTCGGCACCGTGCTGCATGGTCACGGCGTTGTAGCCCTTGGCGCCGTCGCCCACGTCCTTCACGTCGGGTTCTGCGCCGGCCCACCACACGCCGTACATCTTTTCGCGGGCGAAGCCGGTGGCCTGCGCTTCCTTCAGCGCGGTCGAGTTCATCACGCCCCAGCCCCACAGCAGCACGAAATCGGGCCGGGCCTGGCGCACCTGCAGCCAGGTGGCCTTCTGCTCGACGCCAGGCGCCGTCACCGGCAGCAGCTGCAGGTCGAAGCCATGCATCTTTGCGCGCTCCTGCAGCAGCGGGATCGGCTCCTTGCCGTACGGGCTGTCGTGATAGATCAGGGCGATTTTCTTGCCCTTGAGCTTGTCGAGCCCGCCTTCCTTCTGGGCGATGGCCTGGATGATCGCGTCGGCGGCCACCCAGTAGGTGCCGGCGATCGGGAAGTTCCACTTGAACACCGTGCCATCGGCGCTTTCGCTGCGGCCGTAGCCCACGGTCACCACGGGAATCTTGTCGACGGGCGCCTTCTCGGTGATGGCGAAGGTCGCGCCGGTGGACAGCGGCTGCACCAGGGAGGCGCCGCCGTTCTTGCCCTTCAGGCGCTCGTAGCACTCCACGCTGCGCGCCGTGTCGTAGCCGGTTTCGCATTCCTCGAAGGTGAGTTTCACGCCGTTGATGCCGCCGCGCGCATTCACCAGCTTGAGGTAGTCGACATAGCCATTGGCCCAGGGCGTTCCGTTGGGCGCGTAGGCGCCGGTGCGGTACGACAGCACGGGGATGAACTGCTCCTTGGCCTGCGCGAACGCGGGGGCCGCGCCCGCGAGCGCGGACACGATAGCCACGGCAAGTGCGAGTGATTTCAGTTTCATGGTTGTCTCCTGGTTGAATGGGAAGGCACGCTGGAAAAAAAGGGCGCTTCGAAAAACATGTCGGTGCGCGGGTGCGGTCAATGAGGGAAGGGCCAGAGCCGCAGCTTCTGCTTGCCGGTCGACCAGAGCTTGGCCAGGCCATGCGGCTCGACGATCAGGAACCACACGATCAGGCCGCCGAAGATCATCAGCTCCGCATGCGCAATGCCGACGGTGGAGATCTGCGCGCCGAACCAGCCGGCGATGACCGGTAGCGCCTGGTTCAGGACGATCGGCAGCACGGTGATGAAAGCCGCACCGAAGAAAGCCCCCATGATCGAGCCCAGCCCGCCGATGATCACCATGAAGAGCAGCCGGAACGACTGGTCGACGGAGAAGGCCGCGGGCTCCCAGGCACCGAGATAGACGAAGGCCCACAACGCGCCGGCCACGCCGATGATGAACGAGCTGACCGCGAAGGCGCTGAGCTTGGCGTACATCGGACGGATGCCGATCACGGCGGCCGCCACGTCCATGTCGCGGATGGCCATCCACTCGCGGCCGATGGCGCCGCGCACCAGGTTCTTGGTCAGGACGGCAATCACCACCAGCATCGCCAGGCAGAGCAGGTACTTGCTCGCGGCGCTCTCGATCGGCAAGCCGAAGACCTGCAGGTTCGACACCGACACCGAGCCCGAGGGCGTGTCGAGCGTGAACCACTTGATGCGCAGGAACATCCAGTCGCTGAAGAACTGCGCCGCCAGCGTCGCGACCGCGAGGTAGAGGCCCTTCACGCGCAGGCTGGGCAGTCCGAAAAGGATGCCGAACAGCGTTGCGCACAGGCCGCCCAGGATCAGCGCGGGAATCAGCGGCAGCCCCGGGAAGCGCACGAAGAAGTTGTAGGCCCCGTAGGCACCCACCGCCATGAAGGCGCCCGAGCCCAGCGAGATCTGCCCGCAGTAGCCCACCAGCACGTTCACGCCGAGCGCCGCCAGAGAAATGATCACGAAGGGAATCAGGATCGCCCGCATCAGGTAGTCGCTGGCGAGGAAGGGCACGACCGCGAACGCGAAGATCAGCACCAGGCCGATGGCCACGCGGTCCTGAAGGATCGGGAAGACCTGCTGGTCGGCGCGGTAGCTGGACTTGAACTGTCCGTTTTCTCTATAGAACATGTTCAGACCCGATCGATTATTTTTTGGTTACGGCCCGCTGCGCTTAACTTGCTGCGCAAGTTAGCCTCCATCGAAAAATAATCTATTGCTTTCATACGCGATCAATGATTTTTTCGCCAAAGAGGCCCTGCGGCCGGAACAGCAGGAACACCAGCGCCAGCACATAGGCGAACCAGATCTCGATACCGCCGCCCACATAAGGGCCCAGGTACACCTCCGACAGCTTCTCGCCGACGCCGATGATCAGCCCGCCGATGATGGCGCCCGGCACCGAGGTGAGGCCCCCGAGGATCACCACCGGCAGCGCGCGCAGCGCCACCGTGGTGAGCGAGAACTGCACGCCCAGCTTGCTGCCCCAGATCATTCCGGCCACGAGCGCCACCACGCCGGCCACGCACCACACGATGACCCAGATGCGCGTGAGCGGAATGCCGATCGACTGCGCGGCCTGGTGGTCGTCGGCCACCGCACGCAGCGCGCGGCCGGTGCCGGTCTTCTGGAAGAACAGCGAGAGCAGCGCCACCAGCGCGGCCGCGATCGCGGCGGCGTACAGGTCTTCCTTGTTGATCAGGATGCCGCCCTCGAACACCGAGCCGAGAAGGAAGATCGGGTCCTTCGGCATGCCGATGTCGATCTTGTAGATGTTGCTGCCGAACAGGGTCTGGCCCGCGCCGTCCAGGAAGTACGCGATGCCGAGCGTCGCCATCAGCAGCGTTGCACCCTCCTGGTTGACCAGGTGGCGCAGCACCAGCCGCTCGATCAGCCACGCCACCGCGAACATCACGAGCCCCGCCACGACAAAGGCCGCGCCGTTGGCGAACCAGCGGCTCTCGATGCCGGTCCACATAGGGATCCATTCGGCGAAGCGCGCCATGGCGAGCGCCGCGAACAGCACCATCGCACCCTGCGCGAAATTGAACACGCCCGAGGCCTTGAAGATCAGCACGAAGCCGAGCGCCACCAGCGAATACAGCATGCCCACCATGAGGCCGCCGAAGAGGGTTTCGAGAAAGAAGGCCATCAGTGTTCGACCCCAAGGTAGGCACGGATCACGTTCTCGTTGCTGCGCACTTCGTCCGGCGTGCCGTCGCCGATCTTCTTGCCGTAGTCGAGCACGACCACGCGGTCGGAGATGTCCATCACCACGCCCATGTCGTGCTCGATGAGGACGATGGTGGCGCCGAACTCGTCGTTCACGTCGAGGATGAAGCGGCTCATGTCCTGCTTCTCTTCCACGTTCATGCCGGCCATGGGTTCGTCCAGGAGCAGCACCTGCGGCTCCATCGCGAGCGCGCGGCCCAGGTCGACGCGCTTTTGCAGGCCATAGGGCAGGCGGCCCACCGGTGTCTTGCGGTGCGCCTGGATCTCGAGAAAGTCGATGATGTGCTCCACGAATTCGCGGTGCCGCAGCTCCTCGCGTTCCGCCGGGCCCCAGCGCAGGGCCTGCGCGAACATGCCGCACTTCATCTTGAGGTTGCGCCCGGTCATGATGTTGTCGAGCACGCTCATGCCCTTGAAGAGCGCCAGGTTCTGGAACGTGCGCGCCACGCCCATCTCGGCCACCTCGCGGGAGTTCATGTGCTTGAAGGTCTGGCCGCGGAAAGTGATGGAGCCCTGCTGCGGCCAATACACGCCGTTGATGCAGTTGAGCATCGAGCTCTTGCCCGCGCCGTTGGGCCCGATGATGGCCCGCACCTCGTGCTCGCGCACGTTGAAGCTGATGTCCGTCAGCGCCTTCACGCCGCCGAAGCTCAAGCTGATGTTCTGCACGTCGAGGATGACGTCGCCGACTTTTCTGTTGCTGCTCATGCCGCCGCCTTCACGATGGGGAAGGTCCTGGCCTCGACGATCTTCAGCGTGGCATTCACCACGCCGGTGCGTCCATCCTCGAACTTGACCTGGGTCTCGATGTACTGCTCGGTCTTGCCGCCGTAAAGCGCATTGACCAGCACCGCGTATTTCTCGGCGATGAAGCCGCGCCGCACCTTGCGCGTGCGGGTGAGTTCGTCGTCGTCGGGGTCGAGCTCCTTGTGCAGCACCAGGAAGCGCGCGATCTGCGTCTCGCCCATGCCGTCTTCGCTCGCAAGGTCGGCGTTCACCTTGGCAATGCATTCGCCGATCAGCGCCAGCACCTCGGGCTTGCCGGCCAGGTCGACATAGCCGCCGTAGGCCAGCCCGCGCCGCTCGGCCCAGTTGCCCACCGCCTCGAAGTCGATGTTGATGGCCGCGCAGACTTCGTCGCGCCCGTTGCCGAAGCACACGGCTTCCTTGATCTGCGGAAAGAACTTGAGCTTGTTCTCGATGTAGTTGGGCGCAAAGATCGCGCCGCTCGCGAGCCGGCCCACGTCCTTCGCGCGGTCGATGATGCGCAGGTGGCCCTCGCTGTCGAGCACGCCCGCATCGCCGGTGTGAAAGTAGCCGTCGGCGTCGAGCACCTCGGCCGTGGCGTCGGGGCGCTTGTAGTATTCCTTGAGCACCGACACGCCGCGCACCAGCACTTCGCCGTCGTCCGCGATCTTGAGTTCGATGCCCGGCGCCGCGGTGCCGACCGTCTGCAGCTTGACCTTGCCGTCCTGCTGCAGGCACACGTAGGCGCAGGTTTCGGTCTGGCCGTAGAACTGCTTCAGGTTCACGCCGATGGAGCGATAGAAGCGGAACAGGTCGGGCCCGATGGCCGCGCCCGCCGTGTAGGCCACGCGGATGCGGCTCATGCCCAGCACGTTGCGCAGCGGCCCGTAGATGAGCAGGTTGCCCAGGCCGTACATCAGCCGGTCGCCCGTGCTCACGGGGGCGCCGTTGAGGATGTCGGCGCCCACGCGCTGGGCCAGCGCCATGAACTTCGCATACAGCCAGCGCTTCGGCGCGGCCGCGTCTTCCATGCGGATCGACACGGCCGTGAGCAGGCCTTCGAAGGTGCGCGGCGGCCCGAAGTAGTAGCTCGGGCCGATCTCGCGCATGTCGTTCATCACCGTCTCGGACGACTCTGGGCAGTTGAGCGTGTAGCCGCCCACCAGCCATTGCGCCACCGAGAACAGGTGGTCGCCCACCCACGCCATCGGCAGGTAGCTCATCATGTTGTCGCCGGGGCCGAGCCGGTCGATCTCCACGCCGCCGCGGCCCGCCGCGATGAAGCTCGCATGCGTCTGGCACACGCCCTTGGGGCGGCCGGTGGTGCCCGAGGTGTAGAGGATGACGCCGACGTCGGTGGCTTCGCCGCTCGCCACCGCGCGGTCGTAGTAGCCGACGTGGGTCTTGTCGAATTCGCGGCCCAGCTCGCGCAGCCGCTCATAGCTCATGAGCCCGGGCTGGTCGTAGTGGCGCAGGCCCTTGGGGTCGTCGTAGATGATGTGGCGGATGCTGGGCTGCTTGCCCGTCTGGAGCTCGCGGCACTCGAGCAGCTTGTCGACCTGCTCCTGGTCTTCGACGATCACGAACTCGATGCTCGCGTCCTGCAGCATGAAGACCATCTCGCCGGCCACCGCGTCCTGGTAGAGCGGCACCGGCACGCCGCGCAGGCTCTGCGCCGCGACCACCGCCATGTACAGGTGCGGGCGGTTGGCGCCCACGATGGCCAGGTTGTCGAAGGCCTTGAAGCCCATGCTCGCAAGGCCGCAGGCGATCTCGCGCACCTCCTGCGCCACGGCGCTCCAGGTCCAGGTTTGCCAGATGCCGAGGTCCTTCTCGCGGATGGCGGGCGCCTCGGGCTGGGCCTGGGCGTGGGCGAGCAACAGACGGGGAAAGGTGGGGGCGGTGGTTTGCACAGTGGGCGGATCGTAGGCCCCACTTTGACGCTGGGTTGTCGTTCCAACGACAATCCTAGGGACACTACTCCCCGGAGTTTCCCGATGCCTCACGGCGATTCACACCACAGCGTGCTCGGCGGTTCGATCAAGGACCGCGTGCGCTGCGCCACCGCCGCCGAGCTGGACGGCATTCCGTGGCTGCCCACGCTCACGCCGGCCGAGCGCCGCCGTGCCGAAGCCGCGCTGGCGGTCGGCGAAGCCGAGGTCGGCGACCTGGTGTGCCGCGTCGGCCGCTCTCCCACCTACTGGTTCGGCGTGGTCGAGGGCCTGCTCAAGATGAGCAACGACAACGCCGATGGCGGCTCCGTCACATACGCCGGCATACCGCCCGGCGGCTGGTTCGGCGAAGGCACGGTGATGAAGCGCGAGCCCTACCGCTACAACATCCAGGCGCTGCGGCGCAGCGTGGTGGCGGGGTTGCCGATCGAGAGCTTCCACTGGCTGCTCGACCATTCCATCGGCTTCAACCGCTTCGTGATGAACCAGCTCAACGAGCGGCTCGGCCAGTTCATCGCGGCACTGGAGATCGACCGGCTCAACAACCCCGACGCGCGCGTGGCGCGCAACCTGGTGTCGCTGTTCAACCCGGTGCTCTACCCCGGTGTGGGCGAGGTGCTGCGCATCACGCAGCAGGAGCTGGCCTACCTGGTCGGTCTCTCGCGCCAGCGCGTGAACGAGGCACTCAACGGCCTGTCGGCGCAAGGGTTGATCCGCGTGGAGTACGGTGGGCTGCGCGTGCTCGACCTGCCGGGCCTGCGCGCCACCGCGATGTCGAACAAGAAGCACCCGTCACCGGAAACCGAAAACTCATGACCCTGTCCGACCAGCTCCAGATCGTTTCCGCGAATGCGGAAGCGGCCTTCATTCCACCGCCCGAAACACCGAAGGCAAAGACGGAATCCGCCGGCCCGACGCTCGAGGAAGCCATCGAGCGCAACCACGTGTTGACCGAGAAGCTCGATGCCCTCAACGCCGTGCTGGCCAAGCCGCTCGGCGAGATCCTCGCCGAGCGCGAGAAGGCCGACGAGGCCGCGCTGGCCTGGGATCGCTTCGGCGCGATGTGGATGCTCTCGCAGCGCGCCATGCGGCGCGTGGCGCTCGACCTTGCGGCGCAGCTCGGCGTGAGCGAGGAAGAGGTGGTGGCGCGTGCGATGACCCATGCCAACGCAGTGCTCAACGGCGCGGACGAGGTCGACCTGGGCGGCACCATTGCACCGGCACAGCTGCAGCACATCGCGCGCCACCGGGCCTTCCTGCGCAAGCAGTTCCGCACCGGCTGAGCGTGCCGCGCGTGGATTCGAACCCCTTTACGCTCCCTGGCTCCGTTTCAGAAAGACTTTCCCGATGACCGCTTCCCATCTCACCCTGATCACCGGCGCCTCGCGCGGCCTCGGCCATGCCATGGCCGTACAGCTGCTGCAAGCGGGCCACATGGTGCTCGGCATTTCGCGCCGGCAAGATCCCCAGCTGGCCGAGCTAGCGCAACAGGCGGGCGCGGAACTCATCCAGTGGGAGCAGGACCTGTCCGACCCCGTCGCGGCATCGGCCCGTGTTTCGGCCTGGCTGAAGACGCTCGACGGCCAGCGCTTCGACAGCGTGACCCTGATCAACAACGCCGGCACCGTCGGCAACCCCGCACCGCTGTCGAGTGCCGTCGGCGCCGAACTGTCGCAGGCGCTGCGCATCGGCCTCGAGGCACCGATGCTGCTGACTGCCGCATTCCTTGGCGCCACGCGCCAATGGCGCGGCACGCGCAAGGTGCTGAACATTTCGTCGGGCCTGGGCCGCAACGCGATGGGCAGCCAGGCACCCTATTGCGCGGCGAAGGCCGGCATGGATCACTTCTCGCGCGCCGTGGCGCTCGAGGAAGCCTCCGCATCGAACGGCGCGCGCATCGTCTCGCTCGCGCCCGGTGTGATCGACACCGACATGCAGGTGCAGCTGCGCGGCGCATCGGCCGAGAAGTTTCCGGACCGCGCGCGCTTCGAACGCCTGAAGAACGACGGCATGCTCGACAGTCCCGAGAGCGCCGCGGCCAAGGTGCTCAAATACCTGGCGCGCGAAGACTTCGGCAACAACCCCGTGGCCGACGTGCGCGACCCGGCCTGAACGCAAGAAAACGAGCACAAAGAACATGGCCACCGCAAAGTCGATCGACACCAGCGACTACAAGCTCTTTCCTTCGCCGAGGAACGTGCACCGCGTCATCTTCGAACACCAGGTCTTCGTGCCGTATCCGTACGCGCTGATCGTGATGGAGGAGTTCTACTTCAAGGGCCGCTACAGCCTGTTTGCCGCCTGCCGCCTCAGCGACGGCAAGATGGGGCAGGTGGCGACCTTCGAGCTGGCATCGGACGTGGACATCTTCAACAAGAAGTTCACGCCCGACTGAGTTCCGGGCTACTGCAGCAAGAACCGGTCGCGCTGCGCCTGCGCGCATCCGCCCATCACCGCCAGTGACCGTTCCACTGTCGGGGTGCCGAGTACGAAGGGGTTCGCCGCCGCCGCGGGCTGCTGCCGCAGCGCGGCCAGCTTGGCCTGCGAGCCGTCGATGTTGGAGTGGTTCGACAGCAGCACGTCGATGCGCTGGCTTTGCACCACGGCGCCCATGCGCTGCGTGGCGCCGATGTAGGCGTCGAGCCGCGGCACGTCCTTACCGAAGTTGAAGCCCGTGCCGCCCCAGAGCATGGCGCGGTGCCTCTGGCCGTTGGAAGTCACATCGAAAACCGGCGAGATCGTGCCCATGGTGTGACCCGGCGTGATGTACATCGAGACGGAGGTATCGCCCAGCGTGATGCGGTCGCCGTCTTTTACCGAAACATCGCGCTTCGGCGGCGCACCCCAGATCGGCGTTGCGAATTCGAGCCGGGTCTCGGTCATGGTCCAGTCGATGTCGCTCATCACCACGCGTGCACGGTACTTCTCTGCGAGGTACGGCGCGCCGCCGTAGTGGTCGCCGTGGCCGTGCGTTACGAGCACGTATTTGATCTGCGCCGGATCAAGCCCCAGCTTGCGCATGCCGCCTTCGATGAGCGCCGCGGCCTCCGCCTGGGTGTTGAGCGCATCGATGAGGATGATGCCGTCCGAGGTCTTGATGGCCCAGGCGCTGACCCAGTCGGCGCCCACGAAGTACAGGTTGTCGAAGGCCTGGCCTGGCGGCGGTGCGGGCTTGGCGATGAAGGCGGCCAGGCCCTTGTCCAGTTCGGCCTGCGCTGGCCGCGCGGCGGGCGCGGGTTTGCAGAGCGTCAGCAGCGGCGCGAGGTCGGTGGCGGCAGCGTGCGTGGCGGCCGCCACATGAGCGGCAACGGTGGCCTCCGACGGCGCCTGCTGCCGCGGCGGCGTTTGTGCGCAGCCCTGGATCAAGGCGACAACCGCTGCCAGGGCGGTTGTCTTCAGCGGGAAGGCGTTCTTCGAATCGTTCTTGCGCTGTGCCATCGCTGTCTCCATGCCGTCGATGCGGCCGGTTGTGGAGACGCGATTGTGCGACGCGGGCGCTTATTCGATGGTCGCGCCCGAGGCTTGCACGATGCCCTTCCACTTCTCGTAGTCGGTCTTCAAGAGCGTCTCGAACTGTTCGGGCGTCATGCCCTGCGGCTCGGCGCCCTGGGCGACGATGGCGGCCTTCATCTCGGGCGTGGCCAGCAGCTTGTTGACTTCGGTATTCAGCGTGGCGATCACGTCCTTCGGTGTCCTGGCCGGCACGAAGAGGCCGTACCAGGTGGACACGTCGAAGCCCTTGTAGCCGAGCTCGGCCACGGTGGGGGTGTCGGGCAGCGAAGTGCTGCGCCTGGCCGAGGTCACGGCCAGCGGGCGCAGCTTGCCCGCCTTGATCTGCGCCAGGGCCGAGGGTACCGACGAGACCATCAGGTCGACATTGCCCGCGAGCACGTCCATCATGGCCGCGTTGGAGCCCTTGTAGGGCACGTGGCGCATCTTGATCTGGGCGGCGCCATTGAAGATCTCGCCGGCCAGGTGGATGGTGGTGCCGTTGCCCGGCGAGCCGTAGGTGACGGTGTCGGGCGCGGCGCGCGCCGCGGTCACCACGTCGTTCAGTGTCTTGAACTTCGAGTTGGCCTGCGTGACGATCACCACCGGCGTATAGGCCACGTGGGCCACGGCCGTGAGGTCCTTCACCGGGTTGTAGCTCAGGTTCTTGTAGAGCCAGGGCGCGACGACCATGTTGTCCTTCTGGCCCATCACGATGTCGTACCCGGTGGGCGCGGCACGCGCGGCCTCGGCAATGCCGATGGTGCCGCCGGCACCCGCGCGGTTGTCGGGCACCACGGTCCAGTGGTTGGCCTCGGTGAGCTTCTGCGCCACCAGCCGCGCCAGGATGTCGGTGCCGCCGCCGGGCGGGAACGGCACGATCATGCGCACGGGCTTGGCGGGGTAGGCCTGCGCGTGGGCGGCCGTGCTGAACGTGAGGGAGAGAGCCAGGGGAAGCGCCAGCGCCAGGGCCAGCGAGCGGTTGAGTTTGCGGATCATGGGTTTGTCTCTGTATCGGGGGAGCAAATCGGTGGGTCAGGCTTCAGGCCTCGTCGGGCACTGCACCAAGGGTGCAGTGTGCCGCAGTCGCAGCCGTGTGGTTTGCTTCGTTCGAGATGGGGGCCGTATCGGGTAGCGGCGGCTTGACATGCCCACTGCGGCGCAGAAGATGGGAGTCCATCCACACAGGAGACAGCCATGCTCGGAAACATCAATGCCGTGGCCAACCTCGCGGTGAAGGACCTTGGCGCGGCCCGCCGCTTCTACGAAGACACGCTGGGCCTGTCGCCGGCCGACACGGATTGCGAGGGCTTGATCGCCTATCGCAGCGGTAACACCCGTATCAATGTCTACCAGTCTTCATTCGCCGGCACCAACCAGGCCACGGCCGTGACCTGGGTAGTGGGTGACGACCTCGAGCGGATCGTGGCGGCGCTCAAGGCCAAGGGCATACGCTTCGAGCACTACGACATGCCGAACACAACGCTCACGGGCGACATCCACGTCATGGACAAGATGAAGGTCGCCTGGTTCAAGGACCCGGACGGCAACATCCTCAACCTGGTCAACGAGTGAGGATGCCGACGGCAGGAACTTCGGCTGCCGTCAGCCGAAGTTCTTGGCGGCGAAGTCCCAGTTGGCCAGCTTGGCCAGGAAGGTCTCCACGAACTTGGGGCGCAGGTTGCGGTAGTCGATGTAGTAGGCATGCTCCCAGACGTCCACCGTCAGCACCGGGGTGTCGCCGGTGGTCAGCGGCGTGCCCGCGGCACCCATGTTCACGATGTCCACCGAGCCGTCGGCCTTCTTCACCAGCCAGGTCCAGCCCGAGCCGAAGTTGCCCACGGCCGACTTCACGAAGGCTTCCTTGAAGGCGTCGTAGCTGCCCCACTTGGCATCGATGGCCTTGGCCAGCGCGCCGGTGGGAGCGCCGCCGCCCTGGGGCTTCATGCAGTTCCAGAAGAAGGTGTGGTTCCAGATCTGGGCGGCGTTGTTGTAGATGCCGCCGCTGGACTTCTTGACGATCTCCTCGAGGGTCATCGACTCGAACTCGGTGCCCTTTTGCAGGTTGTTGAGGTTCACCACGTAGGCGTTGTGGTGCTTGCCGTAGTGGTACTCGAGGGTCTCCTTCGAGTACTCGGGTGCCAGCGCGTCGAGGGCGTAAGGCAGGGGTGGGAGGGTGTGTTCCATGGTGGGTTTTTCCTTTCGGGTTTAGAAATGGATCAAGGCGAGCTCTTCGGACTCACCTGGTAGGCGCAGCGCCGCGCGCCCGCGAGCACGTGCTCGACGCGGCTCACGCTCACGCCGGGCCCCAGCACTGCGTCGAACAGCTGCAGTTCGCTGCGGCAAAAGCCCGTGCAGGCCCGTGCCGCGGTGCAGATGGGGCAATGGTTCTCGATGAACAGAAAGCCGTCGCCCTCGGGCCGGAACTCGGCCATGTAGCCTTCGCGGCTGCGGATGTCGGCCAGCCGTTCGAGCCTGGCCTTGAGGCTGCGCGCGCCGTGCAGCGCCTCGCGGTAGCTGGTGCGCATGGTCTCCTCGCGCGCGCCGATGAGCTGGTCCATGCCCTTGTCGCCGAACACGCTGATCACCGCGCTGATCATCTGCACCGTCATCTCGGCGTGCGTGTCGGGAAAGCGAGCGTGCCCGGCGCCGGTGAGCCGCCAGATCTGCGTCGGCCGGCCGCGGCCCGCCGGGCGGCTCTCGGCATCGACCAGGCCCTCGGCCTGCAGCTTGGCCATCTGCTGTCGCACGGCCTCCACCGTGACGTCGAGCACCTTGGCAATGTCGGGAATGCCGAGCGCGCCACGCGTCTTGAGCGTGGACAGGATGCGGTCTGCCGGCTGGTGCGGCATCCAGGCGGGCTTGGCATCGGGGGGGCGCGTGGTCATCCTTTTGTTATTCAAAGATGGTTCTTTGATTATCAAGGGACACCCGGGCCGTTGTCGAGCACTTTGAAAAAGAGCAGGCGCCTTTACGGTTTCTTTATGCGCCGCGGCCGACTCTGTTCCCCGTTTTTACGGGTGCCTGCCGAGACTCGAGGCCTTGTTTCGCTGCAGGAGTGATGAATGGATTTCGTCTGGATGGGCGCCTTGCTGGCGCTGTGGGCGGTGGTGGCGGCCATGGCCTTCGGGCTGAACCGGCTCAACGGGCCGAACGGGGCAGGCGCGCCGAAAGCCGGCGTGGGAGAACGGCCATGATCAGCCTCGAAGCTCTCTATGGTTTCGGCGCATTGATCGCCGTGGCGCTGTTCGCGTACCTGGTGTTCGCGCTGATCTGCGCCGAGGAGTTCTGACATGACCGCCTCCGCCTGGTCCTTGCTGGCTTCCTTTCTCGTCGTGCTCTTGCTGCTGGCCTGGCCTGTCGGCAAGTTCCTGGCCGCGCTGTGCGATGAGCGCGTGCCGCGCTGGATGCAGCGCATCGAAGCACCGCTCTACAAGCTCGCCGGCACCCAGCCGGGGCAATCGATGCATTGGCTGACCTATGCGCTTGCGCTGCTGGCCTTCAATGCCGTGGGCGCGATCTTCCTCTACGCGCTGCAGCGCCTGCAAGGTTGGCTGCCGCTCAACCCCGCCGCCATGGGCGCCGTGTCGCCCGACTCGGCCTTCGACACTGCGGTGAGCTTTGTTTCCAATACCAACTGGCAGGGCTACGGCGGCGAATCGACCATGAGCTATCTCACGCAGATGCTCGGGTTCACGGTACAGAATTTCTTCTCGGCCGCCACGGGCATTGCGGTGGCCTTCGTGCTGGTGCGCGGCTTCGCGCGCCGCGGCGACGGCAAGAGCCGAGGCCTGGTCGGCAACTTCTGGGCCGACCTCACGCGCATCACGCTCTGGCTCCTGGTGCCGCTGTCGTTCGTGCTCGCGCTGTTCTTCGTGGGCCAGGGCGCGATCCAGAACTTCGACGGCTACAAGACCGTGCACACGGTCGAAGCCACGGCGTTCCAGCAGCCGAAGAACGGCGCCGACGGCCAGCCGCTGAAGAACGGGAAGGGCGAGCCGGTGATGGAAAACGCCACCACCAGGACGCAGACGCTCGCCATGGGCCCGGTCGCGTCGCAGGAAGCCATCAAGATGATCGGCACCAACGGCGGCGGTTTCTTCAACGCCAACTCGGCGCATCCGTACGAGAACCCGACCGCGCTCAGCAACCTGCTGCAGATGCTCGCGATCTTCCTGATTCCGGCGGCACTGTGCTTCGCCTTCGGGCGCGTGGTCGGCGACATGCGCCAGGGCTGGGCGGTGCTCGCGGCGATGGCGGTGATGTTCGTCGTCGCGGTGGCGGTCATCATCCCGGCCGAGCAGGCCGGCAATCCGCTCTTCGGCGCGCTGGGCGTCGACCAGATATCGAGCGCGCTGCAAAGCGGCGGCAACATGGAAGGCAAGGAAGTGCGCTTCGGCATCGACGCCTCGGCACTCTTTGCCGCCATCACCACCGCGGCGTCCTGCGGCGCGGTGAATGCCATGCACGACTCCTTCACGCCCATCGGCGGCATGGTGCCGATGGTGCTGATGCAGCTTGGCGAGGTGGTCTTCGGCGGCGTGGGCAGCGGCCTCTACGGCATGCTGATCTTCGCGATGCTCGCGGTGTTCATCGCGGGGTTGATGATCGGCCGCACGCCCGAGTACCTGGGCAAGAAGATCGAGGTGCGCGAGATGAAGCTGATCTCCATCACCATCCTGGTCACGCCGATCCTGGTGCTTGCCGGCACTGCGGTGGCGGTGATGGCCGGCGCCGGCAAGGCCGGTATCGCGAACCCCGGCGCGCACGGCTTCTCGGAGATCCTGTATGCGCTGAGCTCGGCCGCCAACAACAACGGCAGCGCCTTCGCGGGGCTCTCGGCCAACACGCCTTTCTACAACGGCCTGCTCGGGCTTGCCATGTGGCTCGGCCGCTTTGCGGTGATCGTGCCGGTGCTGGCCATTGCCGGTTCGCTCGCGGCCAAGCAGCGCCTGCCGGTCACCAGCGGCACCCTGCCCACGCATGGGCCGCTGTTCGTCTCGCTGCTGATCGGCACCGTGCTGCTGGTCGGCCTGCTCAACTACGTTCCGGCGTTGGCCCTCGGGCCCGTCGTCGAACACCTCGTGCTCTGGAAGTGAAGGAGCGCACCATGACAAACACCAAGACTTCCCTTTCGCTGTTCGACGCCGCGCTGGTCAAGCCCGCGCTGTGGGGCGCCTTCGCCAAGCTCGATGCGCGCACCCAGTGGCGCAACCCGGTGATGTTCATCGTCTATATCGGCAGCATCCTCACGACGCTGCTCTGGGTCCATTCGCTGACCTTCCCGGGCGACACCGGCATGAAGCCGGCCTTCGTGCTCGCGGTGTCCGTCTGGCTGTGGTTCACCGTGCTGTTCGCAAACTTCGCCGAGGCACTGGCCGAAGGCCGCAGCAAGGCGCAGGCCGCCTCGCTGCGGGGCCTGCGCAAGGACACCTGGGCCAGGAAGCTGCAGGAGCCGCATCACGGTGCAAAGTGGCTCCCGGAGCAGGCGCCGAATCTCCGAAAGGGCGACGTCGTGCTGGTCGAGACCGGCGACGTCATCCCGCTCGACGGTGAAGTGATCGAAGGCGTGGCCTCGGTCGACGAGAGCGCCATCACCGGCGAATCGGCGCCCGTGGTGCGCGAGTCGGGCGGCGACTTCTCGGCCGTGACCGGCGGCACCCGCGTGCTGTCCGACTGGCTGGTGGTGCGCATCTCGGTGAACCCCGGCGAGTCCTTCCTCGACCGCATGATCGGCATGGTCGAAGCCGCCAAGCGCCACAAGACGCCCAACGAGATCGCGCTCGCCATCCTGCTGGTGGCGCTGACGCTGGTGTTCCTGATGGTCACGGTCACGCTGCTGCCGTTCTCGCTTTTCAGCGTCGAGGCTGCGGGCGCGGGCACCGTGGTGTCGCTCACTGCGCTGGTGGCGCTGCTGGTGTGCCTGATCCCGACCACCATCGGCGGCCTGCTCTCGGCCGTGGGCGTGGCCGGCATGAGCCGCATGATGCAGGCCAACGTGATCGCCACCTCGGGCCGCGCCGTGGAAGCGGCCGGCGACGTCGACGTGCTGCTGCTCGACAAGACCGGAACCATCACGCACGGCAACCGCCAGGCCAGCGCCTTCCTGCCCGCACCGGGCATTCCCAAGGCACGGTTGGCACGCGCCGCCATGCTCGCGTCGTTGGCCGACGAGACGCCCGAAGGCCGCAGCATCGTCGAACTTGCGCGCCGCGACGGGCTCGATGCCAGGCCGGTCGAAGGCGCGCGCTTCGTTCCCTTCACCGCGCAGACCCGCATGAGCGGTGTCGACCTGCCGGCCGCGCCGAACAGCCTCGACACCGACGCGGTGCTGCTGCGCAAGGGCGCGGTCGATGCGATCCGCCGGCATGTCGAATCGCTGGGCGGCAGCGTGCCCGCCGAGATGCTGCGCGCGGCCGAAGAAACGGCGCGCCGCGGCAGCACGCCGCTGGCCGTGGCCGAGGGTGGCCGCGTGCTTGGCGTGGTCGAGCTCAAGGACATCGTCAAGACCGGCATCAAGGAGCGCTTTGCCGAGTTGCGCCGCATGGGCATCAAGACGGTGATGATCACCGGCGACAACAAGCTCACGGCCGCGGCCATTGCGGCCGAGGCCGGCGTCGACGACTTCCTGGCCGAAGCCACGCCCGAGGACAAGCTGGCGCTGATCCGCAAGTACCAGTCCGAAGGCCGCCTGGTCGCGATGACCGGAGACGGCACCAACGACGCGCCGGCCCTCGCGCAGGCCGACGTGGCCGTGGCCATGGGCAGCGGCACGCAGGCCGCGAAGGAGGCCGGCAACATGGTCGACCTGGATTCGAACCCGACCAAGTTGCTCGAAGTGGTGGAGACCGGCAAGGCGCTGCTCATGACGCGCGGCTCGCTCACCACCTTCTCGATCGCGAACGACGTGGCGAAGTATTTCGCGATCATTCCGGCGATCTTCGTCTCGACCTACCCGCAGCTCGGCGCGCTCAACGTGATGCGGCTCGCAAGCCCGTCCTCGGCCATCCTGTCGGCCGTGATCTTCAACGCGCTGGTCATCGTCTTTCTGATTCCGCTCGCGCTCAAGGGCGTGCGCTACCGGCCGGTGGGCGCGGCCGCGCTGCTGCGCCGCAACCTGGCCATCTACGGGCTCGGCGGTCTGCTGGTTCCCTTCATCGGCATCAAGCTGATCGACTGGCTGCTCGTTGCCACGCATCTTGTTTGAGGAAGCACATCATCATGAACAACCTCTTTCGTCCCGCGCTCGTGCTCTTTGCATTGCTGGGTGCGCTCACCGGCCTGATTTATCCGATGGCCGTCACCGGCGCCGCCAAGGCGTTCTTTCCTTCGCAGGCGGCCGGCAGCCTGATCGTGCAGGGCGGCACCACGGTGGGTTCGACGCTCATCGGCCAGAATTTCAGCGATCCGAAGCACTTCTGGGGCCGGCCATCGGCCACCGCGCCGCAGCCCTACAACGCGAGCGCCTCGGGCGGCTCGAACCTGGGGCCCCTCAATCCGGCGCTGGTCGATGCGGTCAAGGCGCGCATCGAAGCCCTGCGCGCCGCGGACCCGGGCAACACCGCACCGGTGCCAATCGACCTCGTCACCGCCTCGGCCAGCGGGCTCGATCCCGACATCAGCCCCGCCGCTGCGCGCTATCAGGCGGCGCGCGTGGCGCGCGTGCGCGGCGTGCCGGTCGAACAGGTGGATGCGCTGGTCGCCAGCCACACGCAGGCACCGCTGTGGGGCTTGCTGGGCGAGCCGCGCGTCAATGTGCTGGCACTGAATCTTGCGCTCGATGGGAACGCGCCGATGCGCTAACCTGCGCAGCCACCACCATGCCCGACGCCCGCCCCGATCCCGACGCCCTGCTTGCGCAATTGCGCAGCGATGCGGCGCGCGCACAGCGCGGCAAGCTGCGCATCTATTTCGGCGCCAGCGCGGGCGTGGGAAAGACCTGGGCCATGCTCAGCGCCGCACAGCGCGAGCACGCGGCGGGCCGCGACGTGCTCGTCGGCGTGGCCGAAACGCACGGCCGCAGCGAAACCGCGGCGCTGCTTGCGGGGCTGGAGGCATTGCCGATGCGCGAGGTGGACTACCGCGGCCGCAGGCTGGCCGAGTTCGATCTCGACGCTGCCCTGTCGCGCAAGCCCGCCGTGCTGCTGGTCGACGAACTGGCCCACACCAACGCGCCCGGATCCCGCCATGCCAAGCGCTGGCAGGACGTGCAGGAGCTGCTGGCCGCGGGCATCGAGGTCTGGTCCGCGCTCAACGTGCAGCACCTGGAAAGCCTCAACGGCACGGTGGGGGCCATCACCGGCGTGCGGGTGCACGAGACCGTGCCCGACACCGTGCTCGACGAAGCCGACGAGGTGGTGCTGGTCGACGTCACGCCCGACGAGCTCACGGCGCGGCTTGCCGCCGGCAAGGTGTATCTGCCGCAGCAGGCCGAGCGTGCCGCGCAGAACTTCTTCCGCAAGGGCAACCTGATCGCGCTGCGCGAGATTGCACTGCGCCGCACCGCCGAGCACGTGGAAGACGATGTGCGTGGCTGGCGCGTCGAGCAGTCGGGCGCGGCCGGCAACGGCGAAGGCGGCGCGCTGCAGGCCTGGAACACCTCGGGCGCGATCCTCGCGTGCGTCGGTCCGCACGAGGGTGCCGCACAGACGGTGCGCACCGCGGCGAGGCTGGCGGGTCAGCTCAACGTGCGCTGGCACGCAGCCTATGTCGAGACGCCGCGGCTGCAACGGCTCGCCGCGCAGGAGCGCGACCGCATCCTCGCGGTTCTCAAGCTCGCGGAGGAACTGGGCGCGGCAACCGCGGTGCTCACGGGTTCCGACGTGGCGGAGCAGTTGGCCGAGCAGGCACGGCGGCTCAACTGCGCGACGCTGGTGCTGGGACGCTCGGAGCCCCTCAAGGGCTGGCGCCGCTGGTGGCCCGCCACGCCGATGCCGCTGCCGCGGGCGCTGGCGCAACGCGCGCCCGCGCTCGACATCCTGGAAGTGGGCCATGCCGACAGTTCGCGGCGCCTCTCGCGCGCAGCCATCAACGGCATGCGCGCCGACGAGGGCGATCACGACAAGGCGCCTATTCATTGGCCGGGCTACGCCTGGGCCACAGCCACCAGCGTGGCGCTCACGCTGGTGTGCACGCCGCTGGCCAGCGTGCTGGAGCTGTCCAACATCGTGATGCTGTTGCTGCTTGGCGTGATCGGGGTGGCCATGCGCTTCGGCCGTGGGCCTTCGGCGCTCGCGGCCTTGCTCAACGTGGCGGCGTTCGACTATTTCTTCGTGCCGCCGCGCCTGTCGTTCGCGGTGAGCGACGTGCAGTACGTGCTGACCTTCGCGGTCATGCTTGGCGTGGGTTTGCTGGTGGGCCAGCTCATGGCGGGGCTGCGCTTTGCGGCCGGCGTGTCGACCAGCCGCGAGCGGCGGGCGCGCTCGCTGTTCGAGCTCACGCGCGAACTCTCGGCGGCGCTGGAGAGCACGCAGGTGGTCGCGCTGGGCGCTGCCGCGGTGCGGGGCCATTTTGGCGGCCATGCGCTGGTGCTGGTCACCGACGCGGCCGACCAGCTCGTGATCCCCAAGAATCCGCCGGAGGGCTTCGATGCGCAGGTGGCCGACTGGGCCTTCCGCCATGGCCAGCCCGCCGGCCTGGCCACCGCCACGCTCGCCGCCCAGCCCTGGCACTACGTGCCGCTGCAGGCGCCCATGCGCGTGCGCGGCGTGCTTGCGCTGTCGCCGGCGCAGCCGCGCTGGCTGCTGATTCCCGAGCAGGCGCAGCAGCTCGACACGCTGGCCCGGCAGATCGCGATCGCGCTGGAGCGCGTGCACTATGTCGAGGTGGCGCAGCAGGCCGTGGTCGAGATGGAATCGGAGCGCCTGCGCAACGCCCTGCTCGGCGCCATCTCGCACGACGTGCGCACGCCGCTCACGGCATTGATCGCACTCGCCGAATCGCTGCAGACCCTGCCGCCCGAAGCGCACGCCGAGGCGGCTCGCGCCATCGTCGCGCAGGCGCACGAGCTGCATGCGCTGGTCAACAACCTGCTCGACATGGCGCGGCTCGAAAGCGGCATTGCGGGCGGCACGGTGAATCTGCGGCGCGACTGGCAATCGGTCGAGGAAGTGGTGGGCTCGGCGATTCGCGCGGCGCGCACATCGTTGGGCAACACCATTGTGCAAACCGCGCTCGATCCGGATCTTCCGCTGGTCGAGTTCGACGCCGTGCTGATCGAGCGCGTGCTGGTCAACCTGATCGAAAACGCCACCAAGTACGGTGCGCCGCCCATCGTCGTCGGCGCGCGGGCGGAGACCGGCACGCTGGTGCTCACGGTGCGCGACCATGGGCCGGGCCTGCCCGCCGCGCTGCTGGGCCGCGAGCAGAAGCTGTTCGACAAGTTCACCCGTGGCGAAACCGAATCGGCCACGCCGGGCGTGGGGCTGGGCCTCGCCATCTGCCGCGCCGTGGTGAGCGCACATGGCGGCGAGATTGCGGCTGCCAATGCGCAGGGCGGCGGTGCAGAATTCACGGTGACATTGCCGCGCCGCGAGCCACCGGAACCGGCCGAAGCACAACTCTGAAACCATGCCATCCCCCACCGCCATCGTGATCGAGGACGAGCCGCAGATCCGCCGCTTCGTGCGCGGCGCGCTCGAGGCCGAAGGCTGGCTGGTGCACGAGGCCGGCACGCTGCGTGATGGGCTCGCGGCGGCCGGCACGCGCCAGCCCGACCTGCTGGTGCTCGACCTGGGCCTGCCCGACGGCGACGGTGTTTCGTTGATCCGCGATGTGCGCGGCTGGTCGGCGGTGCCGATCATCGTGCTGTCGGCGCGCAGCGACGAGGCCGACAAGATCGCCGCGCTCGATGCCGGCGCCGACGACTACCTGACCAAGCCCTTCGGCACCGGCGAACTGCTGGCTCGCGTGCGCGCCAACCTGCGCCGCCCGCGCGCAGCAGGCAACGGCGACGATCCGGCAGAAGCCCTGTTCCGTTTCGGAGAGGTCGAACTGGACCGCGCCGCGCGCATCGTGCGCCGCGCCGGCGCCGAGGTGCACCTGACGCCGACCGAGTACCGCCTGCTCTCC
This sequence comes from Variovorax sp. V213, assembly GCF_041154455.1. NCBI lineage: Bacteria > Pseudomonadati > Pseudomonadota > Betaproteobacteria > Burkholderiales > Comamonadaceae > Variovorax > Variovorax sp. V213. The sequence goes on from NZ_AP028664.1 coordinate 211,136, forward strand.
GTGCTGGTCGCCAACGCCGGCCGCGTGCTCACGCAACGCCAATTGCTGCGCGAGGTGTGGGGACCGTCGCACACTGACCAGAGCCATTACCTGCGCATCTACATGGGGCATCTGCGGCAGAAGCTCGAAGCCGATCCGGCGCAGCCGCGGCATCTGCTGACGGAGACTGCGGTGGGGTATCGGTTGGTGGTTTAGGGGGTGAGGGCAGCGGCATTCACGCCACCGCAGACCCCAAAAGAAGCTCAGCCCGCCAAGCCCTTGTTCGGATTCAGCAAGAACTTTTCCCCCGTCGCCTGCTTGCCATACACACCAATGGCATCCAGCTGCAGCGCCTCGAACAGAGAAACTTCCCGCGTGTAGTGGCTCGCAAACGTGGTCTTCAATTCAGCCACGACCCGCGCCCGCAAACGCTGCGTACCTTCATCCCCGAGCTTCTGCAGGAACGGAAACAGCAGCCATCCGCCCATGCCCCACGCCATCCCGAAGTTGCGCACGAACTCCGTCGGCGAGCGGTCGAGCCCGCCGTAGATGTACACCTGCTTGTGCGTGGTCGAGCCGTAGCGGCTGTATTCCTTGGCCGTTCGGTTCAGCGCCGCCTCCATGCAGCCGAGGATCTGGCCCGCGAGCTTGCCGCCGCCGGTGGCGTCGAAGGCCAGCGTGGCGCCTGTCTCGACCAGTGCCTGCGTCAGGTCTTCGATAAACGTGGGCGAGCTGGTGCTGCACACGTACTTCGCGCCGATGCCGCGCAGCAGTGCTTCCTGCTCCGGCTTGCGCACGATGTTGACCAGGTCGATGCCATCCTTCTGGCAGATCTTGTTGAGCATCTGGCCCAGGTTGGAAGCGGCGGCCGTGTGCACCAGCGCCTTGTGGCCTTCGCGCCGCATCGTCTCGACCATGCCGAGCGAGGTGAGCGGATTCACGAAGCACGATGCGCCTTCGGCCGGCGGCGTACCCGCGGGCAGCTCCAGGCACTGGGCCGCCGCCACCGCGCGGTACTGCGAATACATCGCGCCGCCGATGGCGGCCACCGTCTTGCCCAGCAGCGCTTGCGCCGCGGGCGACGAACCGGCCTTGACCACCACGCCGGCGCCTTCGTTGCCGACCGGCATCGACTGATCCAGCCGCCCGGCCATCGCGGGCATGCCACGTTCCGGCACCGTGGCCGTCACGACGGGACGCGCGGGCGTGCCGGAAACCTTGGCGGTGCTCATGTCCGCAGCGCCGAACAGCAGCCCCAGGTCCGACGGATTCATGGGCGACGCCTCGACGCGGATCACGACTTCGTGAGCCTGGGGTTCGGGAATCGGTTCGTCGTGCAGCGAGAGTTCGAGTTCGCCGTTCGCGCGAATGAGAGAGCGGAGTTGGAGTGCCATGGATGAGCCCCTTGTGGCCTTGTGAAAAAGGCAAGTTCGAACATGGCCCGGGGGCCACGGGGCGGCCAGTATAGGAGCGGCGTGCGAAAGCTGCAGGCGCCTTCAGGACACCATGGGGATCACCGGCGCATGGGCCAGCGCATGGCGCATCTTCTGGGGATCGAGCCGGTCGATGTAGCGCGGGATGTTGCGCCACAGCGTGTGGTAGCCGTAGCCGCCGCGGAACATCTCCTGCCGCGCGCTTTCCTTGTCCCAGCCCTGCACCGCCATGCGGTAGACCGCGGCGACCACGCCGGTGCGGTCGGCGCCGTGCATGCAGTGGATCAGCACCGGGCCCTGCTTTTCGGCTTCGCGAATGGCGACCAGCGCGCGCAGCACCTTGGCGTCATCGATCGACCAGGTGTTGATCGGCACGCGCACCAGGCGGATGTCGTGGCCCGCGAACACTTTCTTGTCGTCGTTGAAGGAGCGCAGGCTCACGATGGTGCGGATGCCGAGCGACTTGAGCGCTGCCACGTTGGCGATGCGAGGCTGGGCACTGCGATAGAGCGTGGGCGTGATGCGGTGCAGGTTCTCGACCTGCAGCACATCCAGCGGATCTGCCCAGTGCGAGGGACGTGGATCGGTCGTCATGAGGGCGAGCGGCGCCAGTGGCGCCCGAGGAGTATCAGCAGGGCGACCGCCAGGCCGCCCCAATAGTCGACCGGCGCACCCCAGATCCAGTGCTTGTGCCAGAACGCATCCACCGCATTGAACCGTGCCCAGCCGAAGGCCGGGTTGATGATGAACCACAGGAAGTCTTCGCAGACCCAGAACACGATCAGGCCCGCCACGGCCAGGCCCAGGTCGCGCAGCGTCCAGCGGCCGTTGAAGGCCAGCGGCGAGAAGAACACCAGCGCCATGAAGGTGAACACCCAGGCGTGGTAGCCCGTCATCGCGCGCCCGCCCCAGAAAATATCGAGCCAGATGCTGTTCTCGATGCGCCACGTGGGCAGCGAGGTGGCCCAGCCGGCGCCGCCCTCGATCTGGATCTCGGCGTTGGCAAAGAAGAACGCCATCGCCACCACCCATGCCAGGTAGCCGAGCGTGCGGGCCACGCCCGTCTTTTCCGCGCTGCCGTTCATTCCTGGCCCAGCACGTGGCGCAGCACCGTGGTCGCGGCGCGCGGCTTGCCGAGCGCGCGGCTGCGCCGGGCCATGTCCGCCAGCTTGGCGGGATCGGCCATCAGCCGCGCCACCTTGTAGTCAAGGCCGATGGTGTCGTAGGCGAGCCAGGCCGCGCCTTCTTCCATCAGGAAGCCGGCGTTGTGCTCTTCCTGCCCCGGAATCGGCGAGATCAGCAGCATCGGCTTGCCCAGCGCCAGGCATTCCGACACCGTGAGCCCGCCGGGCTTGGTGACCACCAGGTCGGCTGCGGCCATGAGCTTGTGCATCTCGTTGGTGAAGCCGATGGCGACCACGCGGCCCGGATGGCGGGCGGCCAGGGCCTGGAGCTTGCCGTGGGTCTCGGCGTTGCGGCCGGCCACGGCAATCACCTGCAGGCCGCTGTCGCCGCTGAGCGAGAGCACGCGCTCGACCATGCTCGCCAGGTCGCCGACGCCGGCGCCCCCGGATGCCATCAGCAGCACGGGCCGCGCCGGGTCGAGGCCGAGCGCCCTGGCGCAGGCATCGTGGGAGAGCGCCGGCGCATCGGGTTCGGAGAATGCGGGCATCACCGGAATGCCCGTCACGTGGATGCGCTCCGGGGGAATGCCGCGCGCGCGCAGCCTGAAGGCCACTTCGTCCGTCGCGGCCAGGTAGCCCTGCATGCCCGGCACCAGCCACATGTTGTGCAGGTCGTAGTCGGTGACCTGGAGCCACACCGGGTAGTCGATGCGGCCGCCATTGCGCTCGCGCATCAGCAGTTCGGCCGGCAGGAAGTGCGTGCAGACCACGGCGTCGGGCTTTTCGCGGCGAATCTCGCGCACCAGCGTGCCGGTGCTCAGCCGCTCGATGCCGCGGCGCAGGCGCTGCGAAGGCGCATGGTGCGGCGTGGCGTCGGAGCGCTGGTGCAGGTACGACCACAGCTCGGGGGCGCGGTTCACGAGCTGGATGTACCAGTCGGTGTACACCTTGCGGAACCCGCCGGCCACGTGGGCCATGGCGTCCATGTGGACGGCCGTGTGCGGCGGGGTCGATTGCATGGCGGCTTCGAGGGCTTGCGCTGCGCGCACATGGCCGTTGCCGGCGCTCACACTGAGGATCAGGATTTTTGTCATTCGGGTCCGGGCCGTCGGCGGGCCATTGGCGCGCATTATCCCCATGCATTGCGACACATTCCGGAGACAGCGCCGATGGGCGAAAATGTCCTGCGCACCGCTCCACCGGGCGTGACCTGCTCCCAACTCACCGCGCCCCCCGCATGACCGACGCCACCGCACCGATTCGCCTCAACAAACGCATGGCCGAACTCGGCATCTGCTCGCGCCGCGAGGCCGATGAGTGGATCGCCAACGGCTGGGTGAAGGTGAACGGCAAGCCGGCCGAGATGGGCGTGAAGGTGACGCCGGCCGACCGCATCGAGGTCGACAAGGCCGCCAAGGGCCAGCAGGCGAACCAGGTCACCATCCTGATCAACAAGCCCATCGGCTATGTGAGCGCGCAGGCCGAAGACGGCCATGAGCCGGCGGTCTCGCTGTTCACGCCGCAGAACCGCTGGGCCGAAGACAACACGCGCTTCTTCTTCAACCCCCAGCAACTGCGCGGCCTGGCGCCGTGCGGCCGGCTCGACATCGATTCCATCGGCCTCCTGGTGATGACGCAGGACGGCCGCGTCGCGCGCCAGCTGATCGGCGAAGACTCGGTGATGGAGAAGGAGTACCTGGTGCGCGTGGCCTACCACGGCCTCGGCCAGCCCGCGCCCACCGGCCAGCTCGTGCGCATGGACGACGACGATCCCGTCACGACCAATGTGCAGGCGGTCTTCCCGCCGGCGATGCTGGCCAGGCTGCGCCACGGCCTGAGCCTGGACGGCCAGCCGCTCAGGCCGGCGCGGGTCGAATGGCAGAACCCCGAGCAGCTGCGCTTCGTGCTCACCGAGGGCAAGAAGCGCCAGATCCGCCGCATGTGCGAGCTGGTCGGCCTGAAAGTGGTGGGCCTGAAGCGCGTGCGCATCGGCAAGGTGATGCTCGGCAACCTGCCCGTGGGGCAGTGGCGCTACCTCGGTCCGCACGAGAAGTTCTGAGTTCTCGCCGATGGCCGTGGTGCTGAGCCAGCGCGCGCTGAACCGGGCCACGCTGGCGCGGCAGATGCTGCTGGAGCGGCGCAGGGCGACGGTCGCGCTGGCCATCGAAAAGCTGGCCGGGCTGCAGGCGCAGGCGCCGAACCCGCCTTACATCGGTCTCTGGAGCCGGCTCGAAGGCTTTCGGCGCGAGCAATTGACCGACGCCCTGGAGAAGCGCCGCGTCGTGCGCATGTCGACGATGCGCGCGACCCTGCACCTGATGGCCGCATCGGATGCATTGGCCTGGCGGCCCCTGCTCGAACCCGTGCATCAGCGCGGCCTCGCGGGCGAGCACGCGCGGGCTCTCGAAGGCATCGACCGTGCGGCTGTGGTGAAGGCGGGGTGGGCGCTGCTGCGCGAAGGCCCGCTCACCGGTTCCGAACTCGGGCAGGCACTCGCGGCGCGCTGGAAAGACCGCCAGCCCGCCTCGCTCGCCGCACTCATCCGCAACAACGTGCCGCTGGTACACCTGCCGCCCGCGGGCAGCTGGAACTCGCACCAGAGCGCACGGCTGCAGCCCATCGGACAGTGGCTCGGCGAGTCCGCCGCCGATGCCGCGGCCGCCACGCAGGACGATCTGCTGCTGCGCTACCTGGCGGCCTTCGGTCCCGCCACGCTCGCCGATGCCGGCGCGTGGTCGGGCCTCACGGGCTGGAAGGCTGTGGCCGAGCGCCTGCGGCCGCAGCTGCGCATGTTCGTTGGCGAACAGGGCCAGGAGTTGTTCGACCTGCCGCGCGCGCCGCGTCCCGGTCCCGACGCCCCGGCGCCGCCGCGCCTCGTCGCCGAATGGGACAACCTGCTGCTCTCGCACGCCGACCGCAGCCGCGTGATGAGCGAGGCGCACCGTGCCCGGGTGTTCACCGTCAATGGCATCGTGCGCGGCACGGTGCTGCTCGACGGTTTCGTCGCGGGCACCTGGAAGATCGAGCGGGCGAAGAACGCAGCCACGGTGGTGCTGGAGCCCTTCATGCGCTGGTCCAAAGCCGACCGGCTCGGTGTGCAGGAAGAAGCCATGCGCCTGCTGGCCTTCGCCGCGGGCGGGGAGGGCGAGCGGCACGACGTCCGCGTGCTGTGACCCTTGTGCCTGCACGGCGTCTAAGCCCCGTCTAAGACTTGGCCTCTACGCTGCGCCGCGGCGCAGGGCCATGATCATCCCGATCACGTGCTACCTTGCGGTCCAAGGAGTCGACGCAATGCGTGTACTGCTGGTGGAAGACGACGAGATGATCGGGCGAAGCCTGAAGCAGGCGCTCGAGGGCGCGGGCTGGTCGACCGACTGGGTGCGCGACGGCGAGCTGGCGCAAAGCGCGCTCGGCGACGGCGACTACACCTGCGTGCTGCTCGACCTGGGCCTGCCGCGGCAGGACGGCACCGAGGTGTTGCGGCGCGCGCGCGAACGCGGCGATGCCACGCCGGTGCTGGTGCTCACCGCACGCGACGGACTCGACGACCGCGTCCACAGCCTCGACCTGGGCGCCGACGACTACCTGCGGAAGCCCTTCGAATTCCGCGAGCTGCTCGCGCGCATGCGGGCCGTGGTGCGCCGGCGCGACGGCGCCGCGCATTCGCTGATCGGAGGCGCCGCGCTGCAGCTCGACCTGACCACGCGCGAGGTGGTGGTCCATGGCGCGCGCGAGGCGCTCACGGCGCGCGAGTTTGCGCTGCTGCACGCCTTGCTCGAGCGGCCCGGCGCCATCCTTTCGCGCGAGCAGCTCGAGAACCGCATCTACGGCTGGGGCGAAGAAGTGACCAGCAACGCCATCGACGTGCTGATCCACGGCATGCGCCGCAAGCTCGGCGCGGATTCGATCCGCAACGTGCGCGGACTGGGCTGGCGCGTCGCGGCATGAGCGCCGCGCCGGGCCGCCCCAAGCAAGCTCGCACCGCAGTGCGGAGCACGGAGGTATGCCGATGACCTCAGCGCCGGGCTGCCCCAAGCAAGCTCGCACCGCAGTGCGGAGCACGGAGGTTTGCCGATGAGCGCCGCGCCGGTGCGAAGCACGAAGGTTTGCCAATGACCGCCACGGGCGGCGGCCGCTGGTGGCGCCCGCGCTCGCTGCGCACGCAGCTGCTGTTCTGGCTCATCACGCTGCACCTGGTGGCGGCGGCGATCACCGCGTGGTTCACCTTCGTGGCGTATGGCGACCTGATCCACAACGCGCTCGACGAGCAGATGCGGCTGGTGGCCGATTCCTATGCGGGTGGCGACCCGCCCCGGACCCCGCGCCCGCTCGATGCCGAGGCAGCCCTGGTGCGCGGCGCCTTCGTGGTTCAGCTATGGAGCGCCGACGGCCGCACGCTGCGCGCGAGTTCCTGGCCGCCGCTGGCCGTGGTGCCCTTGCAGCCGCAGCCGGGTTTTGGCGATGTGGGCACCGGCGTGCACCCGCATTCGCGCTGGCGCGTGTTCACGGCCGAACCCGGCGCGCGCGCCGACCAGCCGCGCGTGCAGGTCTTGCAGAACGAGGACTACCGCCGGCGCCGGACGCTGCGACGCGCGCTGCTCGAAGGCCTGCCCATCGCGCTGCTGCTGCCTCTGGCTCTCTTGATTCTGTGGCTCATCGTGTCGGCGGCGTCGCGTTCGCTCAGGGCGGTGGCGCGCGACGTGGCCTCGCAGGACGAGCGCAGCCCGACCGATCTTTCGCTGGCGCGCGTGCCGGACGAGATTGCGCCGCTGGTCCAGGCGTTCAACCAGCTGTTGTCGCGCGTCCGCAATGCCTTTGCCACGCAGCGCCGCTTCGTGCAGGACGCGGCGCACGAGCTGCGCACCCCCATGGCTGCCATCGGCCTGCAGATCGAGAACCTGCGCGCGCACGTGCCCGCCGGCGAAGCGACCGAGCGCTTCAATCAGCTCGAAGCGGGCGTCACGCGCGCGCAGCACCTGACCGAGCAATTGCTGAGCCTTTCGCGCCAGGATGCGCCTGGCCGCCCCACGTTGCGCGAGCCGGTCGACATCCAAACCCTGCTGCGCGAGAGCGTGAGCCAGCTGATGGTGCTGGCCGATGCGCGCCGCGTCGACATCGGATTCGAAGGCCGCATCGCGCCCGTGGTGATGGCGCCGCCCGCCGAGCTGCGCAGCGTGTTCGACAACCTGATCGACAACGCGCTGCGCTATGCGCCCGAAGGGGGCGTGGTCGATGTGCGGCTGCACGAGTTCGAAGGCCATGCGGTGGTCGACGTGCTCGACAACGGGCCGGGCATTCCGGCGTCGTCGATCGGCCGCGTGTTCGACCGATTCTTTCGCGTGCCGGGCGCGCCGGCGGGCGGCAGCGGGCTCGGGCTGGCCATTGCGCGCACGGCCGCCGAACGGCATGGCTTGCGCGTCGAGCTGCGCAACCGCGATGAAGAGGAAGGCGGCGGGCCGGGACTGATGGCGCGGGTGCACCTGCCTTCGTCATCCATGCCGCTCACGTCGGCCTAATTGATTGCTCACGGCCCGCTCAGTCCGGCTGCCTAGAGTGCGTTCAGGCCCTGCCACGCGCAGTTCGCGCGATGGCACGCGGCCGGAGACAACCCACAGCCACTCAGGAGCACACACCATGCGCACTTCCTTCAAGTTTCTTGCCCTTGGTTCCTTTGCCGCGCTCGCGGCGCTCGGTGCCGTCCATGCGTCGGCCGAGACGACTGACGGTTCGGACTATCACCCGTTGCAGATGAGTTCGCCCGAGAACCCCGACGTGCAGGCGGGCGCGATGGCCGCCGCGCGGCCAAGCGGCACCGAATCCATCGGCCAGTCGACCAGCGCGCCGGCCATGAACTCGACCATCCCGGTGTCCGATGTGCAGGCCGGTGCCTATGCGGCGTCGCACGCCACCGGCACCGAATCGATCGGGCAATCGACCTCGCTGCCGCTCGTGCAGTCGGCCAGCGGCGGCTGATCGGTGGCCGGAGACTTCAGTCGTCGTTGGTGTTGCTGAGCAGCACGCGGTAGATCACCGCGCCGACGATCGCGCCCACGATGGGCGCGGCCCAGAAGAGCCACAGTTCCGACAGGGCGTATGACGGGCCGAACAGCGCCGGCCCCGTGCTGCGCGCCGGATTGACCGAGGTGTTGGTCACCGGAATGGAGACCAGGTGAATCAGCGTGAGGCACAGGCCGATGGCCAGGCCCGCGAAGCCGCCGGCCGCGCGCCTGGCGGTGGATCCGAGGATCACGATCAGGAACACCGCGGTCATCACCACCTCGCACACCAGCGCGGCGGTCATGCCGTACTTGCCGGGCGAGTGCTCGCCATAGCCGTTGGTGGCAAAGCCGCCGACGTCGGCGCCGGGCTTGCCGGTTGCAATCAGGTAGAGCACGCCGGCCGCGGCAATGGCGCCCAGCACTTGCGCAACGATGTAGCCCGCGAGCTGCGAGGCCTTGAACCGCCCCGCGGCCGCGAGGCCGATCGACACGGCAGGGTTGAAGTGGCCGCCCGAGATGGGGCCGAGAGCATAGGCCCCCGTTACCACCGTGAGGCCGAACGCCAGCGAGACGCCCAGGAAGCCGATGCCCAGGTTGTTGGGAAAGGCCGCCGCGAGGACGGCGCTTCCACAGCCGCCCAGCGTGAGCCAGAAAGTACCTATGAACTCGGCCGACCACTTTTTGTAAGTGCTATGTTCCATGCTGTTGCGTCCTGAAGTTGAGAAAAGTGCATGGCCTACCGGCCATCGTGCGGGCGGATTCTAGGAACGGAATACGCATGCGTCATGCATGTTGTTGCAGCTAACGGAACCTGTTCACAAATCGGCGGCCTTTTGTTTCTGACACGAGGCGTGCAAGAGGCTATTGGCCCTCATCAAAGCGTGACGACGATCTTGCCGAACGCGCCGCGCGCGAGATGGTCGAGCGCATCGGGCAGCTCGGCGAAGGCATAGCGTGCCGCGATCACGGGCTTGAGCGCATTGAGGTCGATGGCGCGCACCAGCTCTTCGAGCGCGCGCCGATGGCCCACGCCGATGCCTTGCACCGCGATGCGGCCGAGCACCATCGCGTAGAACGATGCGCTCAGTGTCTCGCCGCCCAGCATGCCGATGATCGACACGCGGCCGCCCTGCGCCGTGGCCTGCAGCGAACGATCCAGATTCGGCCCGCTTGCGAGTTCGAGCACGTGGTCCGCGCCGCGGTCTTCGGTGAGCCGGCGCACTTCGGCCGGCCAGTCGCTGTCGCGCATCAGTACGTGTGTTGCGCCGAGCGCGAGCGTTTGCGCACGCTTGTCTTCGCTGCCCGAAACGACGATGGTGCGCGCGCCGTGCAGCCTTGCCAGCTGCAGGCCGAACAGCGCGACGCCGCCGGTGCCGTGGATCAGCACGGTCTGACCGGGACGCAGCGCGCCGGTCTCGGCCAGCGCGAACCAGGCGGTGAGGCCGGCGCAGGGGAGCGTGCTCGCTTCGGCGAAGTCCAGCGTGGCCGGCGCCGCCACCGCCCCGGCCGCATCGAGAAGCACGTGCGAGGCCAGCATGCCCGGACCGGGCCCGCCGAGCAGCACGGCTCCTGTTGGCCACTGGCCGTCGATCCAGCCGCCCCAGAAGGTGTTGACCACGCGGTCGCCGATGGCGAAGCGCTGCACGCCCGGGCCCGTGGCCACCACGGTGCCCGCCATGTCGGAGCCGGGCGTGAACGGCATGTCGAACTTCATGCCCATGCCGTCGCGGACCATCAGGAGGTCGCGGTAGTTGAGCGACACCGCGCCCACCCGCACGAGGATCTGGCCCGGTCCGGGCGTGGGGAGCGGCTGTTGGACCTGCTCGAGCTGCTCGCGGCCGAAGGAAGAAAGTTGCCAGCGGCGAAGCGTTTGAGGTTCCTGCATGAAAAAAGGACTCCTTCGAAAAAACAAGGGAGCCTTCATGCTATTGGCGACTTGGGTTATCCAGCGGTGGATAATTTTCAACTTCATGGTGCTGAAAAATATCCAATGAGCCAACGTCTCCAAGGCATCGAAGAATTCGTCGCCGCGGTGGAGGCCGGCAGCTTTGCGCGTGCGGCAGAGCGGCTGCACGTCACGCGCTCAGCGGTGGCCAAGAGCATTGCGCGGCTCGAGGCGCGGCTGGGCACGCGGCTCTTCTTGCGCACCACGCGTAGCCAGAGCCTCACGGAAGAAGGCCACGGCTTCTACGAGCGCTGCCGGCGCGCGCTGGCCGAACTCGATGCGGCGGAAGCCATGGCGGACGCCGCGCGCAGCACGGCCGCCGGGCTGGTGCGCCTGAGCATGCCGGCGATGCTCGGGCGCCTGAAGGTCGGGCCGCTGCTGCTCGCGCTGGCGCGCCGGCACCCCGGGCTTTCGCTGGAGCTTTCTTTCAACGACCGGCGCGTGGACCTGGCCGAAGAAGGCCTCGACCTCGCCATTCGAAGCGGCGAGCTGCCCGACAGCGCCGACCTGGTGGCGCGTCCGGTCGGCGTGCAATGGATGGTGCTGTGCGCCGCCCCCGCGTACCTTGCCGAGCGCGGGCGCCCCGCCGGCGTGGCCGAGCTCGGCGCTTCGGCGCACGAGGCGGTGCTCTACGCCCGCGACGGGCAGATCTCGCCCTGGCGCTTCCACGACGCCGACGGCCGGCTGGTCGAGATGGCGCCGCCTTCGCGGCTGCGCTGCGACAGCGCCGAGGTGCTGCTCGAAGCCGCCATCGGCGGCATGGGCCTGGCGCGCCTGCCGGCCTGGCTCGCGGCCGATGCGCTGGCCGCCGGCACGCTGGTGCGCGTGTTCGACGAGCCGCGGCCGTTCGGCTTCGAGCTCAACGTCATCCGTTCCCGCAGCCGCTACCTGCCCCACAAGACACGGGTGGTGGTCGACTGGCTGGCCGAGCACCTGCCGCCGCTTCTGGCGGCCCGCTGAGCGGCTTTGCCCGCTATCCTGCGGCCTGGGTCTTTCCAATAAAACCATTTGCAGGAGAAGAACGCATGCGCCCCTTTGCCACCAGGACTGCCGCGGCGCTTGCCGCATGCGCGGGCGCCGTGACGGTCTTCCTTTCTCCGGGCGCCGCGGCGCAGGGCACGGTGAACGCGCTCTGCAGCACCGATGCGGGCTGGTGCGAAGCGGCTGCCGCGGCCTTCACGCGCGAGACCGGCATCAAGGTGCAGCAGGCGCACAAGGGCACCGGAGAAATCGGCGCCCAGTTGCGCGCCGAGGCGGCCAACCCCAAGACCGACATCTGGTGGGGCGGCACCGGAGACCCGTTCCTGCAGGCCGCCGAGCAGGGCCTGCTCGAGCCCTACCGGCCGGCGTACATCAACGACCTGCACGACTGGGCAGTGCGCCAGTACGCCATGTCGCAGAACATGGTGGGCGGCTTCTACACCAGCGCCATCGGCTTCGGCTTCAACACCGACCTGCTCAAGAAAAAGAAGCTGCCCGAACCCAAGTGCTGGGCCGACCTGGTCAAGCCCGAGTACAGGGGCGAGATCGAGATCTCGCATCCGGCCACGAGCGGTACGGCCTACACCATCATCGCGGGCCTGGTGCAGCAGATGGGCGAAGACGCGGCTTTCGACTACCTCAAGAAGCTGCATCGCAACGTCACCAGCTACACCCGCAGCGGCCAGGCGCAGGCGCCCAACGTGGCCAAGGGCGAGGTGGCGATCGGCGTGAGCTTCATCTTCGGCTTCGAGCGCTGGCGATACGACAAATTTCCGGTGAAGACGGCCGCGCCCTGCGAAGGCACCGGCTACGAGGTGGGCGGCATCGCGCTGGTCAAGGGCGCTCGCAACAAGGAGAATGCCAGGCGCTACTACGACTGGCTCATGAGCCCGGCGGGCCAGGCGATCGGCGGCCAGGCCGGCAGCCTGCAGTCGCCCGCCAACAAGACCTTCAAGCCCGATGCGCGCATTCCGTCGATGAGCGACGTGAAGCTCATCAAGTACGACTTCGAGAAATACGGCAAGGCCGCCGAGCGCAAGCGGCTGATCGACCGCTGGACCCGCGAGGTCGAGTCGCAACCGAGATAGCTCGAAACAGGCGCCATAGGCGCGCTTGCGGCAGGTATTGTTTTTCGGGGCGGAAGCCCCAACTCGCAGAGTTGATAAGCCGAACGCGCCCCGGCGGCCGGCCGGCTTAGAATTTTTCAGTTCGACATTTCTTCTTTCCCATGGCTGATTCCTCCAACACGAAACTCCCGTTCCAGGCTGAAGTTGCACAACTGCTGCACCTCGTCACCCATGCGTTGTATTCCAACAAGGAAATCTTCCTGCGCGAGCTGGTCTCGAACGCTTCGGACGCCTGCGACAAGCTGCGCTTCGAGGCCATCGACCATCCCGCGCTGTATGAAGACCAGCCCAACCTGGACGTGCGCCTCAGCTTCGACAAGGCCGCGCGCACCATCACCATCACCGACAAGGGCATCGGCCTGTCGCGCCAGGAAGCCATCGACAACCTCGGCACCATCGCCAAGAGTGGTACCAAGGACTTCATGAGCAAGCTCAGCGGGGACCAGAAGGCCGACGCGCAACTCATCGGCCAGTTCGGCGTGGGCTTCTATTCGGGCTTCATCGTGGCCGACAAGATCACGGTCGAGTCGCGCCGCGCGGGCCTGCCGCCCGAGCAGGGCGTGCGCTGGGCGAGCGCCGGCGCGGGCGACTTCGATGTGGCCGACATCACGCGGGCCGAGCGCGGCACCAGCATCACGCTGCACCTGCGCGACGACGCCGACGAATACCTCAACGCCTGGAAGCTCAAGCAGATCGTCGGCAAGTATTCCGACCACATCTCGCTGCCCATCCTCATGGAAAAAGAGGAATGGAAGGAAGGCGAGAACGACCAGCCCGGCGACATGGTCAAGACCGGCGAATGGGAAACGGTCAACAAGGCCAACGCCCTCTGGAGCCGCAACAAGAAGGACATCACGCCCGAACAGTACGAAGAGTTCTACAAGACCATCAGCCACGACTACGAGGCGCCGCTCGCCTGGAGCCACAACCGGGTGGAGGGCAGCACCGAGTACACGCAGCTGCTCTACGTTCCGTCGAAGGCTCCGTTCGACCTGTGGAACCGCGAAAAGAGCGCGGGCGTCAAGCTCTACGTGAAGCGCGTCTTCATCATGGACGATGCCGAGGCGCTGCTGCCGAGCTACCTGCGCTTCGTGAAGGGCGTGATCGACTCGTCCGACCTGCCGCTCAACGTGAGCCGCGAACTGCTGCAGGAAAGCCGCGACGTGAAGGCCATCCGCGAGGGCAGCACCAAGCGCGTGCTCTCCATGCTCGAAGACCTGGCGAAAAAGCAGAAGACCGCACCCGAAAGCGCCGAAGGCAAGATCGACGTCGGCTCCGGGGAATCGGTGCCCGCGCCCGATCCGACCGAGGTCGCGGCCGACGTCACCGACGTGGTCGACAAGAAAGCCATGCCGGCTGCCGAGGCGGCGGCCGAGTACGCCGACGAATCGGGCAAGTACGCCAGGTTCTATGCCGAGTTCGGTGCCGTGCTGAAGGAAGGCCTGGGCGAGGACTTCGGCAACCGCGACCGTATCGCCAAGCTGCTGCGCTTTGCTTCCACCACCAGCGACGCGGTGAGCGTGAGCTTTGCCGACTACAAGGCGCGCATGAAGGAAGGCCAGGACGCGATCTACTACATCACGGCCGACACGCTCGCTGCCGCCAAGAACAGCCCGCAGCTCGAGGTCTTCAAGAAGAAGGGCATCGAGGTGTTGCTCATGACCGACCGCGTCGACGAGTGGGCGCTCAACTACCTCACCGAGTTCGACGGCACGCCTTTGCAGAGCGTGGCCAAGGGCGCGGTCGATCTCGGCAAGCTGCAGGACGAGGCCGAGAAGAAAGCCGCCGAGGAAGCCGCCGAGTCCTTCAAGCCGCTGCTCGAGAAGCTCAAGGAAGCCCTCAAGGACAAGGCCGAGGACGTGCGCGTGACCACGCGGCTGGTCGATTCGCCCGCCTGCCTCGTGGTGCAGGACGGCGGCATGAGCACGCAGCTCGCGCGCATGCTCAAGCAGGCCGGCCAGCCGGCACCCGACCTCAAGCCGGTGCTTGAAGTGAACGCCGAGCACGCGCTGGTGAAGAAGCTCGATGGCTCGGCGCATTTCGACGACCTTGCCAACATCCTGTTCGACCAGGCGCTCCTGGCCGAAGGCGGCCTGCCGGCCGACCCCGCGGCCTACGTGAGGCGCGTGAACGCGCTGCTGGTGTGAGCCCCCGGCCGCGCACCGCTCGCGCAACAGCCGCCGCCGCTGTGGCGGTGCCGCTGTTGCTCCTGGTGGGCGGCTGTTCGCACTATCACATCGGCATTCCGCTGGTGCCGGGGCTCTCGCTGGGTCTTGGCGCCACCAAGGACGGCAATTTCTCCGTCGGGCTCAACACCGGCTGGGGCCCGCTCGGCGCGGGCGTGGCGGTCAACAACACCGGTGTGGTGGCCGGCACCGCGGGCGTGGGTGTCGGCGTCGGCATCGGGCCGATCGGCACCGGCGTCGGCGTCGGCAAGAGCGTGGTGCTGCACGACCCCAATGCAGGGAAAGCCGGGTACGCGCCGGCGGGCGGCGCCGCACCAGTCACCACGGCGGCGATCGGGGCCACGGTCCCGGTATCCGGTACGTCCGGCATCACCGGCGTGGCTCCCGTGGCGACCATTCCGCCCGCGGCGCCGGTCACGGTCACCAAGGGGGGCGCGACCAGGCCGGCCGCCGCCGCACCGCAGGCAGCGCCGCAGCTTTCGTCGGTGCGCGTGTCTTACCGCACGCCGGCCGACGCCGCGGCCCTTCCGGCCGGCAGCCTCGGCACGCCGGGCAATCCCGTCGCGCCTTGATGGCATTCCTGGCTACTGCGCCAGTCGTTCAGGCGTACAGCGGCTCTTCCGCCATCTGCTCGCACTGCTCCTGCAGTACGAGGATCTGGCCCTTCCAGTAGTCGCTGGAGCCGAACCACGGAAAGTTGATCGGAAAGATGGGGTCTTCCCAGCGCCGGGCCAGCCAGGCGCTGTAGTGGATGAGCCGCAAGGTGCGCAGCGGCTCGATCAGCGCGAGTTCGCGGCGGTCGAATTCGCGGAACTGCTCGTAACCGTCGAGCAGGCCCGAGAGCTGCGCGGTGCGCTGCGCGCGTTCGCCCGACAGCAGCATCCACAGGTCCTGCACCGCGAAGCCGGTGCGCGCATCGTCGAGGTCGACGAAATGCGGGCCACCGCCCGGCCGGTCGGTGGGCGTCCACAAAATGTTGCCCGGGTGCACATCGCCGTGCAGCCGCAGCTTGCGCGGCTGGAACTCGGAAGCGGGGGCGTTCACCGCCAGCGCCGTGGCGGCAATCATGTCCAGCGCCTCGTTGCAGGCCTTTTCCCAGTCGCGCTGCACGTCGAGCGGCACCTTGTCGTGGCCCAGCAGCCAGTCGCGCGAGGCGATGCCGAAGGTCTGCAGGTCGAGCGGAGGCCGGGCCTCGAAGGGCTTGGCGCCGCCCACGGTATGGATGCGCGCGAGAAATCGGCCAACCCATTCGAGCACTTCGAAATCGTCGAGCTCCGGCGCGCGGCCGCCGCGATACGGGCTCACGCTGAACGCGAAGCCGCCGTGGCGGTGCAGGGTGGTGCCGTCGAAGGCCAGCGGCGCGACGGCGGGCACTTCGGCCGCTGCCAATTCGAGCGAGAAGCCGTGCTCTTCCAGGATCTCCGCCTCGCTCCAGCGTTCGGGGCGGTAGAACTTGACCACCACGGCCGGATGCGGATCCGGGTCTTCCAGGAACACCTGGTAGACCCGGTTCTCATAGGAGTTCAGGCCGGTGAGCCGGCCATCGCCGTGCAGGCCGAGCGTCGCGAGCGCGTCGAGCACCACGTCGGGCGTGAGGCTCTCGTAAGGATGTGTGTTGGCGGGCGCAGCGGGGGAGAGGGTCATGCAGCGATTGTCGCTACACGGGCCCTCGCGGCGTCACAGTCCGCCGGGTTGTTTGTAAAGCGAAAGGATATGCCCGGTGCGCGGGTCGCCCTTGCCGGCCAGTACCTGCGCGTAGGCGGCTTGCACCGCCTCGCCGCCGTGGTGGTGTTCTGCGTGCAGCCAGGGGTTGTTCGCGTCGGTCACCGTGGCAAGGAAGTTGCGCCAGGCGGCCACCATGCGCCGGCCGAATTCGTCCGCTCCCCATTCGGCGGTGCGCTTCTTGATCTGCGCCGGCGCGAAGAACAGCGTGGCGCGCGGGCCCGGCAGGTCCTTGCCCGCCCCCTGGGCGGCGAGCTGCTCGACGTGCGTACCGCCGATCGAGCAGCTGTACTTGAGGTTCGCGAACCGCGTGTGGATGGCCTTGCGCAGATCGCCGTTGCCGGCGAAGTCCACATAGACGGCGGGCGTATCGGCCGCGATGCGGTCGAGCGCGTCGTACGTCACCACGCGGTCGTAGCAGCCCAGGCTTTGGCAGAAGGCCACGTTGGCGGGCGAGGTCAGGCCAACCACCTCGATGCCTTTGCGCTGGTGCAGCTGGAAAGCCGTGCCGTAGGCCGTCTTGCTCGATGCGCTCGACAGCAGCATGGTGTTGGCGCCGAAGAAGTCGTTGTCGGCCATGAAGTCGTCGATCAGCCACGAGGTGATGAACAGCGGACGCAGCAGCGCCTGCAGGTCTTCGGTGTTCGTGGTGTAGAGCGGATCGGCGTTGCAGCGGAAATACTGGTTGTAGACCGCGGGCAGTTCGGCGCGGTGCGCAGCAGCGTCGGTGAAGCGCGCGGACGAGAGGCGGTCGGGGCTCAGCACCGCGCTCGAGGACATCGGCCAGTAGCCATAGAGCCGCTCACCCACGGCCACGCCGGGGTGCAGCGACTGCACCACGCTCGCGAAGCCCCACACCGGAATGCTGCCCCAGCCTTCTTCCTCGGAGGGAAAGAACTGCCAGTAGCTCATCGCATCGCCGAAGGCGGCGTAGGTGATGTTGTTGGAGGTGAGCGCAAAGCTGTCGATGCGCACGCGCACCTGGCCGTCGGCCAGCGGCTGGTCGGTGGCGGTGTGCAGGCGCGTGGTGGCGAGCTGGTCTTTGCGGACAAGGAAGCTGGTGGTGCTCATGGTGTCGATCTCCCGCGTGGTGTGAGTTTTGTTGCGTGCAGCCACATTAGCCAAGCTTGATGAAAGGCGCTATCGCATTCTGCGTTCCGGCGTCACCCGTGAGACAACCGCGGGCATGAAAAAAAGGCGCCCCGGCTCGTGGCCGGGGCGCCTCTTGTTGCGCGGGGCGCGGAATCAGGCGATCGAGATTTCGACGTCGATGTTGCCGCGGGTGGCGTTGGAGTACGGGCACACCTGGTGGGCGGTGTCGACCAGCTTCTGCTTCTGGTCTGCGTCCAGGCCGGGCAGCGTGATCGCGAGCTGGACGGAAATGCCATAGGCGGCGCCGCCGTTCGTCGGGCCGAGGGAAACCTTCGAGTCGATGGCCACGTCTTCAGGCACCTTGACGCCGATCTTCGGGCCGACGGCCTTCATCGCACCGATGAAGCAGGCGGCATAGCCGACCGCGAACAGCTGCTCGGGGTTGGTGCCGGGCTTGCCCGAACCGGGCGAGCTCAGCTTGACGTCGATGGCGCCGTCGCTGGACTTGCCTGCGCCGTCACGGCCGCCGACGGTGTGGGCTTCAGCGGTGTAGAGAACCTTGTCGAGCTTGGTGGTCATGGTGATTCCTTTGATGATGATGGAGGGGAGGGTGAAAAAAGCTTCGCTCTCTTTTTTGATCGAAGCGTGGAGAGAACCGGGGGTGTCCGTCAGGCCGCCTTCTTGATGCGGTCGCGCAGCGACTGGATCTGCTGGGTGAGCGAAATCAGTTCGGGCACCGAGCACTGCGCGGCGGCCATCAGGCATTCGGGCACGTTGGCGGCGCGGGTCTTGAGCTTGCGGCCGGCGGTGGTGAGCGTGATGTGGACGCGGCGCTCATCGGCCGCGTCACGCACCCTGGCCACGTAGCCGTTGGCTTCGAGCCGCTTGAGCAGCGGCGTGAGCGTGCCGGAGTCGAGCGAAAGGCGTTCGCCGAGCGCGGAGACCGTGGGGCTGTCCTGCTCCCAGAGGGCGAGCATCACGAGGTATTGGGGGTAGGTGAGCTGCAGCTTCTCCAGGACCGGCTTGTAGAGGCGGGTCATGGCCAACGAGGCGGAATAGACGGCGAAGCAGAGCTGGTTGTCCAGCTTGAGCATTTCGTCCGAGGCATGTGGAGTGCGCATGGGTTGAATTGTAGCGTGCAATTCAATTGCGTGCAATGTAATTATTTTGGATTCTTTGGAGGTGGCTGTTTCCCGAGGCCGGGGCGAGACCCGGCCCCGGAACTCAAAACAAGGTCACCCCCGAAACCTCTTCCGAGTCAACCCCAGAGCAATCCAGAAAGCCGCAACCGCATAAACAGCCAACACCACCGCATGCCGCCACCACCCCACAGGCCATTGGTCCATGAACAGCGGCCGCACCAGCGCCACGGCATTGGTCAACGGCAGCCAGGCGGCCACGGCCCGAACAGCCGCAGGCAATTGCTCCAAAGGAAAGAACACGCCGCTCAGGAACATCATCGGCGTCATGAACAGCGTGAAGTAGTAGGTGAAGAAGTCGTAGCTCTTCGCCAGCGCGTTGAAGATCAGCGCAATGGACGAGAAGGTGATGCCCGCACCGATCAGCACCATCCACGCGACGATCAACTTGGGGCTGTGGCTGATCCCCAGACCGAGCATCACGAACAGGATCGCGGTCACGGTGAAGATCGACTTGAAGGCGGCCCACAGCATCTCCGCCAGCACGATGTCGTCGAGCCCGACCGGCGCATTCATGATGCCGTCCCAGGTCTTCTGCACCTGCATGCGCGAGAACGCCGAGTACAGCGCCTCGAAGCTCGCGGCATTCATCGCGCTCATGCAGATCGACCCGCTCGCGAGGAACAGGATGTAAGGCACCTTCACGCCATCCACCGACACCTGCCCCACCAGCGCTCCCATGCCGTAGCCGAAGGCCACGAGCCAGATCAAGGGCTCGGCGATGTTGCCGATGAGGCTCGGTATCGCGAGCTTTCGCCACACGAGCAGGTTGCGCAGGAAAACCGGCCACCAGCGCAGCGAGAGTTCGGGCGCGCGCCACACCGAAGGCGATGGCGGCGTGGTGCCGGTTGCTGTTGTTGGTTTTGCCGTCGTCGTGGTGTTCATTGACTAGCCCTCCTGGCGGATCTGCCGGCCCGTGAGCTTGAGGAAAAGGTCTTCGAGGTTCGCGGGCCGATGGAAGGTGCGCAGGCGCCCGTGCCGCGTCAGCGCATCGAGCAGGCGGCGCGCATCCTGCGTGTAGAAGAACACGGTTTCCCCGCTCACTTCCACGCGTGCCGCCATGGCCTTGAGTTCAGGCGACTCGGCCAGCGAGAGCGCGCCGTTGCCGTACACCTCGACCACATCGGGCTCCAGGTGTTCCGCGATCAGGTCGCGCGGCCGTCCTTCGGCAATCTTTCGGCCGTGGTCGAGCACCAGCAGGCGCGAGCACAGGCGCTCGGCCTCGTCCATGAAATGCGTGGTCAGGAGGATCGACTTGCCTTGCTGCAGCAGCACCTGCAGCCGCTCCCACATCAGGTGCCGCGCCTGCGGATCGAGCCCGGTGGTCGGCTCGTCGAGCAGCAGCAGCTTGGGGTCGTTCACCAGCGCGCGCGCCAGCGAAAGGCGCCGCCGCATGCCGCCCGACAGTTCGCCCGGCTTCGCGTTCGCCTTGTGCGAGAGGGCGGCGAACTCCAGCAGCTGCGGCACGCGTTCGCTCGCCTGCGCCTTGCTGAAGCCGAAGTAGCGACCGTACACCACGAGGTTCTCGGCGCAGCTGAAGTCGGGGTCGAGCGTGTCGAACTGCGAGACCACGCCAAGCTGCGCCTTGATGGCCAGCGCATCGCGCGGCATCTGCAAGCCCAGTGCCGAGATCTCGCCGCCGTCGGGCGTGGTCAGGCCCAGGCACATGCGGATCGTGGTGGTCTTGCCCGCGCCGTTCGGGCCGATCACGCCAAGGCATTCACCGGGCGCGATCTCGAACGACAGGTCGTCGACGACGGTGGTGTCGCCATAGCGCTTGAGGAGACGGCTGGCGTGGAAGAGGGGGGTGGAAGAGGAGGACGGCACGCGGCCATTCTGGCCCAGCCTCGCGACACTTGCCGCCATCGCTTCAACCGATGGACATCCCCTGCGCGTTCGCACCGGCTCCCGGCCATTGGCGCCCTACATCCGCAGGCCGCTGAACTCGGTCTTCATCCAGTCGATGAAAGCCCGCGTGCGCGCCGGCAGCAGCCGCGCGTTCGGGTAGATCACGCTCACCGGCCGCGGTGGCGGTTCGTAGTCTTCCAGCACAAGCTTCAACCGACCTTGCGCCACGTACGGCAGCACCTGATACGAGAAGAAGGTGCCGAAGCCCATGCCCGCGGCACACGCTTCCACGGCAGGTGCGAGGTGGTTGAACTCCAGGCGGTTGCTGGGCGTCACGCTCACGGTCTTGCCGCGCTCGTGAAACTGCCACTGCGGCGGCGCGTCGATGCGGCCGCGCACGCAGGGGGCGCCGGCAAGGTCGCGCGGATGCCGCGGCGTGCCATGGAGGGCGAGGAAGTCCGGGCTTGCCGCCACCACGCGCCGGATGGTGCCGAGTGTCTGGGCCACGAGCGATGAATCCTGCAGCGGGCTGATGCGGATGCCGATGTCGATGTTTTCCTCCAGCAGGTTCACCGTGCGGTCGTACAGCAGCACGCTGCAGCGCACCTTGTCGTAGCGTTTCATGAAGCGCGTGATGGCCGGCGCCACGTACATGTGGCCGAACAGCACCGGCGCGGTGATGGTGAGCAGGCCCGCGGGCTCGTGCGCTTCCGCCTTCAGCGCGAGGTCCGCGGCGTCGGCCGCGAGCAGCACCTCGCGCGCGCTGGGCAGATAGTGGCGGCCTTCCTCGGTCAGCGAGAGGCGGCGCGTGGTGCGGTGGAACAGGCGCACGCCCAGGTGCGCCTCGAGCGCGGCGAGCGAGCGCACCACCGCGGGCAGCGAGCTGCCCATCGATTCGGCGGCACGGGTCAGGCTGCCCTGCTCGGCAATCTGCACGAAGGTCTGCATGGCTTTGAAGCGGTCCATGGCGCAATTAAACCGGAAAACGCAGCAGTTAAATCCAGGAATGGCTATTCATTCATTTGCCGCAAGAGAGAAGAATCCGGACCACGCCCTCCATCCATTCCAAAAAGGACCTCTCCATGAACGCCGTTGCCAGACTTCCCGCACAACCCATCAAGCTCTACGGCAGCGCCATCTCGGGCCACGTGCACCGGGTGCGGCTGTTTCTCTCGATGCTCGGCCTGCCCTTCGAGAGCATCGAGCTCGACCTGCGCCAGCGCGCCAGCCGCACGCCCGAGTTCCTGGCGCGCAATCCCTTCGGGCAGGTGCCAGTGATCGAGGACGGCGAAGTCACGCTGGCCGATTCGAACGCGATCATGGTCTACCTCAATGAACGCTACGCCTCCGACCCGGCGGCCTGGATGCCGCGCGACCCGGTGGGCGCGGCGCGCGTGCAGCGCTGGTTCTCGGTGGCGGCCGGCCCGCTGGCCCATGGTCCCGCCGCGGCGCGCGTCATGGCGCTGTTCGGCCTGGCCGTCGATCCGACCGAGACGGTGACGCGTTCGCACGCGCTTCTTGCGGTGATGGAGATCCACCTGGCGCAGCAGCCCTTCCTGGCCGGCCCCTCCGCCACGCTGGCCGACATTGCGAACTATGCTTACGTTGCGCATGCGCCCGAAGGCGGCGTGTCGCTCGAACCGTATCCGCATGTTCGGGCGTGGCTCGCGCGCGTGGAGGCCTTGCCCGGTTTCGTGCCGATGGTGCGCACGCCTGTCGGGATGGCGGCATGATCTCCGCGCCGTTCCATGCGGGCGAGCGCGCGCTGCAAGCCCAGACCGGCTGGCGCGATCGGATGGAGGCCGCGGGCCCGCGCGTGATCCGCGACTACATGCCCGACCAGCACCGCGAATTCTTCGCGCAGCTGCCGTTCCTCGTGGTCGGCAGCCTCGATGCCAGCCTGCAGCCCTGGGCCAGCGCGCTCGCGGCGCCCGCAGGGTTCGCACATTCGCCCGACCCAACGCACCTGCGCATCGATGCGCTGCCGGCGGCCGGCGATCCACTGGCCGGCCAGCTCGCGCAAGGCGCTTCGCTGGGCCTCCTGGGCATCGAGCCCCACACGCGGCGGCGCAACCGCATGAACGGCACGGTCGAGTCGCTCGATGCCGCGGGCTTCATGGTCGAGGTGCAGCAGAGCTTCGGCAACTGCCCGCGGTACATCCAGGCGCGCGAGCCCGTGTTCGCGGCCGCGCGCAACAACGCCGCCGCGCCGCCGCTGCAGCGGCTCGAAACGCTCGATCTGGCCGCACAGCGGCTCATCGGCAGCGCGGACACGCTGTTCATCGCCACAGCGTACCCGGAAGAAGCGGCGGCCGGCGACGATGCCGATGCAAGGTCGCACGGTGTCGACGTGTCGCACCGCGGCGGCCTGCCGGGCTTCGTTCGCGTCGATGAAGGCGGCGTGCTGACCGTGCCCGACTTCAACGGCAACCGCTTCTTCAACACGCTGGGCAACCTGGTGGCCCATCCGCGCGCGGGCCTGCTCTTCGTCGACTTCGACAGCGGCGAACTCCTGCACGTGGCGGCCACGGCCGAAATCGTGCTGGACGGCTCCGAGCTCGCCCGGTTCGAAGGCGCCGAGCGCCTGCTGCGGCTGCATGTCGAACATGCATTGCGCCGGCCCGCCGCGCTGCCGTTGCGCTGGGGCGATGCCGAGCTGTCGCCGCATCTGGCGGGCACGGGGCGCTGGGCCCGTCAATGAAAGACGGGAATGCGCGCGTTGGCCGAAGGCCGATAACTCCAGCCGCGCGCGCGTAGCGCATCGAGATCGGGCGTGCGGTCCAGCAAAGCCTCGAGTCCTGCCGCCGCGAGCGTGCAGGCCAGCGCCTGCCCCGGACAGGCGTGCACGCCGTGGCCGAAGCCCAGCATGCGGCGCCGCGCGCGCACGAGCATGAAGCGGTCGGGGTCGGGGTTGAACCCCGGGTCGCGATTCGCGGCCGCCAGCACGAGCAGCACCGCATCGCCGGCCGCCAGCGTCGTGCCGGCGATGGTGATGGGTTCGACCGCGAAGCGGCGCGTGTTCTGGACCGAAGGGTCGTGCCGCGCCGTCTCCAGGGCGATGGCCTGCAATCCGTCGCGCGTTCGCGCGGTGTCGCGCAGCGCAGGCTCGCACATGATCGCGATGAGGCTGTTGCCCAGCAAGCCCGCCGTCGCATCGCAGGTTTGCGAGAGCAGGCCGACGAGGTTGGCGAGCAGGGAGCGCGAGAGGGAGGCACCGGCATCGCTTTCGGCCAGCACCGCCGCGAGCAAGGTTCCGTTTCGCGCTGGCGCGCATGCGGCCAGGGCTTCGAATCGAGCCATGAGTTCGCCCGCCGCAACGCCGGCGCCTTGCAACTGGTCGGCGGTGGAGAGCGGCGACAGGCATGCGACGAAGTCGCGCATCCAGCCGTCGACCTGCGGCAGCGCGTCGTCGGCAAAGCCGAGCAGATGGGCCACGGCCCGCACCGGCATCGAGAACAGCGCATTGGACAAGGGTTGTGCGGGCACGCTGCGTGCGACCTGCAGGGCCGCCGAGTGAGCGGCATCCAGGTCCAGCCCGGCCAGGGCACGTTGCAGCGCGGGCCGGTGCGCCTGGTGCGCGGCGCCATCGTTCATGCGCACCAGGTGGCCGAACACTTCGCCCGCCGCGCCGCCCACGATGGCACGCGGCACCGGCTCGGCGGCCGGCCGCACGCGCAGCGCGCCGTGTGCGAGCAGCAGCGATTCGATGACCTCCGCGCGGCTCGCGACCCACGCGTGCAACCTCTCGTTCCACACCAGCGGCGGACCCGCGCGAAGCTCGGCATAGAAGGGATAGGGGTCGGCATGCGTGGCGGCCGCGACCGGGTCGACGGGTGTATCGGCGAAAGAGGCGGGGCTGGTGGTGGGGCTCGGATTCATGAGCCGCAGTGTGCAATCGAAGCCGCCGCCACACTTCGCTCATGAACGAAGTGTGGGTTGCGGCAGCGTCTTAGGATCGGCGCATGGACACGCACTCCTCATCGAACGCCGATTTCCAGCTGGCACGCCTGGCCGGCGCCATTGCCGAGCCCGCGCGCGCCCGCATGTTGAGTTGCCTGATGGACGGCCACGCGCGCACCGCCACCGAGCTTGCCGCCGTGGCCGAGGTGGCCGCCTCCACCGCCAGTGCGCATCTCGCGCGCCTGAAGGAAGAGCGGCTGGTCGAGCTGCTGGTGCAAGGCAAGCACCGCTATTTCCGCCTGGCCGGCGACAACGTTGCGGCCGCGCTCGAGAGCCTCATGGTGGTGGCCGGCGCACCGCGCGCCGCCGAGTTCAAGCCGAGCACGCCAAGCAGGCTGCGCACCGCGCGCACCTGCTACGACCACATGGCCGGCACGGCCGGCGTCGCGCTGCACGACCGGCTGCATGCGCAGGGCTGGCTGAGCGGCCTGCAGAGCGGCTCGTACGAGCTTACGCCCGAAGGTGCCATCGCGCTGGAGAGCCTGGGTGTCGAGATCGACGCGGTGCGCCGCTCGCGCAGGCGCTTTGCCTGTGCCTGCCTCGACTGGAGCGAGCGCCGTCCGCACCTGGGCGGCGCACTCGGCGCGGCGTGGCTCCAGCTGTCGCTGCGCCGCGGCTGGGTGCGCCAGGCGCTCGACGGGCGCGAACTGACGCTCACGCCCAAGGCGCAGCGCGAGATGCCGGAGCTGTTCGCCTGAAGGGCTTCGTCAGGCCTTCAGTTTGAGCAGGTAGATCATCGGCCCGGCCATGGCCAGGTCCAGTTCGAGGAAACTCTCGAAATCCTTGCCCGCCATCCAGTACGCATCCCAGTTGTTGCGCTTGATGGTCTTCTGCCACACGTCGGCGGTGGTGGCGCGGTGCACGGCTTCGAGCAGCACGGCCTTGCGGTCCGCGGGCACCTTCTTGCCGGTGAGCACGCCGCGCCAGTTGGCAAGGTCGGCGTCCACGCCCTGCTCGCGCACCGACGGAATGCCGAGGAACGGCCGCTTCGACGACACGCCGATGGCGCGCAGCTTGCCGCTGGCCAGGCTCTCGCTGAATTCGCTGAAGCCCGAAATGCCCGCCACGGCCTTGCCGGTCGTGAGTGCCTCCACCACCTGGGCGCCGCCGGGGTACGGCTGGTAGACCAGGTTCGCGGTGTTGCCGGCCACGCGCGCCAGCATGCCGGCGTACATGTGATCCACCCCACCCGCCGAGCCGCCGGCGATGACGGTCTTGGCCGCGTCGGTGCGCAGCTGGGCGATCAGGTCCTTCGGCGTCTTGATGGGCGAGTCGGCCTTCACCGCCACCACTTCGTAGTCGCTGGTGAGGCGCGCGACGGGCGCGACCTGCGCCATGGTGACGGCCGGCTTCTGCAGGGCCACTGCACCGACCATGACCATGCCGCTCATCAGCAGCGTGTCGGGATCGGCATCGTATTTTTCGACGTACTTGGCCAGCCCGATGGTGCCGCCCTTGCCGCCGATGTTTTCGTAGGTCACCTCGCCCGCGGCGCCCGAGGCCAGCAGCGCCGCGCCGAGCGCACGGCCGGTCTGGTCCCAGCCGCCGCCTTCGTTGGCCGGAATGACGATGCGCAGCTTGGAAATCAGTTGCGGCTCGGCCGCCCCGGCCGAACGGGGCCACAGAGCGGCATGCCCGGCACCCGCGACGGCGGCCGCGCCCGCCATCCATGCGTTGAAATTGCGGCGCGAAAGGCTCGTGGGCAGTGAACGAGGCATTTTGTTTCCATTTGTTCAGAACAGTAACTGAATGATGTCCGCGAAATGCGTCAAGCGCCTACCCTTAAAAGTAGGTGTAAACCCTAGGTCGAGGCCAGGAAAGTGCGAACTATTACTGAAAAGCGACCTCGGCGAAGCTGCGCAGCTTGCGGCTGTGCAGGCGTGTGGAGCCTTGTTCGCGAAGGATGTCGATGGCCCGCATGCCGATGCGCAGGTGCTGCTCCACGCGTTCGCGGTAGAAGTGATTGGCCATGCCGGGCAGCTTGATCTCGCCGTGCAGCGGCTTGTCGCTCACGCACAGCAGCGTGCCGTAGGGCACCCGGAAACGGAAGCCGTTGGCCGCGATGGTGGCGCTTTCCATGTCGAGCGCCACCGCCCGGCTCTGGCTGAAGCGGCGCTGCGGCTGGTTGCCGGGCAGCAGTTCCCAGTTGCGGTTGTCGGTGCTCGCCACCGTGCCCGTGCGCATGATCTTCTTCAGGTCGGGCCCTTCGTAGCGCGTGACGTCGGCCACCGCTTTTTCCAGCGCGAGCTGGATTTCCGAGAGCGCCGGAATCGGCACCCACAGCGGCAGTTCCTCGTCGAGCACATGGTCCTCGCGCACATAGGCGTGGGCCAGCACGTAGTCGCCGAGCTGCTGCGCGTTGCGAAGGCCCGCGCAGTGGCCCAGCATCATCCAGGCATGCGGGCGCAGCACGGCGATGTGGTCGGTGATGGTCTTGGCGTTGGCCGGGCCGACGCCGATGTTCACCATGCTGATGCCGCTGCAGTCCTCGCGCACCAGGTGGTAGGCAGGCATCTGGGGCAGGCGCGGCGGCGCCGTGCCCTGGCTGCCGTCGAGCAGGCCGCCGTAGTTGGTGCTTGCGCCCGCGGGCAGCCCGCGCCGGCGCGTGATCACGTTGCCGGGCTCGACGAAGGCGACGTACTCGCTTTTTTCGTCGGCCATGGCCTCATGTCCGAGGCGCACGAACTCGTCGATGTAGAACTGGTAGTTGGTGAACAGCACGAAATTCTGGAACCACTCGGGAGCCGTGCCGGTGTAGTGCCGCAGCCGGTGCAGCGAGTAATCCACCCGCGCCGCCGTGAAGAGCGAGAGCGGCTGCGCCTCGCCGGCCTGCGCCTCGTAGGTGCCGTTGGCAATGCCGTCGTCCATCACGCCCAGATCGGGCAGGTCGAACACGTCGCGCATCAGCGCGCGCCGCTCCTCGCTCATCGTGCCTTCGATGTGGTCGTTCTCGGCGAACGAGAAGTGGATGGGAATCGGCTGTGTGCTGGTGCCGACCTCGATGTCGACCTGGTGGTTTTCGAGCAGCAGGCGGAACTGGTCCAGGTAGTAGCGCGAGAAAAGATCCGGCCGTGTGAGCGTGGTCTCGTAGCGGCCCGGCCCGGCGACGAATCCGTAGCTCAGGCCCGCGTTCGCCGGCGGCGTATGGCGCGACACGGTGTGCGTGTGCACCCGCACGAAGGGGTAGCAGGCCCGTACCCGGCCCGGCAGCGCCTCCCCGGC
The DNA here is from genome assembly GCF_041154455.1 of Variovorax sp. V213. Lineage (NCBI taxonomy): Bacteria > Pseudomonadati > Pseudomonadota > Betaproteobacteria > Burkholderiales > Comamonadaceae > Variovorax > Variovorax sp. V213. The sequence goes on from NZ_AP028664.1 coordinate 238,953, forward strand.
CACGAAACGCAGCATCGACTCCCGCAGGTGCGCCAGGCCAGCCTGGTAGATCGACTTGACCTGTTCGAGAGCGGCGGCGGCGTCGGTGAAGCGGGCGGGAGCGACGAAAGTGGGCATGTAGGGCATGACGGCATTGTGCAATGCCGCCGCGGCCAGATCAGCTGATATCGCCGCGCAGGTATTCGCGCAGCAACGAGCCCGCCATGGCCGCCTCGCGCTGCAGTATCAGCTGCATCTTGCGCAGCACCATGTCGCAGTAGAGGTCCGGATGCGCTTCGCGCCACTGGGGGTCCTTGGTTCGGACCGCGTCGTCGCCGAATTCGCCCTTCATCTGCTCCATCACCAGCCGGTATTCGGTCTGGAGCGCCTGCAGTTCGACGTGGGGGTCGCTGCGAACAGGGTCGTTGCGCATGCCCGCCGAGGCGGAAGCGTAGACATCCGCGACCGCCTTCATGAAGGCGGTGTTGCCCGCGTCGCTCAGCACTGGCTCGGAAAGTGGATGTGGCACGCCCCGGACGGGGTAAAGAGTGCGAACGCACTTCTGCGGATCGGACGCCTTCATCTGCTGCAGCACGTCGCGCATGAGGTGGGCCCACATTACGGCCGTGGCCTGGTCGACGAAGCCCAGCCGCTCGCGAACCAGCGTGGCGAACAGGGGGCGAATGCGTACGAAGGCGTCCCCGAGCTTCACCCCGCTGCCGACTTCGCTGCCCAGCGCCGCCTGTACCTTGGCCGCATCGCTCGGTGCGTATTTCCGGATGGCTTCGTACGCGGGGTTCGCGCTCAGCTGTTCCCGGACCTTGATCTCGGGATTGATGCGCGACTGAACCGACGGCAAGCGGCTGATGCCCCACGTCGCGGCCGCGAAGATGGCAAGGAACAACAGGAACTGCCGCACCAGGCTGCCGTCCTCCGGCGACTGGTCGCGGTTCGAGACGCCCACGACAACGCCGGCAATCACTGCGCATACGGGCAACAGCAGCAGCACGACGGCGTAGCTCAGCCACAGGCCGGCTTGCTGGCCGGCAGGGATTGCGAACATGCTGTTGCCGCTCATCGTGGGTCCCCGGCTTTCTTCACGATGCCTTGGCGCCAAGCAGGCCCACGCGCCAGCCGGCGTCGCGCAGCAACCGGTTGGTCCTTGCACTCAGGTAGACCAGGGCTATCAGGTTCACCAGGGGAACGAAGGCCAGCACCATGAACAAGATCTTGCCCGAGGTGCCGAGGCCCAGCCCGGAGCAGATGCGCACGATGCCGAACAGGCTCACCGCCGCCGTGGCGATGTACAGCGCCGAAGCAATCAGCGGCGGGATCGATCCTCCCCGTGCGGCTGCCGACAGCACGAAGTTCGCGATGAGGCAGTAGATGACCAACTTCTGCCCGCTCGCAACGAGCGATAGTGGCAGCTCCTGTTCGTCGTGCAGATCGGCAGCTTCCCGGGCCGGCTGGCGGGCCCCAGGCCGGCCGCGGCCTTCTGTCGCGGTTGCAGCCGCCGGTGTCCCCGTGGGCAGGGCGCCAAGAACTTCCCAGCCGCGCGAGCTGAATATGTACAGAAAGCTCGACACCCGGTGCTCCCCTGCCGCATCGTGCAGGCGTGAGGCCATGCGCGAGAGCTCCTCAGTCGCGGCGCTGTCGCCGGCATCCGCGAAGAACAGGCTGCCGCGCCGCGGTATCGCTGCGACCACGCCCCTTGGAAAGGCCTGCAGCTGGGTGCGCCAGAAGCCGCGATCCAACAGGTAGCTGGCATCCGTGTCTGCGTCGCCGCGGCCCGTGAACTGGTAGACGCCCTGGCCGAACAGCGCATGCTTGGGCGCGCCGCGCGCGCGGCGCGAGTTCACGGTGACCTGCGTCATCGCGAGTTGAGGTGTCAGGTTCAGGCGTTGCAGGTCGGCCTCCTTGGCGACCGCATTGGTGCCGTCGGACGCCGTGAACATGAAGCGCAGCTGCAAGTCGCCCAGGTAGTCGTATACCGCCGGTGGGTTGCCGCCTTCGACGGCCGGCGCACTCAGTTGCTCGATGCGCTGCTCGCTTGCCTTGCCGCGCTGGAACGCGACGGACAGGTTCTCGCGCAGGCGAAGGGCGGAGACGCTCATGGCAGAAACTCTGGGGTAGGGGGTGGAGAACGATGGGCCGCGCGCATTGTGCCCGGCTTCAGACCGTTAACCTCGACAGCTTTCCATCAACAACCGACAAAGGTGAAGCAATGAAAGTCGCAGTCATGGGCGCCGGCGCAGTCGGTTGCTACTACGGCGCCATGCTGGCGCGCGCGGGCCACGAGGTGGTGCTGATCGGCAGGCCCTCGCATGTGGAGGCCATGCGCGCCAACGGGCTGCGGCTGGAGACCAAAACCTTCGATGAGCACGTGCGGCTCGGCGCGAGCACCGAAGCCAGCGCGGTGCAGGCCGCCGACCTGGTGCTGTTCTGCGTGAAGTCCACCGACACCGAGTCGGCCGCGGCGCAGATCAAGCCGCATCTCTCGCCCGATGCGCTGGTGCTCACGCTGCAGAACGGCGTCGACAACGACGAGCGCGTTCGCTCGGTGCTGCCGTCCAACGACGTGGCCGCCGCCGTGGTCTACGTGGCCACCGAGATGGCCGGGCCGGGCCATGTGAAGCACCATGGCCGCGGCGAACTGGTGATCGCACCTTCACGCGCGAGCGGGCAGGTCGCGCAACACCTGGCCGCTGCCGGCGTGCCCACGCAAATCTCCGACAACGTGCGCGGCTCGCTCTGGGCCAAGCTGGTGCTGAACTGCGCCTACAACGCGCTCTCGGCCATCACCCAGTTGCCCTATGGCGAGTTGGTGAAGGGCCAGGGCGTTGCCGAAGTCATCCGCGACGTGGTGGCCGAATGCCTTGCCGTCGCCAAAGCCGAAGGCGTCGCCATACCCGGCGACACCGGCGCCGCCGTGCGCGGCATTGCGCAGACAATGCCCTCGCAGTACTCATCGACCGCACAAGACCTCGCGCGCGGCAAGACCAGCGAGATCGACCATCTCAACGGCTTCGTGGTGCGCCGCGGCGAGGCGCTCGGTGTGTCCACGCCCGCCAACCGCGTGCTGCTCGTCCTGGTGAAGCTGCTCGAAGGCAAGCAGCAGAAGGCCGGCCTCTAGCCCGGCATCGGTTCGCGCATCGTCACGAACTCTTCGGCGGCGGTCGGGTGGATGCCCACGGTGCTGTCGAACAGCGCCTTGGTCGCGCCCGCACGCATGGCCACGGCAAAGCCCTGCACGATCTCGCCCGCGTCGGCGCCCACCATATGGAGGCCGACCACGCGGTCTGTGGCCTTCTGCACCACCAGCTTCATGAAGGTGCGTTCGCTGCGGCCCGAGAGCGTGTGGCGCAGCGACTTGAATTCGCTGGAGAACACCGTGACATCGCCGAACCTGGCGCGCGCGTCGATCTCCGTGTAGCCGCAGGTGCCGATGTTCGGATGCGTGAACACCGCCGTCGGGATGTATTCGTAGTCGAGTGCGCGCTTGCCTTGGCCGAACAGGGCATCGACCACCACCATGGCCTCGGCCAGCGCCACCGGCGTGAGCTGCACGCGGGTGGAAACGTCGCCCACCGCATAGATCGACGGCACCGAACTGCGGTAATTCGCATCGACCGCGATCGCGCCGCGCTCGTCGAGCGCCACGCCCGCGGCCTCCAGGCCGAGGCCCTGCGTGTTGGGCACGCGGCCGGTGGCAAAAAGGACCGTGTCGGCTTCGATCTGCTGCCCGCGCGCGAGCGTGACGACGAGCCCGTGCGGCCCGCGCGCGATCGACGTCGCCTCGATGTTGAGCCGCACGTCGACGCCCGCCTTGCCCATTTCGTGCGCCAGGAACTGCCGCACGTCGTCGTCGAAACCGGTGAGCAGATGCGCACGGCGATGCAGCTGCGTCACCTTGGCGCCCAGGCCGTTGAAGATCGACGCAAACTCGCAGGCGATGTAGCCGCCGCCCACCACCAGCAGGCGTTTCGGAAAAGGACTGAGATCGAACATCGCGTCGGAGCTCACGATGTGCTCTCGCCCCGGAATCTCCGGCACGAAGGGCGTGCCACCGGTGGCCACCAGCAGGTGGCGGGCCGTGTGGCGCCGGCCGTCGATTTCGACCGTGTGGGCGTCGACCAGCTGCGCCCAGCCCGTGAGCAGCTTGACGCCGGAATTTTTCAGCAGCGAGGCATACACACCGTTGAGCCGCGCGATTTCCTTGGCGCGCTGCGTCTTGAGGTAGGCCCAGTCGAACTGCGGCGCTTCCGGCAGCTTCCAGCCGTAGCCTGCGGATTCCTCGAAGGATTCGGCATAGCCGGCTGCGTAGCTGTAGAGCTTTTTGGGAATGCAGCCCACGTTGACGCAGGTGCCGCCGAGTTCGGCCGCCTCGGCCAATCCCACGCGCGCGCCCTGCTGAGCCGCCATCCGCGCGGCCCGGACGCCGCCGCTGCCGCCGCCGATGACGAAAAGATCGAAGTCGAATGTGCGCATGGAAAAGACTCTCCTTGGCGGCGACTGTAGCCGCCGTCCGGAGGCGCCGGTGTTGGCGGGGCTTGCGCGCGTTTGCGACGCAGCGCCGCGCGACCGGCCTTCAGCGCTGCTGGTCGGGAGAGGTCCAGAGCCGGCGGCGGTCGTCGCCAGAGTGTTGGCCCGGTTGGGCCGGGGGTTGAGGCTGGGCCTGAGGCTGTTGGGCTTGAGGTGGCGGCGCGAAGCCGCGTTGCTGTTGCATCGCGCGCACCTGCGCTTCCTGGGCCTGGCGCTGGGCCTGCTGTTGTGCCTGGAGCTGCTGCTGCGCCTGGGCGGCGCGTTGCTGTGCCTCTTGCTGCTGGCGCAGCATCTGTTGCTGGGCCAGGGCCTGCTGCTGCGCCGCTCGCTGTTGCTGCTGCAACTGCTGCTGGGCTTGTGCCTGCGCCTGGGCTGCCGCGCGCTGCTGCATCTCCTGCTGCTGCCGCTGCGCCTGCTGTTGCTGTTGCTGTTGCTGTTGCTGGAGCTGCATCTGCTGGTGCTGCTGGTGCTGCTGGCGTTGTTGCCACGGGTCCGGCGCGCCGCGTTGCGGCCCCTCCTGCTGCTGGCGCAAGCCCTGCTGGCGCTGCCATTCCATTTGCTGCTGTTGCTGCAGCTGCTGGGAGGGCTGCCCCTGCAATGCGCGCTGCTGCGCCTGCTGCATCTGCCGGGCCTGCCGCGCCTGCTCGTACTGCAGTTCCTGCTGCTGGCGCGCCACCGGCGGGCTGGGCGGCAGCACGGCCGCGGGCCGGCCGAAGCCGCTGCCAAAGTTGTGCACGGGAACACCCGGCGCCGGCGCCACCGGCACGCGCGCAAAGCGGTCGTCCGGCACCCGCACCAGGTCGCGCCGGCCGAAGGGGCCGCGGCCGAAGCGGTCGGCCGGCAGCACGGTCACGGCGCCCGGCATCCGCTGGTTGGCATAGAAGTCGTTGCGCAGCTCGGCCTGCCGGTTCCGGTAGGCCGCCATGCGGTTCACCTGGTCCATGTAGCGCTGGCTCGCGCGGTAGCCGGGCCGCCATGGCTCGCCGGGCGCCAGCGGGAACCAGCCCACGCCGCTGCGGCCATCGCCGATCTGCAGGGTGGCGTTCGCACCGCCGCCCACGAAGCCGACCAGCGCCGGCGAATACACCGGCCGCGCCGTGGGCTGCCCCGGCACCCAGGCCCAGCGCGGACCCACGCGGGCCCAGCGGCCATAGTGGAAAGGCGCAAAGCCCCATGGCGCGGCGTCGACCCAGGTCAGGCCCCAGGGCGCTATGTTCACCCACTGGCCGTCGCGGTAGGGTGCCCAGTCGGCGTCCACGTTGCGCGGAAACCAGACGTCGCCGTACGTGGGGTCGCTTTGCCAGTCGCCGTAGATGTCGAGCTGCTGGTAGCCGACGACTTCGCGCGACACGTAGCGGGCGGAAATCGACTGGTCCTCGATGCGATTGCGTTCCGCCACCCAGGCGTCGAAGCGGCCGTTCTGCCCCGGCGCGCCGCCCACCGCGGCCAGGTTGCGGCCCCCTACCGTGAGCTGCTGCCGTGCGCCCAGCGATTGCGATTCGCCGTTCTCGCCATGGAGCGTGACGCGGCCCGAGGCCACCGCGATCCATGTGGTGTCGGCGGCCGGGTCGGCCGCAATGCGGTATTCGCCGGGTGCGTCGATCACCACGGCAAGGTTGCCGGTGTCGACCTCGACGCGCTGGCCCGAAAGGTCGTCGCGCACGCGCAACTGCAGGTTGCCCTGGTTCGCGGTGAGGCGCACGGTGTCGTCGTCCAGCTCGGAGAACTCGACATGCGTTTGCCCGTCCATGCGCAGCGTCGCCGAGCCGATGTGCACTTCGGCGCGTGCATTGCGGTCGGTCCAGAGCCGGTCGCCGGTGGTGATGGGGCGATTGGGTTGCGCGTCGTACCAGCTGTCTTCGCCGGCCGGCGCGAAGCTGACTGCGCCCTCCTGCAGGTTCAGGCGTGCCACGCGGCCCGGCGGGTCTTGTTGTGCGCTCGCCGCGGCGCCGAGGCACAGCAGCGCCAGGCCGAGCAGCCACCGGTGCAGCGGCCGGGGAGGAAAGATGGAAAAGGCGGGGCGTTTCATGGTTTGTCTCTGGTTCGCGGGACCGGATGAAAGCAATGGATATGTAACGCGCGAGAATCCGCTGCCGCTGTCAGCGCAGGTCCCCTGCTTGGTGAAGCGCAGGCACATTCGGCAACCGCTTGTAATGAGGGACCCTGTATGAAAAACGACAAATATCAAGGCACATCGGGCGAACCACGCTACCGAAACAAGAGCAGGCCGCGCTGGCTCGCGACGCTGGCGCTGGGCGCGATGGCCATCGCCATCCTGCCGGCGGAAGCCCAGCTGGCGCGCAAGCCTTCCTACTATCAGCAGCAGAGCAACAAGGCCGCTTCCGAGGGCGCGGCCGGGCAGCCCGCAGCGCGCGTGGCGGCACCAGCGTCGCTGCCCATGCTGCGCAGCCGCGGCGACTTCGACACCCTGGCGCGCGTCTACGACGCCGGCACGCCGATGCAGCTGGCCCACGTGCTGTTCGCGGTCGACCGCCAGGCCAGGCCGGTGCGCACCTACTACATCGACACGCCGCGCTACCAGTTGCACGTTCGCTTCGTGCGGGACACCGGCCTTGCGCCGGGCGCGGGCAAGCGCGAGATCGACCGCAACTACCTCGTGCCCGATCGTCGCTTCCTGTTCGGCACGCTGAGCTGGCAGCAGAACATCGGCAGCTTCACCTACGAGTTCTGGGAGGGCGACCAGCTCACCCCCGCGCTGCTGCGCCAGGCCGACGCGCAGGTGAAGGCCAGCTTCTTCGCGCCCGTGAAGTTCAAGACCAACTCCACGCTGCACGAGCGGGTGGCAAAAGAAGCGGGCATCGACTTCGTCAGCCAGGAAGCACTGATCCGCGAACAGCCCTACATGCCGATGAACCTCGGCACGGCCACGGGCCGCATTCGCATCGTGGACGAAGCCTCGGGCGCGAACGCATTGAATGCGCTGTTGCCCGACGACATCGCCGTGCTGCGCCAGGTTCCCATCAGCCTGCCGCCCGTGGCCGGCGTGCTGACCGAGCGGCCGTCGACCGCGCTTTCGCACGTCAACCTGCTGGCCAAGGGCTGGGGCATTCCCAACGCCTATGTGCGCGACGCCGCAGCCGTGCTGCGCGAGCACGCAGGCCAGTGGGTGGCGCTCAAGGTCGCGGCCTCGGGCTACCAGGTGCGCCGCCTCACGCCCGACGAGGTTGCCGCGCTGCCGCCGCGCAGCGTGCGCACCGCGGCCATCGGCGCGGTGCCCGGCAGTGCGAAAGCCTCCAGGCCCGACCTGCGCGAAACCCGCCTGCTGCCGCTCGCGTCCCTGCGCGCCCGCAACAACGCGCAGTGCGGTTCCAAGGCCGCCAACCTGGGCGCGGTGCTGGCCGCGCGCATTCCGTCCACCACGGTGCCCGACGGCTTCTGTATTCCCTTTGCGCACTACGACCGCTTCATGCGCGCCAACGGCCTCGCCGACCACATCGCGCGCATGCAGCAGCGCCCCGGGTTTGCGAGCGACCCGCAGATCAGGCAGAGGGCGCTGGCGCAACTGCGCGACGAGATCGTCAAATGGCCGGTCGAGCCCGCCACCGCGGCGGCCTGGCGCGCCGCATGGCAGTCGCAGCTGGGCGGCGGCGGCGTGTTCGTGCGCAGCTCCTCCAACTCCGAAGACCTGCCCGGCTTCAGCGGCGCGGGCCTCTACACCACGGTGCCCAACGTCAAGACCGGCGACGCGCTCGAGCTCGCGGTGAAGAAGGTCTGGGCCTCGGTCTTCAACCCCGAAGCCTGGGAGGCGCGCAGCGCGGCGGGCTTCGGCGCCGAGTCGGTGCTGATGGGCGTGTTCGTGCAGACCGCCATCGATTCGACCAACGCCGGCGTGATGATCACGCGCGACCCCTTCGACGCAGGGCACCCGCACGTCACCTACATCTCGGCCAAGCGCGGCATCGGCATCCGCGTGGTCGAGGGCCAGCGCGTGGCCGAGCAGGTGATGTATTCGAGCTGGTCGAAGGCGATCCAGGTGCTGAGCCGCTCGGCGGAAGAGACGGCGTTGCAGCTCGACAAGGATGGCGGGGTGAAGGAGGTGCCGGTGGAGTCTGGCCGCAACGTGCTGACGGATGAACTGGTGGTGCGGCTTGCCAATGTGGGGGCGGCCGTGAAGCGCACGTTCAATGCGGTCGATCAGGACATCGAGTGGGCGACGGTGGGGGACAAGATCGTGCTGTTGCAGGCGCGGCCGTATGTGGAGCGGCGACGCTGATGGCGGGCTGTGGAGTACATGCTATCCATACAGGTATTGCGGCAACCATAGCGTCAACCCCGGCCAGATGTACATGAACACCATGCACAGGATCACGATCAGCATGTACGGCATCATCCCCGCGAAGATCTGGTTGAGCGTCACGTGCGGTGGCGACACTCCCTTCAGGTAGAAGGCCGACATCGCCACCGGCGGCGACAGGAACGCCGCCTGCAGGTTCACGAACACCAGCACGCCGAACAGCAGCGGGTCGATCTGGAAATGCGCGAGCAGCGGCAGGAAGATGGGCACGAAGATCACGATGATCTCTGTCCACTCGAGCGGCCAGCCGAGGATGAAGATGATCGCCTGCGACAGCAGCAGGAACTGCAGCGGGCTGAGGTTCATGCCCAGCACCCATTGCTCGATGATGCGCTGGCCGCCCAGCAACGCGAACACCGCCGAGAACAGCGCCGAGCCCACGAACAGCCAGCAGACCATCGAGGTGGTCTTGAGCGTGAGGAACACGGCCTCCTTGGTCTTCTTGAAGTTCAGCGTGCCGGCCTGCCACGCCATCAGGAAGGCGCCGGCCGCGCCCACCGCAGCAGATTCGGTGGCGGTCGTGATGCCGAACAGGATCACGCCCAGCACCACCAGCGTGAGCGTGGCGAGCGGCATCACCGACGACACCAGCATGCGCAGGATCTCGAACTGCTCCGCATCCATGCGCCAGTAGTACCAGGCCAGCAGCACGAGCGTGAAGAGGCCGGCCACCAGGAAGCCCGTGTAGAAGGCTTCGGGCACTGCGGCGGTCTTCGGCGCATCGACCGCTTCGCCGAGCTGTTGCAGGCCGCCCTCGGCAGCCGTCGAGGCCGAGGAAGCGGCTTCGCTGCCGGGTGGTTCCTCGACGCCGCCGGGCGGCTCCTGCAGGCCGCCTTCCGATGCGGCCTCTTTCGGCTCTTCCGAAGCGGGCGGTTCGGCCAGCCCGGTGCTGGAAGAGGAAGAGGACGAGGCATCGGGCAGCGCCGCAGCCGTTCCCGCGGCCTTCTGCGTTGCCTGCTGCTCCGCCACCGGCGCGTTGTTGTCCTTCTGCGAGTAGATCGCCACGTACCACCAGACCGAACCCAGCGTCACGGCCGCGAGCGCCAGCGGCACCAGCGCGCTCAGCAGGCTGCGCAGCAGCATCCACCAGGTGATGCGCACGCCCTTGGCCGCGCCGCGCAGCGCCCGCGCCGGCGACACCACGGCCGCGGCGAGCGCGGGCAGCATGCGCGGCGAATAGCTGGCCGCGATGTGCGCGACCCAGGGCGAGATCGGCGCGCGCTGCTTGTCTGCCGGCAGCTTGGGCGCGACCTTTGGTTGCAGCACGGCCCAGCCGATCACGTAGACCAGATAGAGAAAGGCGAGGAAGAAACCGGGAAACATCGCCGCCGCATACAGCTTCACCACCGACTGCCCGGCCACGGCCGCGTACACGATGATCATCACCGAGGGCGGAATCAGGATGCCGAGCGTGCCGCCCGCCGTGATCACGCCGGCTGCGAGGCGCGTGTCGTAGCCGGCGTTGAGCATCGGCCGCATCGCGATCACGCCCATCAGCACCACCACCGCGCCGACCAGGCCGCTCGCGATGCCCCAGAAGGTGCAGACGATCAGCGTCGTCACCGCGAGCGACCCCGGCACGCGGCGGAAGGCGAGCTGCACGCTGTGGAACATCTTGTCGACCAGCGCGCCGCGCTCCATCACATAGCCCATCAGCACGAACAGCGGGATGGACAGCAGCGTCTCGTTGGTCATGGCACCGAAGGCGCGCTGCACCATCAGGTCGAAGATCTTGTTGTCGAGCCAGGGTGCGGCGGGGTCGTAGAAGGCGATGAAGCCGAAGAACATGCCCAGCCCCATCAGCGTGAACGCCGTGGGAAAGCCGAGCATGATCACGACCACGATCAGGCCGAGCATCGAGAGGCCGAGTGCGGGGTCGCTCATGTGGAACCCCCCGTGCTGTCGCTCTTACGCTGCTGCGCGGCCTGCTCGATGCCTTGGCCCGCTCGATCACCTCGCGCTTGTCGGCCTCGTCGACGTAGCTGCTGCCGGCGAGTTGGTCGCCGACCACGTCCATTTCTTCCGCATCCTTCAGGCGCGGCGTCCATGCACCGGTCTTCAGGCACAGCACGCAGCGCACCATCTCTGCAATGCCCTGCAGAAGCAGCACGGCGCCGGCCACCGGGATGACGAACTTGAAGGGATAGAGGGGGATCGGGTCGGCATTGAAGGTCTGCTCGTGCATCGCGAGCGAATCGCCGAAGTAGGTCCAGCCCGACCAGGTGAGCGCCACCACGCCGGGCAGGAAGAAGAGCGCGAATAGCACGAGGTCGAGCGCGGCCTGCGTGCGCGGCTTCATGCTGCCGTAGAGGAAGTCGCCGCGCACATGGCCTGCCTGCGAGAGCGTGTAGGCGCCGCCCATCATGAAGAGCGTGCCGTAGAGCATGTTGTTGGCGTCGAAGATCCAGGCGGTGGGCGCGTTGAGCGCGTAGCGCTTGAAGACCTCGCCGCACACCAGCAGCATCAGCGCCACGATGAGCCACGAGAAGGTCTTGCCGACGATCATGCTGAACCGGTCGACGGTGTGGAGGAAGCGTTGAATGTTCATGGCGTGATGGACAAGACCCGTTCGTGGAACACTGTGGAACCGGCTCCGCCGGGCCACAGGTGTTACCCCCTGGACGGGGGCTGGCGAAGCGACACGAAGTGCGCGCAGACTGGGGGGTTAGCCCTTCTTTTTGCCGAAGTAGTGGGCGTAGGCCATCTTGAAGTCGACCGCGTAGTCGTTCTGCCACTGCAGCGCGCGCTCGGCGAACACGCGCTGCGACTCCAGCACCTTCTTGAAGAGCGGGTTCTCCTCGGACTTCTTCGCCACGGTCTTGTCCCAGGCCGCGAGCTGCGCGCGCAGCACCGCGTCGGGCGTCTTGTAGAACTTGATGCCGGCCTTCTTCATGTCGGCATAGTCCTGCGAGTTGCGCTGCACCGCCTTCCAGCTCATGTCGGCGCTCGCGGCCTGCACGGCGTAGTCGATGATCGAGCGCAGTTCCTGCGACAGGGCGCTGTACTTGGCCTTGTTGAACAGCACCTCGAACTGCTCGCCCGACTGGTGGAAGCTCTGCAGCATGCAGTTCTTCACCACGTCGGGGAAGCCGAGGGTGCGGTCGCTCGATGCGTTGTTGAACTCGGCCGCGTCGATCAGCCCGCGGTCGAGTGCGGGCACGATCTCGCTGCCGGGCAGCGGATTCACGGCCGTGCCCATCTCGGTGAACATGTCGACCGCCAGCCCGACGGTGCGGAACTTGAGCCCCTTCATGTCCTCGACCTTGGCCACCGGCTTCTTGAACCAGCCCAGCGGCTGGGTGGGCATCGGGCCGTAGAGGTACGACACCACCTCCATGTTCAGGCTCTTGTAGATCTCCTCAAGCAGCGCCTTGCCGCCGCCGTAGCTGTGCCAGGCCAGCACCGTGTTGGCGTCCATGCCGAAGCCCGGGCCCGAACCCCACAGCGCGAGCGCTGAATTCTTGCCGTAGTGGTAGGCCACCACGCCGTGGCCGCCGTCGAGCGTGCCCTTGTTCACCGCTTCGAGCAGTTGGAACGCCGGCACTACCGCGCCAGAGGGCAGCACCTCGATCTTGAGGCGCCCGCCGGCCATGTCATTGACCTTCTTGGCGAAGTCGTTGGCGTACTCGTGGAAGATGTCCTTGGCTGGCCAGGTGCTCTGGAAGCGCAGCGAGGTGGTCTGGGCCATGCTGACCATCGGCGCCGACATGGCGCCCGCGGCCACGGCCGCACCCTTGAGCAGGTTGCGGCGGCGGGGCGATTTGTTGTCTGTCATGTTGTCTCTCTCCATACAAGTTCTGATGACGAAGAAACCCTGCCCGCCTTTGTGGCGTTATGTTCAGCAGGCCCATCCGCATCTTTGGCGCGCCGGAATATGCGACAAACAGGGTTTTCACGAACTGGTGAAAAATTCCACTATCCGGGGGCCGGGGATGCCGAAGCAGTAACCCTATGAATAGGAAGGACGCAGAGAGATGACTGAACCCGTTGGGGAAAAAGGCTACGCCGGCGACGTGACGCCCGAGCAGGCGGCGCTGTGGATGGCGAGCGGCGAGGCCGTGGTGGTCGACATACGCAGCGACGCCGAGCGCGAATGGGTCGGCTACATACCCGGCGCCGTGGCGGTGCCCTGGAAGCAGTGGCCGGGCATGGTGCCCAATCCCGCCTTCGACGACGGCATCCGTGCCGCGGGCGAGGGCAAGAAGAAGCTGGTGCTGCTGTGCCGCAGCGGCGTGCGTTCCATTGCCGCCGCGAAGCGCGCCACCGAACTGGGCCTGGAGGCCTACAACATCCTGGAGGGCTTCGAGGGCAACGCCGACGAACAGGGGCACCGCGGCACGATCGGCGGCTGGCGCAAGCGGGGGTTGCCCTGGAAGCAGAACTGAAATGAAAAACGCCCGCCGGAGCGCGGCGGGCGTTTTTTCATGGGTTCGGGACGGTCAAGGCGCCGGAATGCGCAGCTTCTGGCCCGGGTAGATCTTGTCCGGATGGCTCAGCATCGGCTTGTTCGCCTCGAAGATCGCGTTGTACTTGTTGGGGTCGCCGTAGTATTTCTTCGAAATGGCCGAGAGCGTGTCGCCCTTCACCACGTCGTGGTACTGGGCGGGCGGCGCGGCCGGGGCGACCAGCTTGTTGTCGACGCTCGTCACGTTGGCCACGTTGCCGGCGGCGAGCGCGGCTTTTTCGCTGGCCTCCTGCGAGGGCGCCTGGCCGGCCAGGGTCACCAGCCCGCTGCTGGCGGTGTAGGTCACCTGGAGGCCCGTGAGCCCGAGATTCTGCGTCTCGATGTAGGTCTTGATGGCCGCCGCAGCCTTGGTGTTCGCGTCCGGCTCGGCCGCCTGGGCCGACGATCCGCCGAACAGTTTTTCACCGGCTTCCTTGATGAAACTGAGCAATCCCATGGTGATCTCCTTGTGCCGTGGTGGATGGAACTGGCGAATGTAGCGGCGGAACGGTGTGCGCCGGCGTAGGCCCGCGCCGCGTGTGTCAACGACGTGCCAGCATGAATGCCGACAAAGTCGCAATAATCCCGCGCATGGCATCCCCCTTCCTCGCGATCGACATCGGCAATACCCGCCTCAAATGGGCTCTCTACGATGCCGCGCATCCGGGGGCGGCGCTGCAGGCGCATGGGGCCGAGTTTCTGGACCACATCGAACGGCTGGCCGATGGCCCCTGGGCCGACCTGCCCGCGCCCGGCTCCATGCTCGGGTGCGTGGTGGCCGGCGACGCGGTGCGCCGCCGCGCCGAGGAGCAGATCGTCGAGCGCTTCGATTGCGCGCCGCGCTGGGTGGTGTCGAGCGCGGCCGAAGCCGGGATCGTCAACGGCTACGACCATCCGACGCGGCTGGGCGCCGACCGCTGGGTGGCAATGATCGGCGCGCGCCACCGCATGCTGGAGGCGGGGCCGGCGCGGCCGATGGTGGTGGTGATGATCGGCACGGCCGTCACGGTCGAGGCCATCGACGCCGGTGGCAAGTTCCTGGGCGGTTTGATCCTGCCGGGCCACGGCATCATGCTGCGCGCGCTCGAATCGGGTACGGCCGGGCTGCACGTGCCCACCGGCGAGGTGCGCGAATTTCCCACCAACACCAGCGACGCCCTGACCAGCGGCGGCACCTACGCCATTGCCGGCGCCGTCGAGCGCATGGTGCAGCACGTGCGCTCGCATTGCGGCGCCGAGCCCGCCTGCTATATGACCGGCGGCGCGGGCTGGAAGATGGCGCCCGTCATGAACGGCGACTTCGAACTCGTCGAAAGCCTGATCATGGACGGCCTGCTGGTGATTGCCCGCGAGCGCGCCGCGGGCTGAGCCCTCAAGAACTCAAGGGCGCATGAGCGCTTCGGCCACGGCCTGGAACGCGGGCAGCGTGAGCGGGTCGTTCCCCGCATTGGCCGCCACCGGGTGCGCGGCGTAGCGCACGATCACCATCTCGGCCTTCGGATCGACGTAGATGCTTTGCCCGTGGATGCCGCGCGCCATGTAGGCGCCGTGCGGGTTGTTCGTGACCCACCACATGTTGCGGTACGACCAGCCCGGCAGCAGAGCGTAGCCCGCCTTGGCGAACTTGGCCGGGTCGCCGCCGCGCGCGATGTCTTCGACCACCGCCTTGGGAATGGCCTGCTGCCCGTTGGGCGCGCGGCCGCCGTTGCGCATGGTTTCGCCGAAGCGCGCAATGTCGCGCAGCACGGTGTTGAGCCCGCCGCCGCCCGACTCGGTGCCGATGCGGTCGACCATGAAGTAGGCGTCCTGCTCGGCGCCGATGCGGCGCCAGATCTTTTCGCTCAGCAGGTCGGCGAGCGACTGGTTGCTGGCGCGGCGCAGGATCCAGGCGAGCACCTCGGCGTTCACCGTCTTGTAGGCAAAGGCGGCGTCGTGCGCGCCTTCCTTCTTCAGCGTGGCGAGAAATTCGTAGAACGACTTCGGGCCCGCGTAGTTCGGGCCCTGCACCAGCATGCCCCCGGCACGCGCGTAGTCCCAGATCTCGGCTTTCGGGTCGGCGTAGTTCTCCGAGTAGTACACGCCGATGGTCATGTCCATCACCTGGCGCACCGTGGCATCGCCGTAGGCGGTGTCCTTGAGTTCGGGCAGGTAGCGGGTGACCGGCGCCGACGGATCGAGCTTGCCTTCGTCCGCGAGGATGGCCGCCAGCGTGCCCACGAAGGACTTGGTGACCGACATCGCGATGTGCGGCCGCTCGGGCGACAGCGCGCCGAAGTACTTCTCGTAGACCACGCGGCCGCGATGCAGCACCAGGATGCCGTCGGTGTAGGTACGCGGGAGCATCTGGGCGAAGGTCACCGCTTCTTCGCTGCCCAGGGGCTTGAAGGTGACGGACTCGATGTCGTTGCGTGGCGCCGCCGGCAAAGGGCTGGCTGCGCCGCTGCCGCGCCAGACGTTGGCGGTGGGCACGGTTTCGCGCACATGCGAGAAGCTCCAGCGCGTGCGCGGAAACACGCCGCCGGCCGGGTTGTCGAAGGTGATCAGCCTGTCGGGCGGGGGCGGAAAGCCCTTCATCCAGCCCAGGGCCTCGACCGACGTGGCCGCGGGGTCGGGGGGCGCGGCGGGCGGGGACGTCTGGGCGTTGGAAGTGTTCACGGCAAGGAGTGTGAAGGCGGCGGCAAGCGCCGTGCGTTTGAAAAAGGACATGGGCAGCGGCGCTCCGGTGGAATTCACCGCCATCAACGGCCGCTGAAGCGAGCGGGCCGGCGTTCGACGAAGGAACGCACGCCTTCGGCTGCGTCTTCGCTATTCGACAGGCGCTTTTGCGTCTCGATGAACTCCGAAACCGCCGCGAGCGGGCCCTGTTCCACGGCCTTGATCACGTTGAGCCGGGTGGCGACCACCGCCAGCGGCGCCTGCGCCGCGATGCGCTGCGCAATGGCCAGCGCCGCGTCGAGCTCCTGCCCGGCCGGCACGACCTTCTGCACGAAGTTGAGGCGATAGGCCTCGGCGCTGTCGAACTCGTCGGCGGTGAGCAGGTGCAGCATCGCGTTGCCCACGCCCGCGCGCTCGGCCATGCGCAGCGTGGCACCGCCCGTGGCCATGATGCCGCGCTGCACTTCCATCTGCGAGAAGCGGCAGTTGTCGGCCGCCACCACGATGTCGGCGCCGAGCATCAGCTCGATGCCGACGGTGAAGCAGATGCCCTTCACCGCCACCACCATCGGCTTGGTGCGGCGGCGGTAGTCGGGCAGGCCGAAGTCGTGCGGCTCCACCAGCCCCGCCGGAATGGCCTTCTCGCCGCGCTTCATGTACTCGGTGACCGCCGGCAGGTCGAGCCCGGCCGTGAAATGGTCGCCGAAGGCATGCAGCACGCCCACGCGCAGGTCCGGGTCGTCGTCGAGCCGGGTGTAGGCCTCGGCCAGCTGCTTGAACATCGGCGGTGTCCAGCCGTTGCGTTTGGCGGGGCGGTTGATGCCGATCAGCAGCACGTGGTCGATCACCTGGGTGTCGATGCAGCCCTCGAGCGGCGGTGTGGTTGGCGTCGTCGTCGTCATGTCTGTCTCCTGTCTTTTTCTCTCGTCGTGGAACACCGCGGAACCGGCTTTGCCGGGCCGCTGGTGTTGCCCCCTGGAAGGGGGTGGGCGCTGCCACACGAAGTGGGCAAGCCTGGGGGTCAGTACGTATACACGCCGCGTCCGGTCTTGCGGCCCAGCTGGCCGGCCGCGACCATTTCCTTCAGCAGCGGGCAGGGGCGGTACTTGGAATCGCCGAACTGCTCGAGGTACACCTCCATCACGGCCAGGCATACGTCCAGGCCGATCATGTCGGCCAGCGCCAGCGGGCCGATGGGCTGGTTGCAGCCGAGCTTCATGCCGGCATCGATGTCCTCGGCCGTGGCAATGCCTTCGGCCAGCACGAAGAAGGCCTCGTTGATCATCGGCACCAGGATGCGGTTGACCACGAAGCCCGGCGCGTTCTTCACCGTGATGGGCGATTTGCCGAGCTTCTCGGCCAGCGCCTTGACGGCGTCGTGCGTGGCGTCGCTCGTGAGGTAGCCGCGGATCAGCTCCACCAGCGCCATCATCGGCACGGGGTTGAAAAAGTGCATGCCGATGAAGCGGTCGGCGCGCGAGGTGGCGGCCGCGAGCTGGGTGATCGAGATCGAGGAGGTGTTCGAGGCAATGATCACCTCGGGCGCCAGCAGCTCGTCGATCTGCTTCAGGATCTTGAGCTTGAGCGCATGGTTCTCGGTGGCGGCCTCGATCACCAGCTGCGCGCTCTTCAGGTCGTCGTAGTTCGTCGAGCCCTTGATCAGCGCGAGCGCCGCGGTCTTCTGCTCGGCTGTGAGCTTCTCTTTCTTGATCAGCCGGTCGAGGCTGCCCGAGACGGTGGCCAGGCCCTTGTCGACGGCCGCCTGGGCGATGTCCACCATCACCACGTTGACGCCGGCCACCGCGCAGGCCTGCGCAATGCCGTTGCCCATCGTTCCGGCGCCGATGATGCCGACAGTCTGGATCGTCATGAGAAAACTCCTTGAAGAAAAACAAAAAACAGGGGAAGGGGAGCGGGTGGGGCGCTGGCCGCCACCACGGCAGGAGATCGATTGTGAAGCAGCCTCGCCAGGCCGCCGTTGCCGCGCGTGACACGGGCCGCCCGCGGGTGGCTTACAGTGCGGCGGTTGCCTTTTCTTCCCTCTTTTCGATCCCGACCATGACCACCCTCGGCACCCCTCTTTCCCCCTCCGCAACCCGCGTGATGCTGCTCGGCTCCGGCGAGCTCGGCAAGGAGGTGCTCATCGCCCTGCAGCGCCTGGGCGTCGAGACCATCGCGGTCGACCGCTACGAGAACGCGCCCGGCCAGCAGGTGGCCCACCATGCGCGCACCATCACCATGAGCGACCCGGAGCAGCTCAAGGCGCTGATCGAGGCCGAGAAGCCCCTGCTCGTGGTGCCCGAGATCGAGGCCATCGCCACGCCGATGCTGCAGCAGCTCGAAGACGCCGGCGTGGTGCGCGTGATTCCCACCGCCCGCGCCGCCCGCCTCACGATGGACCGCGAGGGCATTCGCCGCCTGGCGGCCGAAACGCTGGGCGTGCCGACCAGCCCCTACAAGTTCTGCGACTCGCTGGCCGAGCTGCAGGCCGCCATCGACGGCGGCATTGGGTATCCCTGCATCGTCAAGCCCGTGATGAGCAGCTCCGGCAAGGGCCAGAGCAAGATCGACGGTCCGGCCGACGTGCAGAAGGCCTGGGACTACGCCATGGCCGGCGGCCGGGTGAGCCATGGCCGCGTGATCGTCGAGGGCTTCATCGATTTCGACTACGAGATCACGCTCTTGACCGTGCGCGCCAGGGACGCGGCCGGCGCGGTGCAGACGCAGTTCTGCGAGCCCATCGGCCACGTGCAGGTCAGCGGGGACTATGTCGAGAGCTGGCAGCCGCATCGCATGGCGCCTGCCGCGCTGCAAAAGGCGCAGCAGATCGCCGAGGCCGTCACGGCCGACCTCGGCGGCCAGGGTCTTTTCGGCGTCGAGCTGTTCGTGAAGGGTGACGACGTGTGGTTCAGCGAAGTGAGCCCGCGCCCGCACGACACCGGCATGGTCACCATGGCCACGCAATGGCAGAACGAGTTCGAGCTGCATGCGCGCGCCATCCTCGGCCTGCCGGTGGACACTTCGCTCAAGAGTCCTGGCGCCAGCGCGGTGATCTACGGCGGCGTCGATGCCACCGGCATCGCGTTCGACGGCGTCGCCGAGGCACTGCAGGTGCCCGGCAGCGACGTGCGCCTCTTCGGCAAGCCCGAGAGTTTTGCCAAGCGCCGCATGGGCGTGGCGCTCGTGCACGCGGCCGACACCGACACCGCCCGCAGGCTCGCCAAGGAAGCCGCCTCGCGCGTGAAGCCGCGCAAGGCCTGAAGGGCGCGAGCCCGGCACAGCCAGTAGTTTGACAGCCAGTTTTCGCAAGCGGCGCCGGGCGCCTGCGGGCATCGTCCGGATGAGATCGGGAGAACACCAGCCCGACCCACCGGAGACACCATGCTGCACCCCCAGGCGCGCGCCTTGCTCGACTTCATCGAGGCGCGCGGCATCCCGCCGACCCACACGCTTTCGCCGGCCGAGGCGCGTGCGTTCTATCGCGAACGGCGTGCCGCCACGCAACCCGAAGCGCCGCCCGTCGCGCAAGTCCGCGAACTGAAGGCCGAAGGGCCGCACGGCACCATCCCGGTGCGCCTCTATCGCCCGTTGGGCGCCACGGCCGATGCGGCGCTGCCCGTGCTGGTGTACTTCCACGGGGGCGGCTGGGTCATCGGCGATCTCGACACGCATGACGTGCTGTGCCGCTCGCTCGCCAACGGCGCGGGCTGCGCGGTCGCCTCGATCGACTACCGCATGGGACCGGAGCATCGCTTCCCGGCCGCCGTGGACGACGTGCTGGCGGCCACCCGCTGGGTGCGCCGTGAGGCCGCCTCGCTCGGCCTGGATGCCGGCCGCCTCGCAGTGGGCGGCGACAGCGCGGGCGGCAACCTCGCGGCGGTGGCGGCCATTGCGGCGCGCGATGCCGGCGACCTGCCCATCGCCTTCCAGCTGCTGATCTATCCCGCCACCGACATGCGCCGCGGCCACCCGTCGCACCAGGCCAACGGCCAGGGCTACCTGCTGACCCGCGACACGATGGCGTACTTCCACGACCACTACATCGACGACCCCCGGCACGACCTCGACTGGCGCGCGTCGCCGCTGCTGCACGCCTATCTGTCGGGCCTGCCGCCCGCGCTGGTGCTCACCGCCGGCTTCGACCCGCTGCGCGACGAAGGCATGGCCTACGCCGAGGCGCTGACTGCCGCTGGTAACCGCGCCGCATACGTCTGCTTCGAGCGCCAGATCCATGGCTTCATCACCATGGGCAAGGTGCTCGACGAAGCCGATACGGCCATCGCGCTGTGCTGCGTAGAACTCCGCCGCGCGCTTGCGTCGGCCTAGAGCCGGCCTAGGGAAAGTCCTCGCGCAAATGCCCACCTTGCAGCTGGCCCTCGCCGCTACGATCCAGCCAACGCAATGCCGGCCCCTGGCCGGCGGCGGCCGGATGCAGGAGACGGACACCATGCAGCGAACGAAAACGGCGTCGCCGGAAAGCGGCGGCGCAGAGCGCGGGGAGCGCCTGATGTGGCTCACGCATCAGCGGGTGTTCTACGCGGGGCTGCTCGGCGCCGCGGCCGAACGCACGGTGGGCGGGCACGGCGTGTACGTGTCGCCGGCGGGGGCGCCGCCCAACCGCCTCCGCATTGGCGGAGGCGCCTGGCAGACGGGCGAGCTGCTGGTGGTGCCGCCGCAGGTGCCGCACCGGGTGGAAAGCGCGCATCCGCTCATCTTCAACCTGCTGATCGAATCGGAATCGGTCGATCCCGCGCGCCTGCCGGGCTTTCTCCAGCATTGCGGACCGGTCGATGCGCCGGCATTCGTGCAGCGCGTGCGCGATGCCCACGCGCAACTGCTTGCGCTCTCGGGCCGCCAGGGCTTCGAAGGCCTCGAGTTCGACCGACTGTTCTTCGGCGAGGCGCTGGCGCCGCGCGCGCTCGATGCACGCATCCGCAAGGTCATCGACGCCATCAACGCCGACCCGGCCGCGCCCACATCGGCCGAAGACTGCGCGGCCTCGGTGCACCTTTCTTTCTCGCGCTTCCTGCATCTGTTCAAGCAGGAAACCGGCATGGCGTTTCGCGCCTTCCGGGCCTGGAAGCGCGCGCGCAGCCTGCTGCGCTACGTGCGCCAGACCACCACGCTGACCGACATTGCGCTGGACACCGGCTACCCCGATTCGACGCATTTCAGCCATTCGATCCGCCAGGTCTATGGGCTCAAGCCGAGCGACATCCTGGCCGGCTCGCGTCGCCTGGCGCTGCACGACGCGGCCGGCGGCTTCAGGCACTAGACATACAGAGAGACAGAAGCCGCATGCAGATTCTCCAGCTCCTTCTGTCAGGCATTGCGCAGGGCTGCATCTATGGCTTGATCGCGCTGGGGTTCGTGCTGATCTACAAGGCCACCGAGACCGTGAGCTTTGCGCAGGGCGACCTGATGATGCTCGGCGCCTTCGGTGCATTTGCCGGCATGTCGCTGTTCGGCCTGCCGTTCTGGCTCGCGGCCCTTCTCGCGGTGGTGGCCATGGCCGCCTTCGGCGTGCTGCTCGAGCTGGTGGTGATCCGGCCGATCCTCGGGCAGCCGCAGTTCTCGATCGTGATGCTGACCATCGGCATTGCCTACGTGGCGCGCGGACTCATCACCATGGTGCCGGGCATCGGCACCGACACCCACACGCTGGCCGTGCCCTACAAGGACCAGATATGGAAGCTGGGCGGGCTGGTGGTCAACCTCGAGCAACTGGCCATCATCATTGCCACGGCCATTCTGTGCGGACTGCTGTTCGCGATGTTCCGCTACAGCAAGCTCGGCATCGCCATGCAGGCCTCTTCGCAGAACCAGCTGGCGGCCTACTACATGGGGATTCCGGTGAAGCGGCTCAACGGGCTCGTGTGGGGCCTGGCGGCAGCGGTCGCGGCCATCGCGGGGATGCTGCTCGCGCCCATCACATTCGTGCACGCGAACATGGGCTTCATCGGGCTCAAGGCCTTTCCGGCCGCGGTGGTGGGCGGCTTCGGCAGCCTGCCGGGCGCCATCGTCGGCGGGCTGGTGATCGGCATCGTCGAATCGTTCGCGGGGTTTTATCTGCCCGACGGCTTCAAGGACACCGCGCCCTACATCGTGGTGCTGCTGATGCTGATGATCAAACCCAATGGCCTGTTCGGCGAAAAGCTGCGCAAGAAAGTCTGAACCATGCGCCCCCACGCTCTTCGGCGGATCTGACCCATGCGCTTCATCTTCAAGACCAGCTACGACCAGGACATCCGCCTCGCGCGGCACGGCGGCCATGTGTTCTGGTATGGCCTCCTGGTCGCGTTCCTCATCGTCGCGCCATGGGCGATCGACGAATACTGGCTCGCGCAGCTGACATTCGTGCTGATCTACGGCATCGTCGGATTGGGGTTGATGCTGCTGGCGGGCTTCACGGGCCAGTTCTCGATCGGCCATGCGGCCTTTCTCGGCGCGGGTGCCTACACGCAGGGCGTGCTGACCAACCTGGGCGTGCCGTTTCCGATCGCGCTGCTCGCGGCCGCGGCGCTGTCTGCGGCGGTGGGCGTGGTGGTGGCCTTGCCGGCCTTGCGCGTGAAGGGCATCTACCTCGGCATCGCGACGCTGTCGTTCGGCTTCATCGTCGAGGAGGTGTTCGCGCGCTGGGAGAGCGTCACGGGCGGCAATGCGGGGCTGCACGTGAAGTCGCCGCAACTCTTCGGCTGGTCGCTGGGGTCGGGCAACGGCTTCTACTTCCTGTGCCTGGTGGTGGCGGTGCTCAGCACACTGGGCATCCTGAATCTGCTGCGCTCGCCGACGGGACGGGCCTTCGTCGCCATCCGCGATTCGGAGATTTCGGCGCAGAGCATGGGCATTCACCTGGCGCGCTACAAGACGATGTCGTTCGCGATCTCGGCCGCGCTCGCGGGGTTGGGCGGCGCACTGTATGCGCACAAGCTCAGCTTCATTTCGCCGGACCAGTTCAACATCCTGCAGTCGATCGACCTGCTGCTGATGGTGGTGATCGGCGGGCTGGGTTCGGTGCACGGCGCATTCCTGGGTGCGATCTTCCTGATCGCGATGCCGCAACTGATCTCGATGGGCAAGGACTGGTTGCCGGCCGTGGTCGGCCAGGCGCCGGGGCTGCAGGGGCTGGTGTACGGCCTGGTGCTGATCGCCTTCGTGCTGTTCGAGCCGCTGGGGCTTTATGGCCGCTGGCTCAAGATCCGAACCTGGCTGCAGCTCTTCCCGTTCTACCGCAAGGGCCTGTTCAAGCGGCAGAAGTCGTTCACCAAGTCGGATCGACTGAGATGAGCAGCGGCGACATTCTTCTTTCGGCGAAAGACCTGAGCGTGCGCTTCGGCGGCGTGCTCGCGGTCAACAAGGTGAGCTTCGACGTGCGGCGCGGCGAGGTGTTCACGCTGATCGGCCCGAATGGCGCGGGCAAGACGACGGTGTTCAACCTCATCAGCCGCATCTACACGCCGACCATGGGCGAGATCACGTGGCACGGCGAAGCGGCCGGTCCGCTGGCCTTGACGCACCAGGCGCCACACGCAATTGCCGCGCTCGGCATTGCGCGCACCTTCCAGAACATCGAACTCTTCGAGCATGCCACCGTGTTGCACAACCTGCTGATCGGCCGCCACACGCATCGGCAGACGGGTTTCTGGAGCGAGGTGTTCTTCACACCCGCGACGCGGCGCGCCGAAATTGCGGCGCGCGAGAAGGCGGAGCAGGTGATCGAGCTGCTGGACCTGCAGCATCACCGGGATTCGATGGTGGCCGGCTTGCCCTATGGCGTTCGCAAGGTGGTGGAACTCGCGCGTGCGCTGTGCACCGAGCCCAAGCTGCTGCTGCTCGATGAGCCCTCGTCCGGTCTCAATGTCGAGGAGACGGCCGACATGGCGTTCTGGATCCAGGACATCCAGCACGAGCTGGGTGTGTCGGTGCTGATGGTCGAGCACGACATGTCGCTGGTGTCGAAGGTGTCGGACCGCGTGCTGGCCATGAACATGGGCGAGGTGCTGGCGACCGGCACGCCGCGCGAGGTGCAGGCGGACGCGCGTGTCATCGAGGCTTATCTCGGGACTGTGGACGACGTGAGCAGCTTGAGGAGGGTGGCGGCATGAGCCGCCGGGGGGGGCACCCAATGAGCGACGTCGTACTCCAGCTGCTCAACGTCGAAAGCGCCTACGGCCCCATCAAGGCCATCCGCGGCGTGAGCCTGAAAGTCAGGCAAGGCGAGATCGTGACGGTCCTGGGTTCCAACGGCGCAGGAAAAACGACCATCCTCAAAACCATCTCGGGAATCATCGACCCGAGAAAGGGCAGCATCGAATTCCAGGGCAAGGACATCACCGCCAAGGACCCCGCCTACATCGTCCAGCAGGGCCTGAGCCACGTACCCGAAGGGCGCGAAGTGTTCCCCTTGCTTTCGGTGAGGGAAAACCTGCTCATGGGCGCCTACACCCGCAAGGACCGCGATGGCGTGGCGCGGGACATGGAGAGCGTCTACACCTACTTTCCCATCCTGCGAGAGCGCGCCACGCAGGACGCCGGGCTGCTCTCCGGCGGCCAGCAGCAGATGCTCGCCATTTCGCGCGCCATCATGGCCGCGCCGCACCTCATCCTCCTCGACGAACCCAGCCTTGGCCTCAGCCCCAAGCTGACGAAGGAGATCTTCGAGATCGTCGTGCGCATCAACCGCGAGCGCGGCACCACCATCTTGCTGGTCGAGCAGAACGCCAACATGGCGCTCAATGCGTCGGACCACGGCTACGTGCTCGAGAACGGCCGCATCGTCATGGAAGACACCTGCGAACGCCTGCGCGAGAAGGAAGACATCAAGGAGTTCTACCTTGGCGTCAAGGACGACGGCGTGCGCGGCGAGCGGCGCTGGAAGAAAAAGAAGACCTGGAGATGAGCGACATGAGCACTACCGCCTTGCGCGCTCCCGCCGGCCTTTGGGACCTGGCGCACCTGCAGCCCAAGCCCGGCATCGTCGTGCCCGGCGACACCATTCCCGCCGTGTTCTGGAAGGCCGTGGAATTGCGCGCCGACAAGGTCTGGATGCGGCAGAAGGAATTCGGCATCTGGCGCAGCTGGACCTGGCGGCAAACCGCCGAGGCCGTGCGCGAGATTGCGGGTGGCCTGCTGGCGCTCGGCTTCGGGCCGGGCGAATGCGCATCGATCCTCGCCAACACCGTCATCGAGTGGGTGCTGTGCGACATCGCCGTGCTCAGCTGCGGCGGCGTGTCGAACGGCATCTACCCGACCGACGCGGCCCCGCAGGTTCACTACCTCTGCGAAGACTCGCGCACCACCGTGCTCTTCGTCGAGGACGACGAGCAGCTCGACAAGGCGCTCGAGGTGCGCGCGCAATTGCCGCTGCTGCGCAAGGTCGTCGTGTTCGACATGGAGGGCCTGCGCGACCTCGACGATCCCGGCGTCATCAGCCTGGACGCACTGCGCGCGCTCGGCCGGGCGCATCTGCAGGACCATCCGCAGGCGCTGGAGCAGCGCATTGCCGCCTGCCGGCCCGAAGACCTGGCCATCCTCGTCTACACCTCGGGCACCACCGGCAAGCCCAAGGGCGCGATGCACAGCCACCGCGGGCTGGTGTACACCATGCGCGGCTACAACTCCCTGCTGTCTCAGGGCGAGGGCGACGAGCGCATGTGCTTCCTGCCGCTGTGCCACATTGCCGAGCGCATGGGCGGCGAATACTTCGCGATGTATACCGGCTCGATCCTCAACTTCGTCGAGAACCCCGAAACGGTGCCCGAGAACGTGCGCGAGATTTCGCCCACGGTGTTCACGGCCGTGCCGCGCGTGTGGGAGAAGTTCTATTCCGGCGTGATGATTGCGCTGAAAGAGGCGAGCCGGCTGCAGCAGGCTGCCTACGGCTGGAGCATTGGCGTGGGCCGGCAGATTGCCGAGCGCGTGCTCCAGGGCCAGCCGGTGGGCGCGGGGCTGCGCCTCAAGTTCCGCTTGGCGCGCTGGCTGGCGCTCGACAACGTACGCAAGCTCATCGGGATTCACCGCGCGCGCTTTCTCGTGACCGGCGCAGCGCCGATTTCGCCCGACCTCGTGCGCTGGTACCTTGCGCTGGGCGTGCCCATGCTGGAGGTGTGGGGCATGACCGAATCGTGCGGTGCCTCCACGGGCGTGCCGCCGTCGCGCATCATGCCGGGCTCGATCGGCCCGGCCACCAGCTACAACGAGGTTCGGCTCGATCCGCAAACCGGCGAAATCCTGGTGCGCGGCCCCAATGTCTTCATGGGATACCTCAACCTGCCCGAGAAAACCGCCGAGACCATCGACGCCGACGGCTGGCTGCACACCGGCGACGTGGGGACGGTCGACGCGGGAGGGTATTTCCGCATCACCGACCGCATGAAGGACATCATCATCACGGCAGGTGGAAAGAACATCACGCCGAGCGAGCTGGAGAACGAACTCAAGTTCAGCCCCTACATCACCGATGCGGTGGTGATCGGCGACAAGAGACCCTACCTGACGGTGATCGTCATGATCGACCAGGAGAACGTCGAGAAGTTTGCGCAGGACCACGATGTGCCTTTCAGCAACTACGAAAGCCTCACGCGTGCGCAAGAGGTGCTGGACCTGATCCAGGGCGAGATCGACCGCGTCAATGCCAAGTTTGCGCGGGTCGAGCAGATCAAGAAATTCTTCCTGCTCGAAACGCAGTTGAGTGCCGAGGACGAAGAGCTCACGCCGACGATGAAGCTCAAGCGCAAATTGGTGCAAACCAAGTATGCCGAGCGCATCGAGGCGATGTACCGCTGACCGGCATCGCCGAACCGTTTTTTGTCAAACCCGAGGAGACAACGCCATGATGAAGCTCAAGACAGTGACGACCCTGGCCGTGCTGGGCCTGGTTGCAACGTTCGCGTCCGCGCAGCAGCAACAGGGCGTGAGCAAGGACGAAATCCGCATCGGCACGATCCAGGATCTCTCGGGCCCGCTCGCGGGCTTCGGCAAGCAGGCGCGCAACGGCATGCAGCTGCGCGTGGACGAACTCAACGAGCAGGGCAACATCCACGGTCGCAAGCTCAAGCTCTTCGTCGAAGACTCGGGCTACGACCCGAAGAAGGCCGTGCTCGCGGCGCAGAAGCTGGTCAACCAGGAAAAGATCTTCATCATGGCCGGCCACATCGGCACGGCGCAGAACATGGCGGCCATGCCGGTGCAGTTCGAGAAGAACATCGTCAACTTCATGCCGATCACCGCGGCGCGCGAAATGTACGAGCCGCTGAACCGGCTCAAGTATTCGTTCGCGGCCACCTACTACGACCAGATCCGCCTGGCCCTGCCCAAGATGATCAAGGAGAAGGGCGCAAAGAAGGTCTGCACCATCTACCAGGACGACGAGTTCGGGCTCGAGGTGCTGCGCGGCGCCGAGGCCGGCCTGAAGACGGCGGGCCTGGAGCTGGCCGAAAAAACCTCGTTCAAGCGCGGCGCCACCGACTTCAGTTCGCAGGTCGCCAAAATGAAGGCTGCCAACTGCGACCTCGTGGTGCTCGGCACCATCATCCGCGAGACCATCGGCACCGTGGGCGAGGCGCGCAAGACCGGCTTCAACCCGACCTTCCTGGGCTCGAGCGCCTCTTATACCGACCTGATCCACAAGCTCGGCGGCAAGGCGATGGACGGCATCTACGCCACCATGACGGTGCAGAACCCCTACACCGACGAGCAGTCGCAGCCGCTGCGCTTCTGGGCCAACAAGTACAAGACCAAGTTCAATGAAGATCCGACGGTGTTCTCGGTCTATGGCTACGTCATCATCGATTCGTTCATCAAGGCGGCGCAGAAGGCCGGCCCGAATCTGACGACCGACAGCTTCATCAAGGCGATGGACACCATGACCTTCGAGCCCGACATGTTCGGCAGCGCCAAGAGCACCTACACCGCCACCAAGCGCCTGGGCAACGACCAATCGCGCCTGTCGCAAATCAAGGATGGCAAATGGGTCGTGGTTTCTGATTACGTGACGCCGTAAGCAGCGCTCGCCAGTACCGGGGAGGGCGGCTATATTCGCTCGCGAAACTCCCTCGCGAGATTGCCATGCCCCAGTACTGGTTGATGAAATCCGAGCCCGACGAGGTCTCGATCGACGACGCGCTTGCCGCACCCGGCGCCACGGTGGCGTGGACTGGCGTGCGCAACTACCAGGCACGCAACTTCATGCGCGACGGCATGAAGGTCGGGGATGGCGTGCTGTTCTATCACTCGAGCTGCCCCGAGCCGGGCATCGCGGGCATTGCGCGCGTGGCTTCGGGCATCAAGCCCGATCCGACGCAGTTCGACCCCAAGTCGCCGTACTACGACCCGGCCTCGAAGAAGGACGATCCACGCTGGCTGCTGGTCGACGTGCAGGCCGTTCGCAAGACCCGGCTGCTGGCACTGCCCGAGCTGCGCGCCAGGCCCGAGCTGGCCGATCTGGTCGTACTGCGCAAGGGCAACCGGCTGTCGATCACGCCGGTCGAGCCCGCGCACTGGCGGGTCATCGAGAAGATGCTGGCCTGAACAGGCCCTAGCCCACGCGCTGCAATATCGGAAACAGCTTGCCGAGGCCGTCGGCCATGACCTCGACCGCGAGCGCCGCGAGGATCAGGCCCATGAGTCGCGTCATGATGTTGATGCCGGTCTTGCCGAGCACGCGCGCAATCGGCTGCGCGAGCGAAAAGGCCAGTGCAGTAGCCAGTGCGACCACCACGCCGTAGCCCACCAGCAACCCGAGCTCCCACAGGTGCTGCGTCTTGTCGGCGTAGATCACCACGGTCGATATGGTGGCCGGCCCGGTGAGCAGTGGAATGGTGAGCGGCACCACCGCGATGGACGCGCCCATGGACGCTTTCACCTCCGTGGCGCGCAGCTCCTCCACGTTGGTCTTGCTCTCGGCCGGCTTCGCATTGAGCATGGACAGCGAACTCATGAGCAGCAGCAGGCCGCCGCCCACCTGGAAGCTGGCAATCGAGATGCCGAAGAACGCCAGCAGCTGCAGCCCGATCAGCGCGCTGACCGCAATCACCACGAACGCGCTGAAGGCCGACATGCGCACCGTGTGCCGGCGCTGCGCATCGGAATACCCCTGCGTGTAGTGGATGAAGAAGGGCACGATGGCCAGCGGGTTGACGATGGCCACCAGCGTGACCAGCGGCTTGATCAGGTCCATCGAGGTACTCACTTACCTCCCCCCGGTCACGTCGAGCAGGGCCATGGTGGTGTAGCTGGCCTCTTCGGACAGCAGCCACAGGATCGCGCCGGCAATTTCTTCCGCGCTGCCGGTGCGCTGCATCGGCACGGTGGGCGCCAGCTCGAAGGCGCGGTCGGGCATGCCGCCGGAGGCGTGGATCTCGGTGTCGATCAGGCCGGGGCGCACGGCGTTGACGCGGATGCCCTCGGCACCGACTTCCTTGGCCAGGCCGATGGTGAAGGTGTCGATGGCGCCCTTGCTGGCCGCGTAGTCGACGTACTGGCCGGGCGAGCCCAGCCGCGCGGCGGCGCTGGAGACATTGACGATGGCGCCGCCCGAGCCGCCGTATCGGGTGCTCATGCGCCGGACGGCTTCGCGCGCGCAGAGGAAGCTGCCGATCACGTTGATGCGGAACATGCGCTCCAGGCGCCCCACGCTCATTTCATCGACACGGGCCTGCACGTCGACCACCCCGGCGCTGTTGACCAGTGCCGTGAGGCGGCCGAGCCTGGCATCGACCTTCTGGAACATGGCGGTCACCTGCGCCTCGTCGCCCACGTCGGCCTGCACGGCCACGGCGGTGCCGCCTCCCGCGCGGATGGTGCGCACCACCTCGTCGGCGGCCAGCGAGTTGCTCGCGTAGTTGACGGCCACCGCGTAGCCTCGCCTTGCCGCCAGCAAGGCGGTTGCGGCGCCGATGCCGCGGCCGCCACCCGTGATCAAGAGTACCTGGTCCAAATCCGACCTCCTGCACAAAAACTGCGTGTCAGTTAAAACCGTTGGCTTGGATTACATCACCGAGGGCGAGCCCATGAGCCATACGATCGACTATTACTTTGCGCCGCAGAGTCCCTGGACGTATCTGGGGCATGCCCGGTTCTCCGCCATCGCGGCCGCGTCGGGCGCCACGGTGCGCCTGCGGCCCGTGGACCTGGGCAGTGTCTATCCGATCTCGGGCGGGCTACCGCTCGGCAAGCGGGCACCGCAGCGCCAGGCCTACCGGCTGGTGGAACTGGCGCGCTTTTCGCGCCACCTCGATCTGCCGCTGAACCTCAAGCCGAAGTTCTTCCCGGTGGCAGGCGACGATGCCGCGCGGCTGATCATCGCGGTGGACCTGCACGACGGCACCGACGTGGCCATGCGGGTGTGCAGCGCGATATTTGCAGCCGTGTGGGTTCAGGAGCGGAACATCGGCGACCCCAAGGTGCTCGAAGCGCTCGTCGCCGAATGCGGCCTGCCACCCAAGCGCACGGAGCAGTCGCTGAGCCAGGCCGTGCAGGAGCGTTACGAGGCTTACACCCAGGAAGCGATCGACATCCAGGTGTTCGGTGCGCCAAGCTATGTCATCGATGGCGAGATATTCTGGGGCCAGGACCGGCTCGATTTCGTCGAGCGCGCGCTGCAGCAAAAGCGCTAGCGGCAATCCTTTCGTTCGATTCAACTCATTCGCTATCAAGGAGCATGACAACCATGGGTCAATTCATCGATCTCACCGCCAAGGACGGCTTTGTCTTCCCGGCCTACGTGGCCGAACCTGCCGGCAAGCCGCGGGGCGCCGTGGTGGTGGTGCCGGAAATCTTCGGCGTCAACTCGCACATCCGCTCGGTGGCCGACGGCTATGCGGCGGACGGATACCTCGCGGTCTCTCCCTCGACCTTTCATCGCGTGAAGCCGGGGGTCGAGCTCGGCTACAGCGACGAGGACATGAAGGCCGGCTTCGCGCTGAAGACCGCGGTCGAGGCGCTGCCCGCACCCGGCGTGCTGCAGGACATCGAGGCCGCCGTGGCCTACGCGGCAAAGGCCGGCAAGGTCGGCATCGTGGGCTATTGCTGGGGCGGCCTCCTGGTGTGGCGCGCCGCGAGCCTGGTTTCGGGTATTGCTGCCGCTGCGCCCTACTACGGCGGCGGCATGACGACGCCGGAAGAAACCGCTCGCCAGCCCAAGGTGCCGGTGCTGGCGCATTTCGGCAACCAGGACCACTGGATTCCGCTCGACACCATCGAGGCCTTCAAGAAAGCGCATCCCGAGGTGGAAGTGCATGTCTATGAATCGGGCCACGGCTTCAACTGCGACCAGCGCGGCTCATACAACGCCGAGGCCGCCAAGCTGGCTCGTTCGCGTACGCTCGAATTCTTTGCCAAGCATGTCGGCTGACCAAGCCCTGGCCCTGCGCAAGTGAAGCCCGGCCCGCGCCGGGCTTTTTCTATTTTTTGCGAGAGCCCGGCCCCGTACCGATGCGGGTCTGGAGAAAGTCGAGCAGCGCGCGCAGGGCGGCGCTGTTGTGGCGCCGCTGCAGATAGGCGGCCGAGAGCCACATGTCCTTGCGCGCATAGTCCTGCAAAACCGGCACCAGTTCGCCATGGTCGATGTGCGACTGCACGAGGATCGAGGGCAGGTAGATCACGCCGAAGCCGCGCATCGCGACCCGGATCAGCGGCGCGCCCTCGGTGCAGTCCATGCGGCTCTTGACCGGTACGTCCAGCGGCTGGCCGGCGTCGTCGAAGCGCCAGACCGGCTGGGCGCCCAGCAGGGAATGCGTGAGCGCGTCGTGTCCCGCGAGATCGCGCGGATGTTCGGGCTTGCCGTGCTTCTTCCAGTAGACCGGCGATGCGCAGACGACCATGTCCATGAGCATCAGTTTGCGCACGATCAGGTTGGCATCGGCGACCGGGCCGCTGCGGATGTCGACGTCGATGCCTTCTTCCGCGAGATCGACCGCGCGGTTGGTCAACTGCAGGCTGATGCTCACATCCGGGTAGTAGCGCATGAAGTCGGCCAAAAGGCTCGGAAATTCGCCGTTGCCCATGCCGTGCGGCGCTGAAATCCGCAGCCGTCCGCCGGGCTGCCTGGCGCGCTCCTGCAATTCGGCCTGGGTGAGCTCCACCATCTCGAGCACGGGGGTGCTGCGCTCGAGCAGCAATTGCCCGGCGTCGGTCAGGCTCACCGAACGCGTGGAGCGGTTGAGAAGGCGCACGCCGAAGCGCGTTTCGAGCTCCGCCACGTATTTGCTGACGGTGGCTTTCGACATGTCGAGCTTCTTGGCCGCATGCGAAAAGCTGCCCTGCGAAGCCACCTCCCGGAAGGTTCTGATCAGATCGAGACTGTCCATGTCAAAGTGCCCATTGTTTCCGTTCCGGGGACCGGCATGCCCTGATTTTCCGGGAAATGCGGGCGCATGCCTTTGGCCTGTCATTGTTTCAATAGAGGAAACACGGTGTCTCTGTTCCGCGTGTTTTGCGGGGCTGTTTCAGTTGGAAACTCGCCGCACAGGTGAGCGAACGAGCGAGCCTGGTGGACGAACCATCCAACGAACACAAGGAACTGAAAATGAAGACCTCGCACATCCTCGCTGCCGCCGCCCTGACCCTGTTGGCCGCTACCGGCGCCCAAGCCGAAAGCTACGACGGCGTGAACACCGCCGTCTCGACCAAGAGCCGTGACGAAGTGAACGCCGAAGCCGTGCGCACCGCATCGGCTCCGAACCAGAACGTGACCCGCGGTTCGCGCGGCCCGGAAACGGTCGCCGTGTCGAAGGACCGTGCGATCGTCGAAGCCGAAGCCGTTCGCACCGCCTACGCTCCGGACCAGAACGTGTCCAGCGGTTCGCGCGTCAACAGCAAGGTCATCTCGACCATGGCCCACCCGATGGACGCACGCGTTCAAGCCCAGCAAGGCTCGGGCGCCGTCGCCAAGTAAGCGACAAGGAAAGCTGGCCCTTCGGGGCCGCTTTGAAAAAAAAGCCACGCAAAAGCGTGGCTTTTTTTATGGGGGCAGGCGGGGTCAGCGTGTTCGCGCGAGATAGCGCTTGCGCCAGAAGATCACGACCAGCAGCACCGCGATGGCCAACATTGCGCCCATAGCGATCCAGAAGCCGTCCGCCTTGTGCACCAGCGGGATGAACTCGAAGTTCATGCCGAAGATGCCGGCAATGAGGTTGAGCGGCAGGAAGATGGCGGTCAGCACGGTGAGCACCCGCATGATGTCGTTGGCGCGGTGGCCCTGGACGCTGAAATGCATCTGCACCGCGGTTTCCGCGTTCTGCTCGAGCCGGTGCACGTGATGCACCACGCGCTCGATGTGCTCGAGCACGTCGCGGCTTCGCACCATGACCAGTTCCCGCTCGCGCTGCTCTGCTTCGCCTTTCGGCGACGGCAGGGTTTCGAGCAGATCGATCCAGTCCTGTATGGCGGCGCGCTGGTCCTCGCAGATTTCGTCCAGGTGGTGCAGCGACTGCCGGGCTTCCATCAACGCACCCCAGTTGGTGAAGCGGCTGCGCGGATCGATCAGCTCGGTCTGCCAATGGTCGAGCTGGCGGGTGAGCTCGCGGCGCATGTCCAGGTAACCGTCGACGATCTGGTTGATGACCCGAAGCATCAGGTCGGCGGTGCCGGTCGGTACGCGGGCGGAGGTGGCGCGCACGTCCAGCGCCGGGGCGCCCTGGTCGTCGGGCGACCCGGCCGCCAGCAGCCGAGCCGCAAAGGCGTCGCGCACCGCGCCGTCCTCTGGGTGCACCGAGAGCAGCACGCGATCGAACACGGCGAAACCCACCGGGCGGGTGTCCACCCGGCGCAGCACCGGAGGGCCGCGGCGCCCGGCAAGGGGCGGCTCGCCGCCACCGTCCTTGCCATTGCCCGCGGCCGTCTGGCCCGGGCCGCTCGAGAGGCGCCGGAACACCAGCACGTCGTATTTCGAGGTGTAGTCGAAGTGCGAAGGCAGCTGGTCGTTGAGCAGGTCGGCCACGTGCAGGTCGACCAGCTGGGTGAGGCAGAGCGATTGCAGGATCTGCTGAACTTCCGCGAGCGAGGCGCGAAACTCCTCCCGCGTCAGCGAGATCCAGAGATAGCCTTGTGCGCCGCAGGCGCCCGGCACCGCGAGCGGCGCCAGCGCCTGGTGCTCGCTCACCAGCGAGCGGTTGATTTCAATGATGCGCATGCGCCGCCTTGTTGCTCTCTTTCATTGCCGTTCGGGCCCGCCCCGGCGGATCCCAAAGGTGGTGAGCTATTGTTTTTGTAGCAAACGCGCAGCGTCAAGTGCGAAGTAGGTGAGAACGCCGTCGGCGCCAGCGCGCTTGAATGCGAGCAGGCTTTCGAGCACCACCGCGTCGTGGTCGAGCCAGCCGTTCTGCGCGGCGGCCTTGAGCATCGCGTATTCGCCGCTCACCTGGTAGGCGAAGGTGGGCACGCGGAATTCGTCTTTCACGCGGCGCACGATGTCCAGGTAGGGCATGCCGGGCTTCACCATCACCATGTCGGCGCCCTCGGCGATGTCGAGGCCGACTTCGCGCAGCGCCTCGTCGCTGTTGCCCGGGTCCATCTGATAGACCTTCTTGTTGCTCTTGCCGAGCGTCGCGGCCGAGCCCACGGCATCGCGGAACGGGCCGTAGAAAGCGCTGGCGTACTTGGCGCTGTACGCCATGATGCGGGTGTGAACGTCGCCGCGGGCCTCCAGCGCGTTGCGGATGGCGCCGATGCGGCCGTCCATCATGTCGCTGGGCGCCACGATGTCCACGCCGGCCTGCGATTGTGCGAGCGCCTGCTTCACCAGGACTTCAACGGTGGCGTCGTTGAGGATGTAGCCGGTCTCGTCGAGCAGGCCGTCCTGCCCATGGCTGGTGTAGGGGTCGAGCGCCACGTCGGTCATCACGCCGAGCTCTGGAAAGCGCGACTTGAGCGCGGCGACCACACGCGGAATCAGCCCGTCGGGGTTGAAGGCTTCATCGCCCGACGGTGTCTTGAGGCTGGCGTCGATGACCGGAAAAAGCGCCATCACCGGAATGCCCGCTTCCACACACTGCTCCGCCAGCGGCAGCAGCAGGTCGAGGCTCAGGCGGTCCACGCCGGGCATCGAAGACACGGCGTCGCGCTTTTTCTCGCCTTCCTGCACGAACACGGGATAGATCAGATCGTGCGCCGTCAGCGCATGCTCCCTGACCAGGTTGCGGGTGAAGGCATCGCGGCGCAAGCGGCGCGGCCGGCCGGCGGGATACATGGCGAAGGAGGAGAAGGAAGAGGGCGTCATAAGCGGAAAATTGTGCCTGAAGCGCCAATCCACGGTATGCGCCGCCCTGCCAGAAGGCGCTCTGATCACCCCTCGAATCGGTACCTCGAAGGTTCTCTTTTTTTGCGTGGAAATGTCAAAGAAAGTGGCCGTTTCGCTTGAAACCTTGTTTCGTCTTTGTTAAATTCTAAAGCGGGCGGCTTGCCGCTCCCCGCTTTTCCTCCCTGAGCGGGTGCCTTGATGTGTGACAGCAAAAGGGCTTCCCAGCCCGACGTGCAGACGTCGGGCTTTTTTTTGCCTGCTGTGTCCGTTCCGGCAGGCAAAGGCCGGAAGCGCGCAGCCGACCACTAAACTGCCGCCATGCTCTGGGTCAAATCTTTTCACATTGTCTTCATTGCGAGCTGGTTCGCGGGGTTGTTCTATCTGCCGCGGATATTCGTCAATCTGGCGATGGTGCCGCCAGAGTCCGTTGCCGAACGTGAGCGCTTGCTGCTGATGGCGCGCAAGCTGTTGCGGTTTACGACTTTCCTGGCCATTCCGGCCTTGGGTTTCGGTCTTTGGCTCTGGCTGGGCTACGGCATCGGGCGCGGGCCGGGCAACGGCTGGATGCATGCCAAGCTGGCGCTGGTGCTGGCCGCCGTCGGTTACCACCATGGCTGCGGCGTGCTGCTGCGCCGCTTCGTGGCCGGGGGCTCGCAGCGCAGCCATCGCTGGTATCGCTGGTTCAACGAACTGCCCATCTTGCTGCTGCTCGGCATCGTGGTGCTGGTGGTCGTCAAGCCGTTCTGAGCCGCCAAGGTGGAGACGCAGCACAAGACCGCCGCGCTGCCTCTTGCGCTCGCCTATGCGGCGCTGATCGTCTATGCCAGCCTTTATCCGTTTGCCGACTGGCGCGACCAGGGCATCGCACCCTGGGCCTATTTGTCGGCGCCGTGGCCCAAGTACTGGACGGGCTTCGATTTCGCGATCAACGTCGGCGGCTACGTGCCCTTCGGCTTTCTTTGCGCGCTGGCCGTGCTGCGCACGCGACGCGACGCGAGCGTCTGGCGCGCCATGCTGCGCGCGACGATCGCCGGGGCGGCGGTGGCCTTTGCGATGGAGACGCTGCAGAGCTACTTGCCGGCGCGCATTCCTTCCAATGTCGACCTGGGGCTGAACACCTCCGGCGCCCTTCTGGGGGCCATGCTGGCGGCGGGGCTGGAGCGCCTGGGCGCGGTGGCGCACTGGAGCCGCACGCGCTCGCAATGGTTCGTCGAAGACTCCCGCGGCGCGCTGGTGCTGCTGGCGCTGTGGCCCATCGCGCTCCTGTTTCCGGCGGCCGTGACCTTTGGGCTCGGCCAGGTGTTCGAGCGGCTCGAAGTCGCCATCTCGGAGTGGCTGCTCGATACGCCTTTCATCGACTGGATGCCGCTTCGCCAGTTCGAGCTCGAGCCGCTGGTGCCCGCCGTCGAACTGCTGTGCGTGATGCTCGGGGCCCTGGTGCCCTGCCTGCTGGCTTTCCTGGTGACGCGCACGGTGGCCCGTCGAGCCGTTTTGCTGCCGCTCACGCTGCTGGCTGGCATTGGCGCCTCGGCGCTGTCGGCGGCCTTGAGCTACGGGCCGGAGCACGCGTGGGCCTGGCTGGGCCTGCCGGTGCAGGTCGGCATTGCGAGCGCCTTGTTTGCGGGCATGCTGCTGCTGGGAGCGCCGCGCCGGCTGTGCGCGGCCTTGCTGCTGGTGGGCCTGGTGATCCAGCTGAGCCTTTTGAACCAGGCGCCCGAGAGTGCCTATTTCGCGCAGACCCTGGCCACCTGGGAACAGGGGCGCTTCATCCGCTTTCACGGCCTGGCACAGTGGCTGGGCTGGGTATGGCCGTTTGCGGTGCTGGCCTATGTGGTGGCCGCGCTGTCGCGCCGCGGCCGCCAGGCCGGTTGAGAGGGTGATCGATGGCGCATGGCGGGCGTCACTAAAATCCATTGATGTCCAGCTCCACTCCCGCCGCGCCGCACGGCTACTACGGCCGCCACATCTTCTTCTGCCTCAACGAGCGCAAGAACGGTGAAGACTGCTGCGCCCTGCACAACGCCCAGCAGGGCTTCGACCGCTGCAAGGCAAAGGTCAAGGAAGCGGGGCTGGCCGGCCCGGGCAAAGTCAGGGTCAACAAGGCCGGCTGTCTCGACCGTTGCGCCGGCGGGCCCGTGGCGGTGGTCTACCCCGAGGCGGTCTGGTACACCTTCGTCGATGCCGAAGACATCGACGAAATCGTCGAATCGCATCTGAAGAACGGCAAGATCGTCGAGCGCCTCGTGCTGCCACCCGATGTCGGCCGCTGAACTTTTCCGGAAGTCCCGCGCTCGTACCGTGCTCCCAGCCCGCCGCAGACGGGCCGCTCCATCCACAGCACCATGAATTCCCAGACCGAAAAGATCCGCCTGCAAGGCGCCGCCGGCGTCATCGAGGTGCAGCGCGACCGGCCGTCCGAGGCCGACAGCACCCGCGGCATCGCGGTCATCGCCCATCCGCATCCGCTGTTCGGCGGCACCATGGACAACAAGGTGGTGCAGACGCTGGCGCGTGCATTCGTCGCCTGCGGCTGGACCGCGGTGCGCTTCAACTTTCGCGGCGTGGGCGCAAGCGAGGGCGTGCACGACGAGGGCCGCGGCGAATGCGAAGACATGCTGAACGTCGTCGACCGGCTCGCCCCCGAGGGCCCGCTGGCCATCGCCGGGTTTTCGTTCGGCGCCTTCGTGGCGAGTTGCGCGGCCGAAAAGCTCTGGGCGTCCCGCGACATTCGGCAGCTTGTGCTCGTCGGAACCGCGGCCTCGCGCTTTTCCGTGGCCACGCTGCCGGCCGAAGCGCATGAGCGCACGCTGGTGGTCCACGGCGAAGCCGATGACACGGTGCCGCTGTCGGCCGTCATGGACTGGGCGCGGCCGCAGTCACTTCCTGTCACGGTTGTCCCCGGAGGCGGCCATTTCTTTCACGGACAATTGCCGCTGCTCAAAAGTCTGGTCGCCCGCCATCTGCGCGCGGGCATCGCATGAAAGCCCTGCGGGCTTGTTTTCGTTATCTCCCAATCTCTCCCATGAATCGTTTTCTTGCCGCGTTTCGCGCCCTGGTGCTGGGCGCCGCCGCTTCGGTCTGCATGATTGCCGCTGCCCAGGTGCCGGCGCCGCCGGAAGTTGCCGCGCGCAGCTACCTGCTGCTCGACGTCACGGCCAACCAGATCCTCGCCCAGAAGGACATCGACAGCCCGGTCGAGCCGGCCTCGCTCACCAAGCTGATGTCGGCCTACATCGTTTTCGACGCTCTGCGCGCCAAGAAGATCACGCTGACCCAGACGATGCCCGTCAGCCAGCGCGCCTGGAAGATGCCGGGTTCGCGCATGTTCATCGACCCCAAGATGCAGGTGCCGGTCGAAGACCTGATCAAGGGGCTCATCGTCCAGTCGGGCAACGACGCCACGGTGGCGCTGGCCGAAGGCGTGGGCGGCACGGTGGAGCATTTCGTCGAGCTCATGAATGCCCAGGCCAAGGTGCTGGGCATGAAGAACACCACCTACAAGAACCCCGAGGGCCTCACCACCCCCGGCCACACCACCACGGCGCGCGACCTGAGCATTCTCGCGACGCGCCTGGTGCGCGACTTCCCCGAAGAAGCCAAGTACTACGCCATCAAGAAGTACCGCTACCCCGGCACGCCCTCGACCAACGACACCAATCGCAACCTGCTGCTGTTCCGCGACCCGACCGTCGACGGCCTCAAGACCGGCCATACCGAGGCGGCCGGCTACTGCATGATCGCCACCGCCAAGCGAGATTTCCCCAACCTGACCGGCGGCCGCCGCCTGTTGTCGATCGTGCTGGGCACCTCGGGCGAAACCGTGCGGGCCAACGAGTCGCAAAAGCTGCTGAACTGGGGCTACACCGCCTACGATGCCGTCCGCCTGTTCGACGCCGGCCAGCCGGCCGCCACGCCGGCGGTCTGGAAGGGCAAGGCCAACACGCTCAAGCTGGGCCGTCCGGAGGCGATCGTGGTCGCGGTACCGGCTGGTACCGCCAACAAGATCAAGACCCAGGTGGCGCGCCCCGATCCGCTGGTGGCGCCGTTCACCAAGTACCAGTCCGTGGGCTCGCTCAAGGTGACCCTGGACGACCAGCCGCTGGCGGACGTGCCGCTGGTGGCGCTGGAAGGCGTCGAGCAGGCGGGTATTTTTGGCCGCGCCTGGGATGCCATTCGGCTCTGGATCAAGTGATGCCCGCGCACTGGAATTGCTGACGGCGGGGTGGACTGCTATACTCGTGGGCTTTTCGGAATTTTCCGAAGGGTTTCACGTTTTCGTTATTCCCGGTTTTCTTTCCTTGCGTCACGTCAAGGAAAGGGCGGCTTCAGGGCCAGGACCGGGGTGTTTTGGGACTAATTCATTCATGCCAACCATCAATCAACTGGTGCGTCAGGGTCGAACGGTCGAAAAGATCAATTCGAAGAGCCCTGCCATGCAGAACTCGCCGCAACGCCGCGGCGTCTGCACCCGCGTCTACACCACGACGCCCAAGAAGCCCAACTCGGCGCTTCGTAAAGTTGCCAAGGTCCGCCTGACCAATGGCTTCGAAGTCATTTCCTACATCGGCGGCGAAGGCCACAACCTGCAGGAACACAGCGTCGTGCTGGTTCGCGGCGGTCGTGTCAAGGACTTGCCCGGTGTTCGCTACCACATCGTGCGCGGCTCGCTCGACCTGCAAGGCGTGAAAGACCGCAAGCAGTCGCGTTCCAAGTACGGCGCGAAGCGTCCCAAGAAGGCTTAAGCCTTCCTGTCGTAAAAAACAAACAAACGGTGTTCGGTTGCCTTGGCGGGCACATCGAACGAAGTGACCCACTGTCGGGTCGAGTAAGTGAGAGTCCGGAATGGCTCTCGCGGTGCCGGAAACGGTGCCAACTGAAGCAAAGAGGTTAGTAACATGCCACGTCGTCGCGAAGTCCCCAAACGTGAAATCCTGCCGGATCCCAAGTACGGCAATGTCGAGCTGTCGAAGTTCATGAACGTGATCATGGAAGGCGGCAAGAAGGCGATCGCCGAGCGCATCATTTATGGCGCGCTCGACTTCATCGAAAAGAAGAACCCTGACAAGGACCCGCTCGAAGCTTTCACCGTTGCCATTAACAACGTGAAGCCGATGGTCGAAGTCAAGTCGCGC
Source organism: Variovorax sp. V213 (assembly GCF_041154455.1). Taxonomy (NCBI): domain Bacteria; kingdom Pseudomonadati; phylum Pseudomonadota; class Betaproteobacteria; order Burkholderiales; family Comamonadaceae; genus Variovorax; species Variovorax sp. V213. The sequence goes on from NZ_AP028664.1 coordinate 279,257, forward strand.
CGCGTCGGCGGTGCCAACTACCAGGTGCCGGTCGAAGTGCGTCCGGTGCGCCGCCTGGCGCTCTCGATGCGCTGGATCAAGGAAGCCGCCCGCAAGCGTGGCGAAAAGTCGATGGCCCTGCGTCTGGCCAACGAGCTGATGGAAGCCACGGAAGGCCGTGGCGGCGCCATGAAGAAGCGCGACGAAGTGCACCGCATGGCAGAAGCCAACCGGGCGTTCAGCCACTTCCGCTTCTAAGAATCAAACTTCGCTTGGGCGTTGGGTGTTGAGTGTCGGGCGATGTCGCCCGGGCTCAAGGCCCAGCGCTCAACGCATTTAACCCGAAAGTAAATCATGTCCCGCAAGACCCCCATCGAGCGCTACCGCAACATCGGCATCTCCGCGCACATCGACGCCGGCAAGACCACGACGACCGAGCGCATCCTGTTCTACACCGGTGTGAACCACAAGATCGGTGAAGTGCACGATGGCGCCGCCACGATGGACTGGATGGAGCAAGAGCAGGAGCGTGGCATCACGATCACCTCGGCTGCCACCACCTGCTTCTGGAAGGGCATGGCCGGCAAGTTCGACGAACACCGCATCAACATCATCGACACCCCCGGCCACGTGGACTTCACGATTGAAGTCGAGCGCTCGATGCGCGTGCTGGACGGCGCCGTCATGGTGTACGACGCCGTCGGCGGCGTGCAGCCCCAGTCGGAAACCGTCTGGCGCCAGGCCAACAAGTACAAGGTTCCGCGTCTCGCGTTCGTCAACAAGATGGACCGCACCGGCGCCGACTTCCTGCGCGTGCGCCAGATGATGGTGGACCGCCTGAAGGCCAACCCCGTCGTGATCCAGATCCCGATCGGCGCCGAAGAGCACTTCCAGGGCATCGTCGACCTCGTGAAGATGAAGGCCATCATCTGGGACGAAGACAAGGGCGTGACCTTCACCTACGGTGAAATCCCCGCGAACCTGACCGACGTCTGCAACGAATACCGCGAAAAGCTCGTCGAAGCCGCTGCCGAAGCGAGCGAAGAGCTGATGAACAAGTACCTCGAAGGCGGCGAGCTGAGCGAGGAAGAAATCAAGAAGGCCATCCGCCAGCGCACCATCGCCGGCGAAATCCAGCCGATGCTGTGCGGCTCGGCCTTCAAGAACAAGGGCGTGCAGGCCATGCTCGACGCCGTCGTCGAATACATGCCGTCGCCGCTGGACATCCCCCCGGTTTCGGGTCTGGATGAAGACGAAGCGCCCGTCACCCGCAAGGCTGACGACAACGAGAAGTTCTCGGCCCTCGCGTTCAAGCTGATGACCGACCCGTTCGTGGGCCAGCTGACCTTCGTGCGCGTCTATTCGGGCGTGCTCACCAAGGGCGACAGCGTCTACAACCCGGTGCGCGGCAAGAAGGAACGCATCGGCCGTATCGTGCAGATGCACGCGAACAACCGCGAAGAAGTCAACGAAATCCGCGCTGGCGACATCGCCGCCTGCGTGGGCCTGAAGGAAGTGACCACGGGCGAAACCCTGTGCGACCCGACGGCCATCGTGACGCTCGAGCGCATGGTGTTCCCGGAATCGGTGATCTCGCAGGCCGTCGAGCCCAAGACCAAGGCCGACCAGGAAAAGATGGGCATCGCCCTGCAGCGTCTCGCTCAGGAAGACCCGTCGTTCCGCGTCAAGACCGACGAAGAATCGGGCCAGACCATCATCGCCGGCATGGGCGAGCTGCACCTCGAAATCATCGTGGACCGCATGAAGCGCGAGTTCGGCGTGGAAGCCAACGTGGGTAAGCCCCAGGTTGCCTACCGCGAAACGATCCGCAAGACGGTCGAAGAAGCCGAAGGCAAGTTCGTTCGCCAGTCGGGCGGCAAGGGCCAGTACGGCCACGTCGTGCTCAAGCTCGAGCCGCAGGAAGCCGGCAAGGGCTTCGAGTTCGTCGACGCCATCAAGGGCGGCGTGGTTCCTCGCGAATACATCCCCGCGGTGGAAAAGGGCGTTGTCGAAGCGCTGACCCAGGGCGTGCTGGCGGGCTACCCCGTCGTCGACGTCAAGGTCACGCTGCACTTCGGCTCGTACCACGACGTGGACTCGAACGAAATGGCGTTCAAGATGGCCGCGATCTTCGGTTTCAAGGAAGGCGCCCGCAAGGCCAGCCCCGTGATCCTCGAGCCGATGATGGCCGTGGAAGTCGAAACGCCCGAAGACTACGCCGGCAACGTGATGGGCGACCTGTCCTCACGCCGCGGCATGGTGCAGGGCATGGACGACATGGTTGGTGGCGGCAAGGCCATCAAGGCCGAAGTGCCGCTGTCGGAAATGTTCGGCTACTCGACCACGCTGCGCTCGATGTCGCAAGGCCGCGCCACGTACACGATGGAGTTCAAGCACTACGCCGAAGCTCCGCGCAACGTTGCAGAAGCCATCGTGGCTGCTCGCGCTAAGTAAGGTCCTTGCGGGACAGGCCAGGATTTGCGCAGCAAATTTGCTCTGTCCCCAACTGATTGAAAAGAATGTCGGGACGCGCAGTGCGCGTCCCCTCTTGTCTGCGATCCGGTGCCGCCCTGTTCCCGTGCGGGGCGAACCAGCAATCGGGTGCAGACATAAAACCAATACACGGGAATGCTCTTTCAAGGATTGAAAAATGGCAAAAGGTAAATTCACCCGCACCAAGCCGCACGTGAACGTGGGCACGATCGGTCACGTCGACCACGGCAAGACCACGCTGACGGCGGCCATCGCCACGGTGCTGTCGAGCAAGTTCGGCGGCGAAGCCAAGGCCTACGACCAGATCGACGCGGCGCCCGAAGAAAAGGCCCGCGGCATCACCATCAACACCGCCCACGTCGAGTACGAGACGGCCAACCGCCACTACGCACACGTGGACTGCCCCGGCCACGCCGACTACGTTAAGAACATGATCACCGGCGCTGCCCAGATGGACGGCGCCATCCTGGTGTGCTCGGCCGCCGACGGCCCGATGCCCCAGACCCGCGAGCACATCCTGCTGGCCCGTCAGGTCGGCGTGGGCTACATCATCGTGTTCCTGAACAAGTGCGACATGGTCGACGACGCCGAACTGCTCGAGCTGGTCGAAATGGAAGTGCGCGAACTCCTGGACAAGTACGAGTTCCCGGGCGACGACACCCCCATCATCCACGGCTCGGCCAAGCTCGCCCTGGAAGGCGACAAGGGTCCCCTGGGCGAGCAGGCCATCATGAAGCTGGCCGAGGCCCTCGACACCTACATCCCGACGCCTGAGCGCGCCGTGGACGGCACCTTCCTGATGCCCGTCGAAGACGTGTTCTCGATCTCCGGCCGCGGCACCGTGGTGACCGGCGCTGTCGAGCGCGGCGTGATCAAGGTCGGCGAGGAAATCGAGATCGTGGGCATCCGCCCGACCGTCAAGACCACCTGCACCGGCGTGGAAATGTTCCGCAAGCTGCTGGACCAAGGCCAGGCGGGCGACAACGTCGGCGTGCTGCTGCGCGGCACCAAGCGCGAAGAAGTCGAGCGCGGCCAAGTGCTGTGCAAGCCGGGTTCGATCAAGCCGCACACCCACTTCACCGCTGAAGTCTATGTGCTGTCCAAGGACGAAGGTGGCCGTCACACGCCGTTCTTCAACAACTACCGTCCGCAGTTCTACTTCCGCACGACGGACGTGACCGGCGCGATCGAGTTGCCCAAGGACAAGGAAATGGTCATGCCTGGCGACAACGTCAGCATCACCGTGAAGCTGATCAACCCGATCGCGATGGAAGAAGGCCTGCGCTTCGCCATCCGTGAAGGCGGCCGCACCGTGGGTTCGGGCGTCGTGGCCAAGATCCTCGACATCTAAGCCGGACGCAAAGGAATCATCATGGCCACCAAGCAAAAAATCCGCATCCGCCTGAAGGCGTTCGACTACAAGCTCATCGACCAGTCGGCCGCTGAAATTGTGGACACCGCCAAGCGCACCGGCGCGATCGTCAAGGGCCCCGTGCCCCTGCCGACCCGCATGAAGCGTTTCGACATCCTGCGTTCGCCGCACGTCAACAAGACGTCGCGCGACCAGCTCGAAATCCGCACGCACCAGCGCCTGATGGACATCGTCGACCCGACCGACAAGACCGTGGACGCGCTGATGAAGCTCGACCTGCCGGCCGGCGTGGACGTCGAAATCAAGCTGCAATAAGCACCGCGGCCTCGCGCCGCGTTGTTGATGAAGCCCGACTGCAGAAATGCAGGCGGGCTTTGTTTTTTGTCGCACGGATGTGGCATCCTCGCCGGGGCGGCGGCCCTTCCATCCCGTGGAGAGGCATTGGTCAGCGTCAAACGAGGGCAGCACAGCATGAGACAGGGCATCTCTTTTGTGTCGGGTGTGATGGCGTGCATCACGGCCGCATCGCTGCTGGTCGGCTGCGGCGGTGGTGGGGGCGGAGGAGGCGGCGGTGGCCTGCCCTTTTTGCCGACAGTTTCTGGGGCGGCGAGCGCGGTGACGCTGAGCGGTACGGCCACATATGAATCGGTTCCGAACCCGGATGGCACGCTGGTTTATGCCAGCGCCGCGCCCAAGCCGGTGCGCGGCGCGCTGCTGGAAGTGCTCGATGCGGCAACCTCCGCGCAGCTGGCCGCGGCGACCACAGACGACAACGGCGCCTATTCGGTGTCTGTGCCTGCAAACACGGCAGTCGCCGTGCGCGTCAAGGCCCAATTGGCCCGCAGCGGGCCGGGCGCAAGCTGGGATGTGACGGTGCGTGACAACACCCGGTCCGGCGCGCTGTACAGCATGCAGACCCCCGCTTTCTCGTCGGGTGCGGTGGCGCTGGTGCGCGACATCCATGCGCCGTCGGGCTGGGGCGGCTCGAGCTATACCGGCGATCGGGCGGCAGCGCCTTTTGCGGTACTCGATGCGATCTACGCCGCCATGCAGAAGGTGATGTCGGTCGCCCCGGCCACGGCGTTTCCGGTGCTGCGCGTGTACTGGAGCATCAACAACGCGCCGTCTCCCGGCAGTGTCGCGGCAGGGCAGATCGGCACGACTTTCTTCGTCAACAGAAGCAGCGGCCGCGAAATCTATGTGCTCGGCAAGGAAGACGTGGATACCGACGAATACGACAATTCGGTGATCGCGCATGAATGGGGCCATTACTACCAATCGGCCTTCAGCCGCGACGATTCGATGGGTGGTTCCCATTCGCAGAGCCAGCGCCTCGATCGCCGGCTTGCCTTCTCCGAGGGCTGGGGCAACGCCTGGTCGGGCATCGCGCTCGGACGTCGAAACTATGTCGACTCGGGCGGCCCCCAGCAGGCGGCGCCGCAGTTCAGCATCAACATCGACCTCGCTGCCGGCGCCGCGACGACGCCGGGCTGGTACCGCGAGCCTTCGATCCAGTCGATTTTCTGGAATCTCAATCAACAGGTCGGTTTCAAGCCGATCCATGACACCCTGACCGGAATCCTCTTCAGGAGCGGCGCCGCCGTCACATCGATTCATCCGTTCGCGGCGGCCTTCAATGCGACGGCGCCGACGAGCGCCGCATCGCTGGCAACCTTGCTCGCCGGGCAGGACATCCACGCAACGGGCAACGATCCCTACGGCGGCGCGGAGACGAACGATGGCGGAATCGCGATCACGCTTCCGATGTACAGGGTCGCGACCGTCGGCGGCGCGCCGACCCAGGCCTGCGTTTCCAATTCGGCCGGTACCGACAACAAGCTGGGCAGCTTCTCCTACCTTCGCTTCACCGCGCCTGCCAGCCGCAGCTACCAGATCGTGGTCAACGGAGGTCAGGCCGGGTCGAATCCCGATTTCGACCTCTTCAGAGGCGGATTCATTGCTCGAGAAAGCAATACGGTCAGCCTGTCGGCTGGCGAGTACGTTCTTGCAGTGACGGACCTCAACAATACGGACACATGCTTCAACGTCTCCATCCAGTAGCAGTAAAGGCCGCCATGCACATCCGATCGAACTCGATGATGGCCATCGCATACCTCGCGCTGGCCTCGTTGTCGGCGCCGGCCGCGGCGGACGGCGACCCTGCGGCGCGCAGCGCCAAGCCCAAGCATGCGGGGGCGCAGCACGGCACCGCGCCCATGACCACCGCACCGCAAAAGCCCGGAAGTTCCGGAGTCAAGCTCCAATACCGCCTCGACGCCACGCCGCAAGTGGGCCGGGCAACGCCCGTCGTGCTGCAGTTCGATGACGTGACCGAGGCTGAGGGCGCCACGGTCCGCCTGAGTGCCGACCGCGGGCTGACGCTCCAGGGCAACAGCACGCTGAGGCTGCCGGCGGGCAAGCGAACCACGGCCACCGTCGTCGTGGTGAGCGAGGCCGAAGGCCTGGCCTACCTCAATGTGTTCATCATCCAGGGCGGCGCCTCGAGCGCGATTTCGGTCCCCATCCAGACCGGAATGGCGGCGCCCGCCCTGAAATCCCCAGGCGAGATGAAGCCCACGCCGGGCGGTGACGGCATCATCACGATGCCGGTGAAATAGGTAAAACGCAGGCCCGCTCCGGGGCTGAACACGCCCTGGGGCCGCTTCGCAACGCTGCTTGCACTGCGCCCGCATCGCGGGCTATAATCGCTGGCTCCGCCCTTCTTGCGTCTATGCGGACGCCATGGGAGCGGAGATTTATCAACCTTCTTTCGCAGGCCGGGCACCTTCAGGGACCGGCCAAACGCTGTCGCCAATTGAAGTGGCAGCGGCGAGGGGAGTTTCCATTTTTGGAGAAAACAAATGAGTCTGAGCAACTCCCTCGGGTTGCTGGGCCGCAAGGTGGGGATGATGCGTCTCTTCACCGATGACGGGGACGCAGTTCCTGTCACGGTGGTGGATGTGTCCAACAACCGTGTGACCCAGATCAAGTCGCAAGAGACCGACGGCTACGTCGCACTGCAAGTGACGTTCGGTTCGCGCAAAGCATCGCGCGTGACCAAGCCGCAAGCCGGCCACCTCGCCAAGGCGGGTGTCGAAGCTGGTGAAATCATCCGCGAATTCCGCGTGACCGCCGACACCGCCGGCCAGCACAAGGCTGGTGGCGTCATCGCCGCGAGCAGCGTGTTCTCGGTGGGCCAGAAGGTCGACGTGCAAGGCACCTCGATCGGCAAGGGCTACGCCGGCACCATCAAGCGCCACAACATGAGCTCGCAACGCGCGTCGCACGGTAACAGCCGTTCGCACAACGTTCCCGGCTCGATCGGTATGGCACAGGACCCCGGTCGCGTGTTCCCCGGCAAGCGCATGACGGGCCACCTCGGCGACGTCACCAAGACCACGCAGAACCTCGATGTGTTCCGCATCGACGAAGCGCGTCAACTGCTGCTCATCAAGGGCGCGATCCCGGGCGCAAAGGGTGGCTTCGTCACCGTGCGTCCCGCCATCAAGGCCAAGCCGCAAGCGGCCGAAGGAGCGAAGTAATGCAACTCGAACTCCTGAACGAACAAGGCCAGGCCGCGTCGAAGTACGACGCCCCCGAGACCGTGTTCGGCCGTGACTACAACGAAGACCTGGTCCACCAGATCGTCGTTGCATTCCAGGCCAACGCCCGCCAAGGCACGCGCGCCCAGAAGGACCGCGAACAGGTCAAGCACTCGACCAAGAAGCCTTTCAAGCAAAAGGGAACGGGCCGCGCCCGCGCCGGTATGACGTCCTCGCCGCTGTGGCGCGGGGGTGGCCGGATTTTCCCGAACATGCCTGACGAAAACTTCTCGCAGAAGATCAACAAGAAGATGTACCGCGCCGGCATGGCCGCCATCTTCTCGCAGCTCGCTCGCGAAGGCCGTCTGGCCGTGGTGGATTCGCTGACCGTGGATTCGCCCAAGACGAAGCCGCTGGCAGCCCGTTTCAAGGCAATGAATCTCGAGTCCGTGCTCGTGATCGCCGAAGAAGTCGACGAAAACCTGTACCTTGCCTCGCGCAATCTGGTCAACATTCTCGTGGTCGAACCCCGCTACGCCGATCCGGTGTCGCTGGTCCACTACAAGAAGGTGCTGGTCACCAAGGGTGCCGTCGACAAGCTCAAGGAGATGTTCGCATGAGCCGCGTGAACCCTACCGCCGCTGAACGTACGTTCGAAGAAGGCCGCCTGATGGCGGTGCTGGTCGCCCCGATCGTGTCCGAAAAGGCAACGATGGTCGGCGAAAAGTCGAACGCTGTCACTTTCAAGGTGCTGCAAGACGCCACCAAGCCCGAGATCAAGGCCGCTGTCGAACTGATGTTCAAGGTCGAAGTCCAGGGCGTGTCGGTGCTCAACACCAAGGGCAAGACCAAGCGCTTTGGCAAGTCCATCGGCCGCCGCGACAACGTTCGCAAGGCCTATGTGACCCTGAAGCCCGGTCAAGAGCTCAACCTCGTCGGGGAAGGCGCTTAATCATGGCCGTCATCAAGATGAAACCCACTTCGCCGGGCCAACGCGGCGCGGTGAAGATTTCGCGGGACCACCTGTTCAAGGGTGCTCCTCACGCGCCTCTGCTGGAACCCCAGTTCCAGAAGGCCGGCCGCAACAACAACGGCCACATCACGATCCGTCATCGTGGCGGCGGTGCCAAGCACCACTACCGCGTTGTCGACTTCGTGCGCAACAAGGACGGCATCCCGGCCAAGGTCGAACGCATCGAATACGACCCGAACCGTACCGCCCACATCGCCCTGGTCTGCTACGCCGACGGCGAGCGCCGCTACATCATCGCCCCGCGCGGTCTTGAGGCTGGTGCCACGCTGCTGAGCGGTTCGGAAGCCCCGATCCGCGCCGGCAACACGCTGCCGATCCGCAACATTCCGGTCGGCTCGACGATCCACTGCATCGAACTGCAACCCGGCAAGGGCGCGCAGATCGCACGTTCGGCCGGCACGTCGGCCACGCTGCTGGCTCGCGAAGGCGTCTACGCCCAGGTCCGCATGCGTTCGGGTGAGGTGCGCCGCATCCACATCGAATGCCGCGCCACCATCGGTGAAGTCGCGAACGAAGAGCACAGCCTGCGCCAACTCGGCAAGGCCGGTGTGAAGCGTCACATGGGTATTCGCCCGACCGTTCGCGGTGTGGTGATGAACCCGGTCGACCACCCGCACGGTGGTGGCGAAGGCAAGACTGGCGAAGGCCGCCATCCTGTCGACCCATGGGGCAACCTGACCAAGGGCTACCGTACCCGTAACAACAAGCGCACGCAGGTCTTCATCGTGTCGCGCCGCAAGAAGTAAGGGATAGCAAATGACTCGCTCTCTCAAAAAGGGTCCGTTTGTTGACCATCACCTCGTGGCCAAGGCCGACAAGGCTGTGACGACGAAGGACAAGAAGCCGATCAAGACCTGGTCGCGCCGCTCGATGGTTCTGCCCGAGTTCATCGGCCTGACCATTGCCGTGCACAACGGCAAGCAGCACGTGCCTGTCTACATTACCGATCAAATGGTCGGCCACAAGCTCGGCGAATTTGCGCTCACGCGCACGTTCAAGGGGCACCCCGCGGACAAGAAAGTCCAGAAGAAGTAAGGAACGACCATGTCTGAAACACGTGCAGTCCTCCGCGGTGTCCGCCTCTCGGTCGACAAGGGCCGTCTGGTCGCTGACCTGATCCGCGGCAAGAAGGTTGATCAAGCGCTCAACGTTCTGCAATTCACGCAGAAAAAGGCCGCTGTGATCATCAAGAAGGTGCTCGAGTCGGCAATTGCCAACGCCGAGCACAACGATGGCGCCGATATCGACGAACTGAAGGTCAAGACCATCTACGTCGAGCAAGGTGCCACGCTCAAGCGCTTCACGGCGCGAGCCAAGGGTCGCGGTAACCGCATCAGCAAGCCCACGTGCCATGTGTACGTGACGGTTGGCAACTAAGAACGCCTGGAAGAAATATGGGACAGAAAATCCATCCGACCGGCTTCCGCCTTGCGGTTACCCGTAATTGGTCCAGCCGCTGGTACGCAAGCGACCGCGATTTCGCGGGCATGCTGGCCGAAGACATCAAGGTTCGCGAATACCTGAAGAAGAAGCTGAAGAACGCTTCGGTCTCGCGCGTCATGATCGAGCGTCCCGCCAAGAACGCACGCATCACGATCTACTCGGCTCGTCCGGGCGTCGTGATCGGCAAGAAGGGCGAAGACATCGAGAACCTCAAGCGCGAACTGGGCAAGCAGCTCGGCGTGCCGGTGGCAGTGAACATCGAAGAAGTGCGCAAGCCCGAAATCGATGCCCAGCTGATCGCCGACAGCATCACGCAGCAGCTCGAAAAGCGGATCATGTTCCGCCGCGCCATGAAGCGCGCCATGCAGAACGCCATGCGTCTGGGTGCCCAAGGCATCAAGATCATGTCGGCTGGCCGCCTGAACGGCATCGAAATCGCTCGTACCGAGTGGTATCGCGAAGGTCGCGTGCCCCTCCACACGCTGCGCGCCGACATCGACTACGGCACCTCGGAAGCCAAGACCACCTACGGCGTCATCGGCGTCAAGGTCTGGGTCTACAAGGGCGACACGCTGGGTCGTAACGACCTGCCGGCCGTCGAAACGCCGCGTCCCGACGAAGAGCGTCGTCCGCGTGGTCCGCGCCGTGATGGCCGCCCGGGTGGCGACCGTCCGGGTTCGGACCGTCGTGGTCCCGGCCCGCGCGCCGGTGCCCGTGGCCCGATCGGTGGCAACACCGCCCCGGCCGACGGCAGCGACAAGCCCGCAGAAGCCACTGGCGCAGCTCCCGCTGCTCCGGGTGCAGACTCGAAACCCGCCGTTAAGCGCGTCCGCAAAGCCGCGCCAGCTGCAGCAGCTGACGGTGCCAAGACCGAGTGATCGGTCTTAGAACTACGGAGTATTAAAAATGCTGCAACCTGCACGCAGAAAGTTCCGCAAGGAACAAAAGGGCCGCAACACCGGCGTCGCAACCCGGGGCAACTCGGTTGCCTTCGGTGACTTCGGTCTCAAATGCACCGACCGCGGCCGCCTCACGGCGCGCCAGATCGAAGCCGCTCGCCGCGCGATTTCGCGTCACGTGAAGCGCGGTGGCCGTATCTGGATCCGCGTGTTCCCGGACAAGCCGATCTCGACCAAGCCCGCCGAAGTGCGGATGGGTAACGGTAAGGGCAACCCCGAGTACTACGTCGCTGAAATCCAGCCTGGCAAGATCGTGTTCGAGATCGTCGGCGTGCCCGAAGAACTCGCCCGCGAAGCGTTCCGCCTGGCCGCCGCCAAGCTTCCGCTGCGCACGACGTTCGTCGCTCGCCAGCTCGGCGCCTGAGAGGAGAACATCCATGGCAACACGTAAGAAAAAAGAAACTGCGGCTCCGGCCAAGGTGACCAAGGCTGCAACCCTGCGCACGAAGGACGTCGCAGGCCTGCAAGCTGAAATCAAGGACCTGCAGAAGGCCCATTTCGGCCTGCGCATGCAGAAAGCCACGCAACAGCTGTCGAACACCTCGACGCTGCGCGTGACGCGCCGCGACATCGCGCGCGCCAAGACCATTCTTGCTCAGAAGCAGCAAGAAACCCAAGCCGCCAAGTAAGGAGTGAACATGACGGAAGCTAAAAAATCCCTCAAGCGCACCTTGATCGGCAAGGTGGTCAGCGACAAGCGTGCCAAGACCGTGACCGTGCTGGTCGAGCGCCGTGTGAAGCACGAGCTCTACGGCAAGATCGTGGCCAAGACGAGCAAGTACCACGCCCATGACGAAAAGGGCGAGTACAAGCTGGGCGACACCATCGAGATCACGGAAAGCCGTCCGATCTCGAAGACCAAGAACTGGGTCGTGACCCGCCTGGTCGAGAAGGCCGTGCTGGTCTGATCACTGGTTGATCGAACTCGGGAAGCCCCGCGAAGGCAACCCACCCGGAAACGGCCCACAATGTGGGCCGTTTTTCTTTTTCAGGAGCACTCAGATGATCAAAGTCGGCGACACCCTTCCTTCGGCAACCCTGCAGGAATATTCCGAGGTCGAGGGCGAAGGCTGCAGCATCGGCCCGAACCCGGTGGACGTGAGCAAGGCCACGGCCGGCAAGACCATTGCGCTGTTCGCGCTGCCCGGCGCCTTCACGCCGACCTGCTCGGCCAAGCACGTGCCCGGCTATGTGCAGCACTTCGACGACTTCAAGGCCGCCGGCGTGGACGAGATCTGGTGCGTGAGCGTGAACGACGCTTTCGTGATGGGCGCCTGGGCACGCGACCAGAAGACCGGCACCAAGGTGCGCATGCTGGCCGACGGCAGCGCCGATTTCGCCAAGGCGACCGGCCTCACGCTCGACCTGACCGGCCGCGGCATGGGCCTGCGCAGCAACCGCTATTCGATGCTCGTGAAGGACGGCAAGGTTGCCTCGCTCAACGTCGAGGCACCGGGCAAGTTCGAGGTCAGCAACGCCGAGACGCTGCTGGCGCAAGCCCGCGGCTAAAGCTCCACCTTGAGGTAGTGCGCGCCCGCAATCGGGTTGTGATAGTAGGGCGGCACTTCCTCGAAGCCCAGGTCTTCATAGAGCGCGCGGGCCGATTCCATGTCGTCCAGCGTGTCGAGCAGCACGCAGGCATAGCCCGCGCCGCGCGCGGCATCGAGGATGGCTTCGGCAAGTTGCCGTCCGACGCCGAGCCCGCGAAAGCCGGGCCGCACGTACAGCCGCTTCATCTCCGCGCAATTGGCGTAGTCGGCATTGTCGAGCGGGCGCAGGGCACAGCACCCGGCCACGTGCGCCAGCGTTCCACCGGATCGCAGGAGGGTCGGCGCCTGCTGTCCGGTGTCCTCCTTGATATGGGCCGGATCGACCAGGGCGAGCAGCAGGGCGCCGCGCGGCTCCGCGTAGTCGCCCGGCAGGCCGGCCACTTCGTCGTCGAAGTTCTGGAAGCACAGGTCGATGCCCAGCGAAGCGGCGTAGTCGCGAAAGATCGCGCGCGTTGCATCGATCTCATGAGGTTCGTCGGGCGTCAACAGCACGACGGCCGGCGTGTCGGCCAGCGGCAGGGGGCGCGAAACCGAGGAACTCATACGCGCAGCGACGCAATCCAGTACGCCACGCCTGCACACATGGCGAACAGCACCAGCGCAAGCCCGCGCGAGGCGGTGTCATCGCGGCTTGGCGTCACCTGGCTTGCGGCACCGGCCGCTGTGATCAGCTTGTCGCCCGAAACCATGGGCCGCACCAGGCGATGCCGCTTGACCAGCACATAGAAGAGCACCGCCAGCACATGCAGGCTCACGAGCGCAATCATGAGCGTCTTGCCTTGCGATTTGTGCCAACCGGTTGCAAGGCTCACCACTGCACTCGAAACGAAGCGCGTAAGCGGCCCCGCGGCCGAAACCTCGTCGTCCGCCACCAGCCCCGTGCCCACCTGCACCGCAAGCACCGCCAGCACCGCGAACACCGACAGTGCGCCCAGCGGCGTATGGCCGATCACATGATGGGGGTGGGCCCGCCCGCGCAGGTATGCGACGACGGAGCCCGGGCCGTAGAAGAACGAGGCAAAACGCGACCAGCGCCCGCCCACGAAGCCCCAGCACAGGCGGAACAGCAGCAAGGCGAGCACCGTGTAGCCCAGGCGGAAGTGCCACTCCATCACGCCGCCCAGGCCGGTGGCGATCAGGCCGACGACGGCGGCGCTCAGTGTCCAGTGGAAAACCCGCGTGGGCAGGTCCCAGATGCGTGCTCGGACGGGGGGATCGGACGCTGCGGCCGGCATGGAGGCCACGGAGGAGTCGGTCATCGAGAAGGCTGGGTGCGCAAAACTGCGGAAGGCGCAGATTAGCAAAGTCCGGCCGGCTTCATGCTTCGGGTTGTCGCTATGCGCGCTGTAACGGTGCCTCTACACTCGGCGCGGCGCCGCTTTCGACGGTGTCGTACCAACTATAAGGACCCCCCCGATGATTCGACTTGCTTCGTTCGCCCTGGCCGCTGCGTGCGCCGCGATTTCCCTGCCGGCTGCGGCCCAGTTCGCCAAGCCCGAGGACGCCGTCAAGTACCGCCAGAGCGCGCTGTTCGTGATGGGCCAGCATTTCAGCCGTGTCGGTGCCATGGCCAACGGCCGCGTCCCCTACGACGCGGCGGCCGCCACAGCCAACGCCGAGATCGTGGCCGAAATGGCCAAGTTGCCCTGGGCCGGTTTTGCCGCCGCAACCGAGGGCGGCAAGAGCAAGCCCGAGGTCTGGAAGGAAACCGCGAAGTTCAAGGAACACCAGGACAAGATGATCGCCGAGACCGGCAAGCTGGTGGTCGCGGCCAAGGCGGGCAACATCGACGCGCTCAAGGCCCAGTTCGGCTCGACCGCCGGGAGCTGCAAGGCCTGCCACGACAGCTTCCGCAACCAGTAAGTCGTCGCAGAAAGGCAAAAGGCGCTCAGTGGAGCGTGGTTTCCGGCAGCCCAGACCGGCCGCGCCTGCCCCTTCCAGAAACACCGGGGAACCGGCTCTGCCGGACCTCTGGTGTTGCCCCCGGTAGGGGGTGGGAGAAGCGACACGAAGTGCGCGGAGCCTGGGGGCGAGCCAAGGCTAAGCCTCGGCGAGCAATTTCTCGATCAGCTTGTGGAGTTCGGCGAAATCGGGCTCGCCCACGTAGCGCTTCACGATCTCGCCCTTCTTGTTGACCAGGTAAGTGGTGGGCGTGAGCTTCACGTCGCCCCAGGCCTGCGCCACGCTGCCGGTGTTGTCGATCGCCACCTTGAACGGCAGCTTGCGGGTTTCGGCAAAGTTGACGACGTAGCTCGGCGGGTCGTAGCTCATGGCCACCGCCAGCGTGTCGTAGCCCTTCGACTTGTACTTGTCGTAGGTGGCGATGACCTTCGGCATCTCGGCCACGCAGGTCACACAGCTCGTGGCCCAGAAGTTGACCAGGGTGACCTTGCCCTTCAAGTCATCCGTGCTCTTCTTGCTTCCGTCGAGCAGCACGAAGGTCGAGGCCGGCGCAGCCGTGGCGCCCGAACCCAGGTACACGCCCACGCCGGCGGCCAATGCAAGCACGACTGAGGCGACGGCGATGTATTTTTTCATGGCAACTGAGAGAGAGGGGCGGCGCGATTTTAGTTCCGCCGGGCGGATCGTGCCGGGGCGTGCCCCCGGGCGGCTCGATAATCGTTCCCCGATGCTGTCGTCTGTTTCCCGCTCCTGGCCTGCGCTGTCCGCAGCCACCGCCGCCGTTGCGCTTGCAGCCTGCAGCCCGACCTTCAACTGGCGCGAGGTGCCGATTGCCGATGCCGGCCTGGTCGCCCTGCTGCCCTGCAAGCCCGACCGCGCCAACCGTGCCTTGCCGCTCGGCGCCGAGTCGGTGCAGGTCGACATGGCGGGTTGCGAGACCGGGGGCGCGACCTTTGCCATTGCCCATGCATCCGCCGGGAGCCCCGCGCAGGCCGAGGCCTGGCTCGCTGCGTGGCGCGCGGCCATGCGCAGCCAGCTGGCCGACGCGCAGCTGACCGAAGGCGCCGCCGCCTTGCAACGCGCCACCTTGGCCCCCGCGCCAGCGCGGCTCGATGCGCAGCCGGCCCAAAAGGGCGCCGCGCCCGTCCAGGTGCTCTGGTTCGCCCAATCCCAAAAAGACGGCAGCGTTGCGCTCTACCAGGCCACGGTGCTCGGGCGGCCTTCGTCCCCCGAGGCAGCGAAGACTTTCTTCGAGGGGCTGCGTCTCCCGTGAGCGCGGCAACCCCCATGGGCGGCGGCCTGCTCGCCGGGCGGCGGCGAATCGCCACCGTGTTCCTGGCCTTTGCCTTCGCCTACTTTTTCTCGACGCTGGTGCGTGCCATCACGGCCACGCTCTCGCCCGTCCTCACTGCCGAGTTCGCACTCGAGTCGCGCGACCTCGGCTTGCTGGCCGGTGGCTACTTCCTGGGCTTCGCCCTCACGCAACTGCCCATGGGCACCTGGCTCGACCGCCATGGTCCCAAGCGCGTGATCGTCTGCTTCCTGTCGGTCGCCGTGGCCGGGTGCCTGCTGTTTTCGATGGCAACGCATTTTTCGCTGCTGCTGGCCGCACGTGTGCTGACCGGTGTCGGTGTGAGCGCCTGCCTGATGGCGCCGCTCACCGGCTACCGGCGCTGGCTGACGCCGCCGATGCAGCTGCGCAGCAATTCATGGATGCTGATGGTCGGCTCCACCGGTCTCGTCGGCGCGACCCTGCCGGTGCAGTGGCTCATGCCGTACCTCGGCTGGCGGCCGCTGTTCTGGCTGTTGGCGGCAGCGGTGCTGGTGTCGATGGCGCTGATCGCCTGGGCTGCGCCCGCGTGGCGCAATGACGACGCCGCAGCGGATGAGGCCGAAAAGGCAGGCAATTGCGAAGAGGCCGGCTACGCGGCGGTGTTTCGCGATCCTTTCTTTCGCAAGCTCGCGCCCATCGGCTTTTTCAACTACGGCGGTTTCGTCGCGATGCAGACGCTCTGGGTCGTGCCGTGGCTCACGCGCGTGGCGGGCTACACCCCCCAGCAGGCGGCCGGCGCGCTGTTCTGGATCAGCATCGCGCTGCTTGCGACCTACTGGCTCTGGGGCGTGGCCAACCCGCGGCTGGCGCAACGCGGCATTCCCGCCGCGCGTCTTTTGAGCTGGGGGCTGCCGCTCGGAATGCTCGTGTTCGCTCTTATTTTGATAGCTGGCGCCGCAGCGGGAACGCTGGCCTGGGCGGCCTTCTTATGCGCGACTACCGTGGTCACGCTGGCGCAGCCTGCAGTGGCGCTGGCTTTGCCGACGGCCCTGGCGGGCCGCGCGTTGTCGGCCTACAACCTGGTGGTTTTCGCAGGTGTCTTCGTCGTGCAATGGGGCGTCGGCCTGCTGATCGACCTGTTCACCCGGGCCGGGTTCGGCACGTTGGCGTCGTTCCGCGCCGCGTTGTCCGTCTTGCTGGCCTGCTGCGTTATGTCATATATCTACTTCCTTTGGGCGCCCCCGCATAATCGGCGCGTAGTCCTCCGACCCGCATGAACAGCATCCTCATCATCGCCCACTCACCGTTCGCGCAGGCGCTGCGGCGGTGCGCGCTGCATGTGTTCCCCGACTGCGAGCAGGCCGTCGTCGCACTCGACGTGCTGCCCAACGTCTCCCCCGAAGAAACGCTGGCCGCCGCCCGCATCACCCTGGAGCAGCAGCTCAATGCGCCGCGTTCGCAGGTGCTGGTGCTGGCGGACGTGTTCGGCGCAACGCCCTGCAACGTGGCCCAGAAGCTGGTGGACGGTGTCCGCTCGCGGCTGGTCGCGGGCGTCAACCTGCCGATGCTGCTGCGCGCGGTCACCTACCGCCACGAGCCGCTCGAAACGCTGGTCCAGCGCGCCATCGCGGGCGGCACGGCCGGTGTCATGCAGGTGGCCGTGGCAGCACCCCAGAATCAGGCGAAGAGAAAGCACAGTGATCAAGAAATCCGTGACCATCAGCAATAAGCTGGGCCTGCATGCACGCGCATCGGCCAAGCTCACCAAAATCGCAGGCAGCTTTCCCTGCGAAGTGTGGCTCTCGCGCGGCGACCGCCGCATCAATGCCAAGAGCATCATGGGCGTCATGATGCTGGCCGCCGGGCTCGGCTCGACCGTCGAGCTCGAGACCAATGGCGAGCAGGAGGACGAGGCGATGGACGCCATCATCCGGTTGATGAACGACAAGTTCGGCGAAGGCGAATGAATGTGGCCCCCACGCTCGGCACTGCAAGTCGTCGTTGCTCCCCGAGAGGGCTCGGCCGCCCTGGCGCGGCCCTGCGGCGGCCGATGAACTTCGGCAGGCGCCCATGACCTTCGCAGTCCACGGCCTCCCGGTTGCCCGTGGCATTGCCATTGGCCGCGCGGTGCTGGTGGTGTCCAGCCGCATCGACGTGGCGCACTACTTCATCAAGCCCGAGGAGGTCGACACCGAGATCGACCGGGTGCGCACGGCACGCAACGCGGTGGCCGACGAACTCGCCAAGCTGCAGACGAACGTGGCGCTGATGGGACCCAACGACGCACCGCACGAACTCGCGGCGCTGCTCGAAGTGCACCAGATGCTGCTGCAGGACGAGGCGCTGACCGGCGGCGTGAAGCACTGGATCACCGAGCGCCTCTACAACGCCGAATGGGCGCTGACCACGCAACTCGAAATCATCGCGCGCCAGTTCGACGAGATGGAGGACGAGTACCTGCGCGAGCGCAAGGCCGACCTCGAACAGGTGGTCGAGCGGCTGCTGCACCGCATGCAGGGCACGGCCGCGGTGCTCGCCCCCAGCCCGCCGCGCCGCAAGCGCTCCGCCTCCGAGGACGACGACGACCCCACCGCGGGTGACGGCATCGACGTGCCGCTGGTGCTGATTGCGCACGACCTTTCGCCGGCCGACATGCTCCAGTTCAAGAAGAGTGTGTTCGCCGGCTTCGTGACCGACGTGGGCGGGCGCACCTCGCACACCGCCATCGTCGCGCGCAGCATGGACATTCCCGCCGTGGTGGGCGCGCGCACCGCGAGCCAATTGGTGCGCCAGGACGA
This sequence comes from Variovorax sp. V213, assembly GCF_041154455.1. NCBI lineage: Bacteria > Pseudomonadati > Pseudomonadota > Betaproteobacteria > Burkholderiales > Comamonadaceae > Variovorax > Variovorax sp. V213. Next base: position 297,601 of record NZ_AP028664.1, read on the forward strand.
CTGGGTCATCATCGACGGCGATGCCGGCGTGGTGATCGTCGATCCCTCGCCCATCATCCTGGCCGAATACGGGTTCAAGCAGCGCCAGGGCGATCTCGAGCGCGGGCGGCTTGCGCGCCTGCGCCACAAGCCGGCGGTCACGCTCGATGGCCAGCGCGTCGAGCTGCTCGCCAACATCGAGATGCCCGAAGACACCGTCGGCGCCGTCAAGGCCGGCGCGGTGGGCGTCGGGCTGTTTCGCAGCGAGTTCCTATTCATGGGCCGCGAGTCGCAGCGACAGACCCGCCTGCCCGACGAGGAAGAGCAGTACCAGGCCTACAAGCGCGCGGTCGAGGGCATGCAGGGCATGCCGGTCACCATCCGCACCATCGACGTGGGCGCCGACAAGCCCATCGACGGCAAGGCGGCCAGCAAGCAGGAGCACCTGAACCCCGCGCTGGGCCTGCGCGCCATTCGCTGGAGCCTGGCCGATCCGGCGATGTTTCTCACCCAACTGCGCGCCATCTTGCGTGCGGCGGCGCATGGCGAAATCCACCTGCTGATTCCGATGCTCGCGCACGCCAGCGAGATCCGCCAGACGCTCTCGCTGATCGACTTCGCGCGCACGGAGCTCGACAGCCGCGGCGCTGTCTACGGCAACGTGAAGCTCGGCGCAATGATCGAGATTCCCGCCGCGGCGCTCACGCTCAAGACCTTCCTGAAGTACTTCGATTTCCTGTCGATCGGCACCAACGACCTGATCCAGTACACGCTGGCCATCGATCGTGCCGACGAAGCGGTGGCCCATCTCTACGACCCCGCCCATCCGGCGGTGCTGAAGCTCGTGGCCGACACCATTGCCGAATGCCGCCGCCAGGGCAAGGGCGTGGCCGTGTGCGGCGAGATGGCGGGCGACGTGGCCTTCACGCGCCTCTTGCTCGGCCTGGGGCTGCGCAGCTTCTCGATGCATCCCTCGCGCATCCTCGCCGTCAAGCAGGAAGTGCTGCGCGCCGACACCGGCAAGCTCGAAGCCTGGGCCAAGAGCGTGCTCGAATCGGACGATCCCGCCGCCGCCCTGGCCGGATAGTTAGTTCTTCCGCACTCAATTCGCTCAGATGCAGGGCGAACTGACATAAAACGAAACATGCTGAAACTGCGGTGAAAGGACTTGCCGCGCGGCGGCAAGCACCATCAGGTCTCCTCTTCCACTATAGAAAGTAGAAAGGCCTGAAACATGAAGCCCCTCTCCCTCACGCAGATCGTCACCGTCGGCTCCTTTGCCCTGCTGGCCGCGGCCGGTGCCAAGGCTGAATCCTACGAAGGCGTCCAGCCTCTCGCATCGGCGATGAGCCGCGCCGAAGTCAACGCCGAGGCCGTCCGCACGGCCGCCGCGCCGGACCAGAACGTGGTGCGCGGCTCGCGCGGCGCCGAGACCATGGCCGTGTCGAGAGACCGCGCCGGCGTCGTCTACGAAGCCATGCGCGCCGCCGCCGCACCCGACCAGAACGTGACCTCGGGTTCGCGCGTGAACAGCAAGGTGATCTCGACGCTGCAGAACCCGCTCGATGCACGTGCCGCAGCCGCCGGCAACAGCAACAAGCTTTAAGACTCACGCCCGCCGCACACGCCCCGGGCCGCAAGGAACATCATGAAACACTGGATCAAACGCACTCTCTTCGGTTTCGCGGGCCTCGCGGTGGTGGCGGGCAGCATCGCCGGCTGCGCCGGCCATCGGCATGGCTGGGGCGGCGGCGACCCCACCGAGTTCCGCACCAAGATGGTCGAGCGCGTCGGCAGCAAGCTCGAACTCGACACCCTGCAAAAGCAGAAGCTCACCGCGCTGGCCGAGAAGCTGCAGGCCCAGCGTGAAGCGATGCGCGGCGCGGGTGGCGCGGGCGATCCGCGCTCGCAGTTCAAGGCGCTGTTCGCGGGCAACAAGCTCGATCAGGCCGGCGCCGCGCGGCTCGTCGACGAGAAGACCACGGCCGTGCGCAACGGCAGCCCGGAAATCATCGCGGCCGCCGCCGATTTCTTCGACAGCCTGAACGCCGCGCAGCAGCAGAAGGTGCGCGACTTCATGGACCGTGGCGGCCGCCGCTGGGGCCATCGTGGCTAGGCTTGGCTCACCCCCAGGCTTCGCGCACTTCGTGTCGCTTCGCCAACCCCCTGCAAGGGGGCGATACCTGCGGCCCGGCGAAGCCGGTTCCGCGGTATCCCACGACCAGGCAGTGGCGCCGACGGGTGGCGTGCGCCTGCTGCTGCGAGCGGAAGGCGTGGTGGTGCTCGCCGCGGCGCTGGCGGCTTATGCGCAGTTCGGCGCGGGCTGGGGCGTGTTCGCCCTGTGGCTGCTCGTGCCCGACCTCTCGATGCTCGGCTACCTCGCGGGCCCGCGCGTGGGCGCGGTGCTCTACAACGCGGCGC